>CAXSHI010000001.1:0-93871 GCA_964236755.1 uncultured Acetobacteraceae bacterium
GCCAGAACCGCATGATGGACAGCACGTCCTCCAGCACGGCCGGGTTGTCGAAGTTGAGGTCAGGCTGGTGCGAGTAGAAGCGGTGCCAGTAGTACGCGCCGGCCACCGTGTCCCAGGTCCAGTTGCTGGTCTCGCTGTCGATGAAGATGATGCGGGTGCCCGCGTATTTCTCATCCGTCGTGGACCACACGTAACGCTCGCGCTCCGGGCTGCCCGGCGGAGCCAGCCGGGCCGCCTGGAACCAAGGGTGTTGGTCGGAGGTGTGATTGATCACCAGCTCGGTGATCACCCGCAGCCCGCGGCTGTGCGCGGCCTCGATGAACCGGCGCACGTCCTCCATGTCGCCGTAATCCGCGTGCACGCCCTGGTAATCCGCGATGTCGTAGCCGTCGTCGCGGCGGGGGGACGGGTAGAACGGCAGCATCCAGATCGCGGTCACGCCAAGCTCCGCGACGTAGTCGAGCTTTTCCAGCAAGCCGCGGAAGTCGCCCACCCCATCGTTGTTGGCGTCAAAGAACGACTTGAGATGGAGTTGATAAATGATCGCGTCCTTGTACCAGGACGGGTCCTCCATGGCGGCCAGAGTCGGGACGGGCAGAGCCTGGACAGGGTGGGCCGGGGCAGGCGCGGCTGCGGCAAGCGGAGCGTCTGGCGACAGGGAAGTGCTAATGCTCGTTCTCACTCGTTTGCGTTGCGAATCCGCCAGATGGCGTAGGGCCGGTCCGGCGTCAACGTGATGCGTTGCGTCCGGTCCGTCCAGCGGAACTGCCGGCCTCCAAGCAGATCGGTGACGTCACATGTCGCCGGGATGCCAAGCTCGGCATACTGCGCAAACCGCGGATCCATGCTGATCGCGATCAGCAGAACGTTGGACCGGTCTCGCGTCGCCTTCTCGAAAAACAGGATTTGGTCGCCGCTTGCCGGCAGGAAGGTGACGCCCAGATGCGAGTGCAGCGCAGGGTTGAGCCGGCGTATGGCGTTGAGCTGGGTGATCTCGGCCACGATGTTGCCGGGCCGGTCCCAGTCCCAAGCGCGAATCTCGTACTTCTCGCTGTCCAGGTACTCCTCTTTGCCCGGCATGGGCGTGCCCTCGCACAGCTCGAACCCGTTATAAACGCCCCAAAGGCCGGAGAGCGTGGCTGCCAGGGCCGCGCGGATCAGGAAGCCAGGGCGGCCAGAGGTCTGCAGGAACACCGGATTGATGTCCGGGGTGTTGACGAAGAAGTGCGGCCGAAAGAACTCCCGCGGCGGTCCCTGGGCCAACTCCGTCAGGTACTCCTGGAACTCCGCTTTGGTGTTGCGCCAGGTGAAGTAGGTGTAGGACTGCGAGAAGCCGACCTTGGCGAGGCGGTACATCACCTTGGGCCGGGTGAACGCCTCGGCCAGGAAAATGGAATCGGGATAGCGGGCCTGCACCTCGGCGATCATCCACTCCCAGAACGGCAGCGGCTTCGTGTGCGGGTTGTCCACGCGGAACAGGCGGATGCCCTGGCCGGCCCAATACAGCACGACGTCGCGCAACTCGTTCCATAAGCCGGGCACCGCGCCCGGCGCGTAGAAATCGACGTTGACGATGTCCTCGTACTTCTTCGGCGGATTCTCCGCGTAGCGAATCGAGCCGTCCGGCCGCCAGTTGAACCAATCGCGGTGCTGCTTCAGCCAAGGGTGGTCGGGCGAGCACTGGATAGCGAAATCTATCGCCAGTTCCAGTCCATGCTCCGCGCAGGCGGCGCGCAGGTGCTGGAAATCCTCGATCGTGCCAAGTTCGGGATGCAGCGCGTCGTGCCCGCCATCGGGCGAGCCGATCGCATAGGGACTGCCGGGATCGTCCGGACCCGGCGTGAGCGAGTTGTTGCGGCCCTTGCGGTTGGTCCGGCCGATGGGATGGATCGGCGGGAAGTACAGCACGTCGAACCCCATGTCGCGGACCCGGGGCAAGTGGCGCTCCACGTCGGCAAAGGTGCCGTGCCGGGCAGGGTCGTCGCTCATGGACCGTGGGAACACCTCGTACCAGGCAGCAAACCCCGCCTCGACCCGTTCGGCCTGTACAGGCACCGGATCGAGCATCGCGGCCAGCGGGCGGTCATCGGCGCCTGCCATCAACCCCGCCACCTTCGGCGACAACAGGGCCTGTCGCTGGGCGTCCGCGTCGTGCTGGCTGAGAGATCGGACGACTTGCGCCAGCGCCGCCTTGGCCGCAGGCCCAGCCCGCGCCTCAGCCTGGGCCACCAGTAAGGCGCCCTCCCGCAGTTCGAGTGCGACCGGAACGCCGGCGGCGTGCTTCTTGGTTAACTCGTCGGCGTAGGTGGCATAGGCGTCGCGCCAGGCCTGAATTCTATAGTGATGCACGCCAAGCTGCCGCAGCGGGAATGCCGCCGTCCATCGGTCGTTGACGAGGGGCTGCATCGGCACCTCGTGCCAGTCCGCCTCGCCGGGACCACGCCAATGCAGCATGGCGGCCAGCTTGTCGTGGCCGTCGGCGATGATGTCCGCCTCGACCTCGACGACATCGCCCACCGTTCGCCGCGACGGGAACCGGCCGCCATCGACGCAAGGCGAGGCGGCCTCGATGGCCAGGCGTGGACGGCGGGCTGCCTGCTCGGCGCCGCCGGCCGGCTGCGGGACAGGCGGCGGCAGGGCCTTGGCCGTGAACGCCGCCACGGCGCCGGGCGGCAGCGTCAGCCTCAATGCCGGATCGAATGCCTCGCCCGGGGCCTCGGACAGCCATGGTCCGAACGAACCGGCGCCCGGCAGCACCGCCGCGCCGTTGACCGTGGCCGGCGCGGCATCGGCGTTGAGCAGGAACAGCGCCGCCTGGCGGGCCTGCCGCGGGTCGGCGGCATCCGTCCGCAGCAAGGCCGTCACCGCCTGCCCGGCGCCGGACAGCAGTCGGGCAGGGCCGGAGCCGAACGCCGGTTGCGCCCGCAAGGCGTTCAGCCGCTCGACTTCGGCGGCCTCGGCCTGGTCCGGCAGGCGACGCATCCAGCCATCCGCAAGCAGTGCGGCCATCGCATCCTGGTGCCTGCCCGCAGGCGCGACGACGGGGGCGATGCGCCGGAACAGGCCGAGTTCTTGCCACAGCCAGTCGGCCTGCCCGTCCCACCACGGCAGCGAGCACGCGACGTAATCAACCACGCCCTCCGGCAGGGCGGCCACGCTGTCCCAAGGCAGGCCAGGCGTCCAGGCGAACAGGATCGCATCGAGAACCAGCTCGCGCAAGCGGATCAGGAAGGGCGCTATGGTCGCGGATGGCAAGTTGGCCAGCCCGAGCACCCGCACGCCCGCAGCGCCCGCTTCCGTCAGCGCCGCGACTCGCGGCGCCCACCACTCGGCAAGCCGCTCGGCATCGTCGGAATCGGCCACCGTGACAATGGCGGCTTGGGCGCTCCTCGGCGGTTGCCGCGGATCGACCATGGGGGCCGGGGTCACGACGAACATTGCAGGAACGCTGTCCCCGCCGGTGGCCTCCAAGGGGACTTCACCCACGTTGACGTCGATGAGGAGAGACAAGCCGAGCGGCCGCGCTGCTGCTGCCCATGCAGCCACGTCCGCCGGCGCTGCTGCAAGCAGCGCATGGTCAAACCCGAGCGTGGCCGCCCGGTCGAGGTCTGGAAACGCCGCGTCGCTGTCCAACAGGCAGATACGGGGGGCGCGGGCCGGCGTCATGGAATGACCCGCGCGCAGAGGGGTGTGCATGGCAGTCACTCCTGGGTCACCGGAGAATGGTCTTTGCATCGCAGCGGCAGACACTTAGTTGCCGCGCCCGCCGGGTTTGATTGCTGGCCGCTGGATGGGGCCGCCGTGCCAAGGGCGCGGGGCGGTGCCGTCAATCGAGGCGCACGCCTCCGGTCACGGCCTGGTAGGTCGCGATGGCGAGGGTGAGCGGCTCGAAGGGCTTGGTGATGATATAAGCGGGTTCGAGGTCCTCTCCAGTCAGGAGGCGTTCCGGATAGGCGGTCACGAAGATGACCGGCGCGTAATGATGCCGCATGATGCGCGCCACGGCTGCCGTCCCGTCGCCGCCGATCCCGAGGTTGATGTCGGCAAGGATCAGGCCAGGCTTGTGCAGCTCGGCAAGCTTCACTGCCTCCGCCTCGGTGGTTGCGACGCCCACGACATTGTGCCCGCAGTTCTGCACGAGCTCCTCGATGTCCATGGCGATGATCGGCTCATCCTCGATGATGAGCACGTCGGTCGCGGCACCGGCCCGCAGATGGGCGCGCGCCTCGGCCAGCTGGGTTTCCGCGGCGGCCGTAGGAAGGTGCGCAATCTCGGCAGCGACGTGGATCGGCACCTCCTCAAGCGACGTCAGCAGAAGCAGTTGGCGCTGGACCTGCGACAAGCCGCCGGTGAGGAAATTGGTCTTGAGCGTGCTCAGGCCATCGAACCGGCGCGTGATGGCGTGATAAAGGCTGTAACGCGCCTCGTCGAGCGCGGCGTGGCCGGCCAGCAGGTCGCGCAGGCTGTCCGCGACCATGACGTCGCCACGGCTCTGGCTTCCGGTGAGTGCGCGGGCGTAGCGGCGCGCATAAGGCAGCGCTCGGATCAGGTCCTCGCGACATGGATTGGCCATCAGTCGTACCTTTCATACACAACGCGCGTGCACTGATGCTGTGTGGGCCGGATAAGCGGATTGGGGCGGGCAGTCGAGTTGGTTGGTGATGCGCAGATGAACATAGCCGACACAGACATCCGGCACCAAATCGTGGCGCTGCTGCCGGACCTTCGCGCCTTCGCACGGTTCCTGGTGCGGGACCGCGCCGGGGCGGACGACGTGGTGCAGGACAGCATCGTACGCGCCCTCGGCGCAATCAACCAGTTCCAGCCCGGCACCAATCTGAAGGCTTGGCTGTTCACGATCCTCCGCAATCAGTTCTATGAGCAGGCGCGCCGGCGCAAGCGCGAGGCGACCGCGTTGCAGGCGCGGTTCGACGAGGCGGAGGCTGCCGACCCGCAGCAGCTCGCCCAGGCAGACCTCACCGACCTGCAGCAGCTCATGTGGCGCCTACCGCCCTCCCAACGGGAGGCGCTGCTCCTTGTCGGCGCCCAGGAAATGTCGCACGAGGAAGCAGCCGCCATCTGCGGCGTTCCTGTGGGCACCATGAAAGCGCGCCTGTCGCGGGCGCGCAGCGGCCTCGCGCTGCTGATGGACGACACCAAGGCCAATCCGGCCTAAGGCGCTCATGATTTCGTGACCAGGCAACTGCAACGCTTGGCGCCGCCCGGCCATTGGGGTGAGTTGAGACACAAGAAGGCAGATCGATGAACCCCTCGTTCCACGACCAAGTCATCTCGATTCTTCCCAAGCTGCGCATCCAAGCGTTGGCACTCACCAGGAACCGTTCGGCCGCCGAGGACCTTGTCCAGGATGCCGTTTGCAACGCGCTGTCTGCGCATGCAAGCTTCATTCCGGGCACCAATTTTCCGGCCTGGATGCATCGCATCCTGCGCAACCGGTTCATCTCGAACCTGCGCAAGCGCCGCGACACCACCGACATCGACGACGTGCCGCAATCCGCGTTCGCCACCGAAGCGGCGCATGAGGACCGCCTGGCGCTCAAGGAGCTTGGCCGGGCGATGACCCGTCTGCCCGCCGATCAGCGGGAGGCGTTATTGATGGTGGTGGTGCATGGCATGAGCTATGAGGCGTTGGCCGAGGCGACGGGATGTGCGGTGGGCACGGCCAAGAGCCGGGTGTTCCGGGCACGCCGACAGCTTGAAGCGTGGCTGCTGGGCGAAACCGACGCAAAAGGCAAGGACCGCGTCGGTGTCCGTGCGACCCGGTTGCTGGAAGTCGGCTATGTCGGCGATGAAAACCCAGATACCGGCATCGCGCTACGTTGAAGGTAAGACGCATTGCCGTAACATTCTCTGAAACCCTTATCGAGGTTTTCTGTTAGGGATACGAGCTTCCGGGTTAAACGGGCATGAATCACTGCAGAATGACCCAACATAAGTCTAAACAGTCGCAAACATTGCGAAAGCAGATCAAGCCCGTGGTTGCCGCGTTCGATGTTTGGCTGCAACGGAGCTTGCACCAGCTCTATGATGACATTGCCCGGGAGCCAATCCCAGATGAACTGCTTAAACTGATTGAGGAAGATCGCAAGAAGTGAGTTTTCGCCGGTTTGCCAAACCGGTTTTGTGATGAGACGCTTTTGGAAAGCGTGCAACACGCTTACAGTTCGCATATGCTGTGTTCACCTGGCTGTCAGCCTGTCGCTGCTGATTACGGCGTTGCTGTCAGGCTCAGCTGCAGCACTGCTGGTAGTCTGGTTGCTGGGAGCGGTGAGCACGGCCGTGGCGGCCACTTTTTTGGTGTCGCGCCCACTGGCGTCGCTTCACGACTCTGTAAACCAATGGCGTCCTGAGACCGTTTTTCAGCGACGCCCGGATCTGCAAGGCGTGCCGTCCACACGCGAGTTGCGTCAGTTGACCATCTCTTTCCAGCGGGCAACGCTGATGTTGCATCGACAACAAATCCGGCTGTCAGCGGCCGTTGATCAGCAGGAACTCCTGATGCAGGAGATTCACCATCGGGTGAAGAACAATCTGCAGGTGGTCGCAAGCCTCCTGAACCTGCAGGCCAGCCGCATCCGCCAGCCTGAGGCGCGCGCTGAGTTTCAGTCTGCACGCGACCGCGTGCGCACGCTCGCAACGTTGCACCGTCACCTGTATGCCCACGGCGAGTTGCATACAATCAACATGCGTGAGTTCCTGATTGAACTGTGCAGCCAGCTATTTCAAGCAATGGGCGAGAAGGCTGGAGAGCGGTTGCGTTTGGAGATCGAGGCCCCGGAACTTAAGATGTCGAGCGACCAAGCCGTTCCGCTCGCACTCATCGTCACCGAGGCTGTCAGCAATGCCGTGAAATACGCCTTCCCCGGCGGGCGACGCGGCAGCATCTCGGTTCACCTGACGGCCGATCACGGCCACGCCGAGCTTGACATCTTCGACGATGGCGTCGGCATTCCTGCCGGCCGGGTCGAGACGGAAGCGGGGACGCGCGACGGCATCGGCATTCAATTGATTCGTGGCTTCGCCCGGCAACTCGGCGCCACCTTGCAGGTTGAGGAGGGTCACGGCACACGGTACAAGGTCCATTTGCCGCTGCAACGAAAGCGCCTTGAAAGTCCTATGCTCGGCACGCTGGCCAGCAAGACCCCGGCGTGACGGCATCTTGCGCGAGTGACAGGCACACGGCACATCCATGGCGAGATGGAGTGTGGCGAATGGATCCCAGCTTGCAGCAAGCTCTCCCGCAATGGCGTCGGTACCTGCATCAGCATCCCGAGCTGTCAATGCAGGAATGCGACACCGCAGCCTTTGTGTGCAGTACGCTGGGCAGTCTAGGCGTGCCATTCACCGCCGGCGTTGGTGGCCATGGTGTCGTCGCAACGCTCACTCGCGGGCTGTCCAATCGCAGCGTCGGGCTTCGTGCGGACATGGATGCGCTGCCCATCGCCGAGGCAACGGGCTTGCCTTATGCCTCTGCCGCCCCAGGCGTGATGCACGCTTGCGGGCATGACGGCCATACCGCCAGCCTGCTGGGCGCGGCAGCCTTGCTGGCGCGTGACGCCGATTGGTCGGGCACTGTCCATTTCGTGTTCCAGCCCGCCGAGGAGGGCTATGGCGGCGCGCGCAGCATGCTGACGGACGGCTTGTTCGACCGCTTTCCGATGGAGCGCATCTTCGGCTACCACAACTGGCCCGGCCTTGAGGCCGGAACCGTCGCCGTGCATGACGGTGCGGTCATGGCCGCCGGCTCGCGCGTCCACATTGTTGTGGACGGACATGCAGGGCACGCTGCGATGCCGCATCTTTCGCGCGATCCCTTGCTGGCTTCCGCCCATCTCCTTGTGGCGCTGCAGTCGGTGGTGTCTCGCAACGTGGATCCGCTCGAACGTGCCGTGGTGTCGATCTGCACGATGAATGCCGGGGTGGCGGCCAACCAGATCCCGAGCCGGTCCGTGCTGTCCGGTACCTTCCGCTCGCACCGCCGGGCGATCCGCGACTTGGTGGAGGCCGGCATCCGCCGCGTGGCGGCAGGGATTGCCGCGAGCTTCGACGTGGCGGTCGAGGTGGAGGTGCAGCACGGCGTGTGCGCGACGGTCAACACGCCGGCGGAGGCGGACCTTGCCGCAGCCTGCGCCGCCGGACTGGGCATTCCTGTGCGTAGGGACGTGCCGCCCAGCATGGCGGGCGAGGATTTCGGCTGGTATCTGGAGCAAAAGCCCGGAGCGTTCGTTTGGATCGGCAACGGCCCCGCCCGGCTGGGCGGGGAGCTGCACAATCCCGGCTATGACTTCAACGACGCCATCCTGCCGGTCGCCGCCGAGTGGCTGGCGGCGACGGCCCGCCGGGCACTGGCGTCATAGCAGCTGGCGGGCGGAAGCGAGGGATAGCTGTGACAAGTCTGCCGAAACCCGGCCGGGCCTGGATGACGCGCAACATGGCGATGGGGCGGCGGGCGGTTCGTCTCTTGGCGATGCTGGGAATGCTGGCGACGCTGGCCGCCATTGGTCAGGCTTGGTGTCTCGCGCAGATTTTAGCCGGCGCGATCCTGGCGGCTCCGCCGCATGCCGCCGCGTTGTGGCCGCTGCTGTTCGCGGCGCTTGCGGTGCTGCGGGCCGTTTTGCTGATCATGTCGGACGAGCTTTCGTTCACGGCCGGAGTGGCGGCGCGGCGACGCCTGCGGAGCGACTTGTTCGTTCGCCTTCTCGGCGCCGGGCCGGCTTTCCTGCGCGGCTCGCGGTCTGGCGAGCTTGCCGCGCTGTCGGTGGATCGCATTGAAGCGTTGGAGGGCCTGTTTGCCCGTTGGTTGCCCGCGTCCGTGCTGGCGCTGGCGTCTCCGCTGCTGGTGGGGTTTGCTGTGCTGCTGGTCGATCCTTGGGGCGCGCTGATCCTGGGAGCGGCCGGGTTGCTGGTTCCGGTCGGGATGGCGCTGGCAGGACTGGGCGCAGCTGCGGCGTCGCAGCGGCAGTTCGTGGCGATGGGGCGGTTGCAGGCCCGCTTCCTCGACCGTGTCCGCGGGATCGCCACCATCGTTCTGGCCGGCCGCGCCGAGCAGGAGGCGCAGCGCCTGCAGGCTGCGGCGGACGACCTGAGCCGCCGGACGCTTCGGGTACTGCGGGTTGCATTCCTGTCGTCCGCGACGCTCGATTGCGCTGCCGCGGCGTCCCTCGTGCTGCTGGCCGGGCGCTATGCTGCGGCATGGCGCGGCGGAACCAATCCGATGGCGGCGATTTTCGTGCTCGTGCTGGTAGCGGAGTTCTTCGCGCCGCTCCGAGTTTTTGCCGCAGCCTATCAAGACCGTTTGCAGGCGGCGGGAGCGGCGGAGCAGTTGGCGGGCCTGCCGGAGCCGCCGGAGGCTGCCGCCGCGCCGCCGGTTCGCACCGTGGCGGCCAACGGTGTGTCGGTCGCTTTCACCGATGTGCGCTACACTTGGGACCCGTCGCGCGGCGCCGTGCTCGATGGGCTGAGTTTCCGAGTACCCGCCGGGGAGACGATGGTGCTGGTGGGGCCGTCCGGAGCCGGCAAATCAACCGTCATCGAGTTGCTGCTGGGCTTTGTCCGTCCGGACAGCGGGCGCATCACCCTGAACGGCGCCGATATCAGCACGATCGTGCCCTCGGCGCTGGCACGGATGACGGCATGGATCGGCCAGCGCCCGGTGCTGTTCGCCGGCAGCATCCGCGACAACATCCGCTTCGGGCGGGATGATGCGACCGACCGCGAGGTGGAGGATGCTGCGCGGGCCGCGGGCGTCGGATCATTCGCGGCGGCGCTGCCCAACGGCCTGGACACGCCCATCGGCGAGGGTGGCTACGGCCTGTCCGGCGGCCAGGCGCAGCGTGTCGCCATTGCGCGAGCTTTCATCCGCAATACCCCATTGCTGCTGCTCGATGAGCCGACGGCGCATCTTGACCCGGCAACCGAGGCCGACGTGCTGGACAGCCTGCGGCGGCTGGCGCTTGGGCGGACGGTGATCCTGGCCAGCCACTCGGCGGCGGCGCACGCTTTCGGCGGCCGGACGCTTGAGCTGTCCGACGGCCGAACATCGCCGGTTCAGGGCGTGGCATGACGCCGCGGAGCCTGGGCGCGCTGCTGCCCATCCTGGCGCTCTGGCGCGGTTACGGGGGGTGGCTGCTGGCCGGGCTGCTGGCGTCGTTGCTGACGGTTGCCGCCGGCGTGGCGCTTGCGACCGTGGCTGGCGGACTGGCGCTGCGTCCGGTGACGGGAGCCGAGGCTGCCGGGCTGGCGGCGCTGCTGTTTCTGCCCGGCGTGTTGCGCGGACTGGGCGTGGTCCGGGTCGTGCTGCGCTACGGCGAGCGCATGCTGACCCATGCGGCCACCTTCCGAGCCTTGGCGGGTCTGCGCGTTTGGCTGTTCCGTGGCCTGGCGCAGCAGTCGTCGGGCGGGCTTGGCTTCATGCGGTCGGGTGACGCGCTCGGCCGGGTGGTCGGCGACATCGAGGCCTTGGACGGCCTTTATTTGCGGATCATCGTCCCAGGCGTCGCGGCCGTGCTGCTGCTGCCGGTGCTCGTCGGGGTGCTGGCGATGGGGCACGGCAGGACGGCGCTGCTGGTCGGCGGCTTGTTCCTGCTTTCGGCCGTCGTCCTGCCGTGGGTGGCGGCCCGGCTAACTCTGGAGGCGGGCGGGCGGCTGGCGGAGACCGCGGCCGGGCTGCGGTCCGCGGCGTTGGACGCCATCGATGGCATCCGGGAGGTCCGGGCTTACGGCGCGGAGGGCCGCATGCTGGCCGCGGTGCAGGCGCGGGAGGCCGCGTTGTTCCAGGCCCAGCGCCAGGTGAGCCGCCGCGCGTCGTGGGCGCAGGCGGCGGCGTTTGTCTGTGGCCAGGCGGCGCTGCTGGTCGTGCTGCTGTCGCCCGGGGCCACGCCCGGCATGATGGTCGCCGGGCTATTTCTGACCTTGGCGGCGTTCGAGGTCGTGGGCGGCATGCCGCGCGCCGGTGCCTTGGCAGGATACGCCGCGGCGGCGGCGGGGCGCATCGCCGCGGCCACGACGGAGTCCGGCGCAGGCGAGCCGGCCGATCCGGCGCCGCTGCCCGGCGGCACCTCGCTGCGGTTCGAGGGCGTCGGCTTCCGTTGGCGCTCAAACCGCCCGGCCGTGATGGACGGCCTCACACTCGACATTCCGGCCGGCAGCAGGGTGGCAATCCTCGGGCCGTCCGGCTCCGGCAAATCGACGCTGGCCGCGTTGATGCTCAAGGTGGCAGCTCCGCAGGCCGGGCGCGTGCTTCTGGGCGGCGTCGATGTCGCGCGCCTTCGCGCGGAGGACGTGCGGTCGCGCATTGCCTGGCTGAGCCAGGACACGCATCTGTTCAGCGACACGGTGCGGGCCAACCTGGCGCTGGCCCGCGACGACGCGACCGACGCTGAATTCTGGGCCGCGCTGGATCGGGCCGGGATTGCCGACACGGTGCGCGGATTTCCCGACGGGCTGGAGAGCTGGATCGGCGAAGGCGGGCTGCAGGTCTCGGGCGGGCAGGGGCGGCGGCTGGCGCTGGCCCGGGCGCTGCTGTCGCAGGCGCCGGTGCTGATCTTGGACGAGCCGGCGACGGGGCTAGACTTTGCCACCGAACGTGCGTTTCTTCTGACTCTTAATGACGTGGCCGCCGGGCGGACGGTGGTACTGATTGTTCATCGCCTGATTGGGGTGGAGCGCCTGGACCGCATTTTTCGGCTTTCGGCTGGACGTGCCGTGGCGGCTGCAGCCTGAACGGTTGACGGCGGTAGCTCCGGGCAAGTACGAAGGATGGGCGTTGAACATCGCGAAGGACTTGGCTGTGACGTTCTCCACAGCAACATTCTACCTGCCAGCGCCTTGCCGCCTTGCGGCGCCGGGTCGTGGGGCGGTGGTGGCGGGCTACGCCGACCGTATTGGCTCGGCTGATGTCAAGCTGGCCTTGCCCAAACTGCGGGCGCAGGTCGCAACAGATGGTCCGGCAGCGAAAAGCGATGACCGCGGCCGCGTCGCGCCGCAGCTCAAGAGTTCAGTCGGAGGCGACCCAGGGGTCGAAGGCCGCCGGGTTGCCGTCGGCATCGACTAGGCGCCCGATGCCTGCGCAGAACATTGCAGAGGGCCGGATCGCACCGCGGGACGTGCTGCGCCGCGTGTTCGGCTTCCCAGCGTTCCGTGGCCTGCAGGAAGCGACCATCGAGCGGGTGATGGCTGGGGGCGATGCGCTGGTGCTGATGCCGACCGGCGGCGGCAAAAGCCTGTGCTACCAGGTTCCCGCCCTGTGCCGCCCCGGCACGGCCATCGTCGTGTCGCCGCTGATCGCGCTGATGGATGACCAGGTCGCGGCCCTTCGGCAGCTCGGCGTGGCCGCTGGGGCGCTGCATTCCGAGGTTGAGGCCGACGCCGCGCGGGCGGTTGCCGGCGATCTCGACGCGGGCCGGCTCGACCTGCTGTATGTGTCGCCGGAGCGGCTGTCGATGCCGGGCACGCTCGATCGCCTGGCCCGGCAGCGCATCGCCCTGATCGCCATCGACGAGGCGCATTGCGTGTCGGCCTGGGGGCACGAGTTCCGTCCGGAGTACCGGGGCCTCGCCCGGGTGGCGCAACGCTTCCCCGGCGTGCCGCGCATCGCGCTCACCGCGACGGCCGACCCGCGCACCCGCGTCGATATCCTGCACGCGCTGGGCATGGATGAGGCGGAGATGTTCACCGCGAGCTTTCATCGCCCCAACCTGCACATTGCGGCGCAGGCAAAGGAGAGCGAGGCAAAGCAGCTGTCGGCGTTCCTGAGCCGACACAAGGGCCAGGCCGGCATCGTGTATTGCGGCAGCCGCAACAAGACCGAGCGGACGGCGCTCCGGCTCAAGGCGGACGGGTTCACGGCGCTGCCGTTCCACGCCGGGCTGTCGGCGATGGAGAAGCGGGTGGCGCTGACCCGGTTCCGCAGCGGGGAGGCGGTCATCATGGTGGCGACCATCGCCTTCGGCATGGGGATCGACCGTCCGGACGTGCGCTTCGTGGTACATCTGGACATGCCGGACAGCCCGGAGGCGTTCTATCAGCAGATCGGCCGCTCCGGGCGCGACGGGGACCGGGCCGACACGCTGCTGCTATATGGCGGGGAGGACATCGCCCGTGCCCGGCACTGGCTCGCGCAGTCCAGCGCGCCCGAGGCGCAGCAGCGCGTCATGCGCGAGCGGCTGGAGGCGATGATCTCGTTGACCGAGACGACCGCCTGCCGCACCGGGTCGCTGCTGGCCTGCTTCGGCGAGGCACTGCCCGGCTCCTGCGGGCACTGCGACGCCTGCACGTCCCCCGTGTCGCTGTTCGATGGTACCGTGGCGGCGCAAAAGGTGCTCTCGGCGATCTACCGCACGGGGCAGCGGTTCGGCGCGATGCACATCATCTCGGTGCTGCGTGGGCAGGAGACGCCGATGATCCTGAAGCACCGGCACCAGGAGCTGCCAACATACGGGATCGGGTCGGACCGGCCGCCGGGCTTCTGGCGCGGGGTGATCCGGCAGTTGATCGCTCGCGGCGCGTTGCGGACCGACAGCGGCGAGTATGCCACGCTGTCCCTGGTGCCTGACCAGGCGCGGCCGATCTTGCGCAACGAGGCAACTTTCATGCTGCGGGACGAGCCGGAGCCGATGCAGACCCCGGCGCCTCGCCGCCGTGATCGCACACCGGCCCCGCCCGGCGCCGCGGAGGCAGCGCCGGGCGTGGGCGCCGGGGGGCTGTTCGACGCCCTGCGGCAGTGGCGGGCAGCCGAAGCCAAGGCGCAGTCCGTGCCGCCCTATGTCATCTTTCATGACAGCGTGCTGCGGGAGATCTCCAGCGCACCCCCGGTTGACCTGGACGATCTCGGCGAGATCAAGGGAGTCGGCGCGTCGAAGCTGCAACGCTACGGCGCGGCCGTGCTGAAGATCACTCGGCAGCACGCCTCGTAAGCGGCTCCAGCGTTCCCGGCTGGCCCGGCGAGCGACGGAACACCTGGGCCGTGTCATGCAGAGCCGCAACGGCCGGACGGTGGGCGATCGAGATGATCGTGGTGTCTGGAAGCTGCTGGCGGAGCTCGGCGTAGAGTTCACTTTCGGCTTCGGGATCGAGGTTTGCGGTCGCCTCGTCCATGAACAGCCAGTCCGGGCGCAGCAGCAGTGCCCGGGCGACGGCGAGCCGTTGCTGCTCCCCGCCGGACAGGCGCTGGGTCCAGGGCTGGTCGTCGTCGAGGTGCAGGGCCAGCGACGCCAGCCCGGCATCGGCCAGCGCCTGGCGGACCGCGTCGTCGCCGAAGCTGCTGTCGGCGCTGGGGTAGGTCAGGGCGTGGCGCAGCGTGCCCAGCGGGATGTAGGGCCGCTGCGGCAAGAACAGGTAGCGGCCCGGCGGCCGTTCGACGCTGCCACCGCCATAGGGCCAGATGCCAGCGATCGCGCGGAACAGCGTGGATTTGCCGCTTCCGGACCGTCCGGAGATGGCGGTGGACTGGCCCTTGGGGAACAGCACGCCGGAATAGGCCAGCAACGGCGTACCGTCCGGCAGCGCGACGGTCAGATCCGTCGCCGCGATTCCGTCCCCAGCGCCGGACCGCAAGCGGGTGCCCTGGTCCGCCAGGCCGCGCGCGACGGTGATGGCACACTGGAAGTTGGCTAGGCGGGCCACCGTCGCGCGCCACGACGCCAAATCCGCATAGGAATCGATGAACCAGGACAGCGAGCCTTGGACGCTGCCAAATGCCCCTGAGATGCGCGTCAGCCCGCCAAGTTGGATCGCGCCGGAGAAGTATCGCGGGGCAGCGACCACCAACGGGAAAATCGACGCTGCCTGCTCGTAGCCGGCGATCATGGCGTTGAGCAGCTTTTGCCGCTGCATAATGGCCCGGAAGTTCAGGAACACGGCGGCGAAGCGGTGGACAAGGCCGGCCTTCTCCGCCGCCTCTCCGCCGTAAAGGGCGACGCCCTCCGTGTTCTCACGCAGGCGTACTAGGGAAAAGCGGAAATCCGCCTCAACCTTTTCCTGCTGGAACGAGAGTGCTGCGAGGGGGCGGCCAACGTAGTGGGTCAGAACGCTGCCGAAGGCAGCATAAAGGATCGCGACCCACAGCATATAGCCGGGAACCGTGATGCCCAGCAGCGTCACGGTGCCAGACAGTGTCCACAGGATCAGCGCGAAGTTGAACAGGCTGACGACGTTGGACAACAGGCCCAGGCCGAGCCGCAGCGTGTCCTCCACGTACTTGCGCAAATCCTCGGAGATGCGCTGGTCCGGGTTGTCGGTGCCGGCGCCGGCCGGACTGGTGGTGAGGCCGATGGTGTAATAGGCGCGGTCGGACAGCCAGTCAGTCATCAGATGGTCGGTCAGCCAGCGCCGCCAGCGAATTTCCAGCAACTGTCTCAGATAGGTGCGATAGATCGCAATGGGGATATAGATCACCACGATCGGCACGAAGCCGAGCATGAAGCCAGCATCCCCGGTGCGGTAGCTGAACAGGAGCTGCATAAACAACTCCCAGTTCTTATTCTGCAGGCTATCGAAGAGCGCGCCGTTCCAATAGTTCAGCACGACGTGCGCGCCGACCAGCATCAGGTTCAGCGCAATGATCAACACCAGCAAGCCGCGCGCCGCCCATTTTTCCTCGGACCGGAAATAGGGCAGGGCCAGCCGCCAGGCGTCGCCCAGGACCGGTCCGAGCGCCCGCATCAGCTTGCTCCCTGGGACGGCTGCGCCGCCCGGAGCCGGATCACGCCTTTGACGCCAACAGGTGCGACTACATGACCCTTGCGCAGGATATCGATCCGCCCATCGGCGGCCAGCCGGCAGGCGGCCCGGCGCACCGCGCCCAGCAAAGACTGCCAATCGGGTCGGAGCGCGCGTGCGACCTCGCTCGGGCAGATGGACCTGGTCGGGCCGCGCTGCGCGGTCAGCATCAGGATCGTCGCCTCGATGTCAGCGACGAAAGAAGCAGCTTGAGTATTCATGGAACGACGCTGGCGCAGAGCGCGCTATACCGCAAGCCATGAGCATCAGGAAGCGAGGCCCAGCCTCGGGCGGAGTTGTCCGGCCGGCAAGGGCTGGCTGAACAGGCAGCCTTGCCCCTCGTCGCAGCCAATGCCCGAAAGATAGGCGCGCTGGGCCTCGGTCTCGACGCCCTCGGCGACGGTGGTAAGCCGCATGGCCCGGCCGGTCTCAATCGCGGCCCGTGCGATAGCCCCATCCTCGCGGTTCATCGGCAGCTCGCGCACCAACGAGTGGTGCAGCTTCACCGCGGTGAGCGGCAGGCGCTTCAGCATGGACAGGCTGGCAAAGCCGGTGCCGAAATCGTCCAGCGCCAGGCCGACGCCTAGGTCACGGATGGCCGACAGCGCCAGTAGCGTGTCGGTGCTGCTGTCCACCAGCAATGATTCCGCCAATTCCAGCTCGAGCCGGTCAGGCGGCAAGCCCGACTGCTCGAATGCCGTCGCCAACTGGAGCGGCAAGGTGCCCGATTGTAATTGCCGGGTTGAAACGTTGACGGAAAGGCGAGCACCGTTCCAGCAGGCGGCTTCCTTGCAGGCTTCGATCAGCAACCAGACACCAATCAAGTCGCCCTGCTCGGCAATGGAGACAGGGGCATCGGCCGGGATCAAGCCAAACTTATGATCCGGCCGGCGGACCAAAGCCTCGTTGGCCACGATCTCTCCCGTCGCCAAACAGAGCCGAGGCTGGTAATATAGGATAGGCGCGCTGGCGGCGTTCGTGGCGCGCAGTCCGCGCTCCAGACGTCGGCGGGCCGTTGCCGCAGTGCGGCCCGTGGTTGCCGGCGGGCAGGCAGTGGGCGAAGGTGTCCGCCGTCGGGTGATGTGGTTTGCAGCAATCATGCCCGTCTCACTATTGGTTCCGTGTCACGTTTTCCATCACAAAGCTTGCGATATGGTTAACGACGGTCCCTTCAGATGTTGAGTGCCTGATTGACGGTATGCCGCGATTTGAATCAGGTCGATGCTCGATCGAGAAGGGTTCGTAATGAATGTTGGAACCTGGCCGGGCATTGCCCTGGCGAACAATATCGGCGTGTCACGCCGACAGACACGACTGCATCACAGTTAGCTGTGCAGCGCAGAATTGTTACGCTGAAAAATCAGCAACGCGGAACGCAACACGACGTTCAGCAAGACCCAATCCGTGGTGCGATGATTTGGAGGCTCCGTTGCGCAGGGCAAACGCGACGGAGCCGTTCTCTGGCCTACTTGATCTTGGCTTCCTTGAACGGCACGTGCTTGCGCGCCACCGGGTCGTATTTCTTGAGTTCCAGCTTGCCTGTCGTGGTCCGGGCATTCTTCTTCGTGACATAAAAGTAGCCAGTATCCGCAGTCGATACGAGCTTGATCTGAACCGTGTTGTTCTTGGCCACAGCCTGCTTCCTAGATGACGTGCGCCCAAGAAGGGCGGCGTGAGGCGTGGAACATGCTCATGCCGGCCTGCCGGGTCAAGCCTGGCGACTCCTGTGCATCCGCAGCCTCAAGGTTTCAGCGCACCGAACAGCGGCCTCTGCTGGCGCGCGGCGGCGTAGGCGGCGGGATGATCCAGCAAGTAGCGGGCAGCAATCATATCGGCCTCGCGCCCATCGGCGGCAGGGCACGCATTGCGCAGAGCGGCGATCTCGGGGCTGGGAAGCGAGGCGCGGGCGGCGTCGTGCCGGGCCAAGGCGTCCGCCAAGAGCAGGCGACCCCGGCTTAGGCTGGCCAACTGCTGCAAGGTCGCGTCCAGGCCCTGGCTGGTGCAGACCTGAGGCAAGACGCCGAGACTTTGGATGGGCCAGCCCAACGGCGCCAGCACGCGGCTCCATGTCACGAAAAGCTCCCCGCCGTCCGGCAGCGTTGCAATGGTCTGCACCAGCCCCTTGCCCAGCGTGGAACTGCCCACCACCACGGCGCGGCCTTGGTTGGCCAATGCCGCCGCCATGATCTCGGCGGCGCTCGCCGAACGGCCATCCACCAGCACCACGATCGGCGCGCCTTCGGTCGCATCATGGGTTATGGCCCGCCACTCATGCGTGGCACCCGGATTACGGCCGGCGGTGACTGCAATCAATCCGTTCTCAAGCATCAGGCTGGTTGCGGCGATGGCCTGCCGCAGCAAGCCACCGCGGTTGCCGCGGAGGTCGAGCACCACGCCGCGCGGACGCCGCGGCACCGGTCCGTGGGCCAGCAAGCGTTCAAACTCCTGCCCCAAGCGCCGGTCCGTGTCGCTGCTGAACCCGGCGATCCGCACCAGCAGCAGGTTGCCGACCTGCTCGGCAAACACCGTCTCCGGAGGTACGACCACCCGTTCGACGTCGATGACCTGCGTGCTGCCGTCGCGCCGGCGCAAGGTGATGCCAACCTCGGTGCCGTCGATCCCGGCAATCCAGGATAGGACGGTGGCCAGGTCCTCGCCCAACGTCGCCTGGTCGTCCACGGCCAGGATGCTGTCGCCTTGGATGATGCCGGCCTCGGCGCCCGGCCCGTCGGCATTCACGCTCTGCACGACGAACGCTTGGCCGACCTTTTCAAGCGCCAGCCCAATCCCGGCCGCCCCGGACCGGCGCGCCCGGTCGAGGTCGGCGGCGCCGGGCGGCACGTAGCGGGAGTAGGGGTCGAGATGGTTGAACATCTCGTCGAAGAAGCTGGCGATCAACGCTTGGAACCCGGCATCCCGCACGGTGTCGGACGCCTCCCAGGCCGCGGACATGAGCTCCGCCCCAGCTTGTCCCCATGCGGCGGCAGTGGACGCGAGCGGGATGACGCATTGATGGATGCTGCGGTTGGCCCGCCTGAGATCGAGCACGAGGCCACGCTCCTCTATCGTCAGGCCGACATCGGGGGAAATGGCTCCGCGCAGCCCCCAAAGTATCAATTGCGGCACCGATACTGGCTCCAAGGTGCGCGGTTCCAGGAACTCGAACGAGGCGGTCAGAACGGAAGTGGCAAGTCCGCTCGGGAACTCCGCGTGCCCAGGCCTGGCGGGCTGTCCCCAGGCCGGAACTGCCATGAGCAGGAGAACCAGGGCGAGCGCCTGCTTCATCTGCCCGGAGACCGGCGCTCCCACCGGGCACCACGCAGCGGCGACTGCGCATCCGGACGGGCCGCGCGGGCAGGCGACACCATCTGGAACAGCAATCCGCCGGTCACCGGGCTTGCCTCCGACAGGCGCACCTCGACATCCTGGGCCAAGTGGTAAATCATTCGGGTGCGGCGTCCGGACAGCGACTGGGTGCCCTCGTCATACAGCCAATAGTCGTCGGGCAGCGCCGCCATGGGAATCAGCCCGCTCGCCCCGGACTCCGAGAGGGTAACGAACAGGCCGAACCGCTGCACGCCGGAGATGCGGGCCGCGAACACGGCGCCGACCTTGTCAGCCATGTAGGCGGCGAGGTAGCGGTCAATGGCCTCGCGTTCGGCCAGGGCAGCGCGGCGCTCGGTGGCGCTGATGTGCTCGGCCGTTTCAGGGAACCGCGCCGCCTCGTCCGGGGCTAGGCCGCCTACGCCGAGCTTCAGGCCGCTGACCAGCGCGCGGTGCACCAGCAGGTCGGCGTAGCGCCGGATTGGGCTGGTGAAATGGGCGTAGCGCGGCAGGCTGAGGCCGAAATGGCCGATGTTGTCAGGGTTATAGGCCGCCTGCGACTGGCTGCGAAGGATGACCTCGTTCACCAGCGGCGCCTGCTCCGTGCCGGCGACCTTTTGCAGCACGCGGTCGAGGTCACGGGGATGCAGGTCGTTGCCGGGCGCCAGGCTGATGCCCACACCGTGCAGGAAGACGCGCAGCGCCGCAAGTTTCTCGTCGGAGGGCGGCGCGTGCACGCGGTACATGCAGGGCAGGTGCCGGCCTTCCAGTTCCTCGGCTGCAGCGACATTGGCGAGCACCATGAACTCCTCGATCAGCCGATGGCTGTCGAGGCGCGGGCGCGGCGCCACGGACGTCACCCGGCCCTCCTCCAGCACCACCTTGCGCTCCGGTAGGTCGAGATCGAGCGTGCCGCGGGCCTGACGGGCGCCGAGCAGCGCGCGGAACGCGGCATAGAGCGGCGGGATAACGCCGGGCAGGTCCAGACCCAGGCCCGCGTCGTGCGCGTCCTGCACCTCCGTGTAGGTCAGACGGGCGGCGCTGCGCATCAAGCCGCGGCCGAACCGGTGCGCCGTCTTGCGCCCGGCGGCGTCAATCCGCATCTCGGCAAACAGGCAGCCCCGGTCCTCCCGCGGGCGCAGGCTGCACCAGCCGTTCGACAGCGCCTCCGGCAGCATCGGCACGACGCGGTCGGGAAAATACACGCTGTTGCCGCGGGTCCAGGCGGCACGATCCAGCGCCGCGCCTGGCCGCACGTAATGGGCGACGTCGGCGATGGCCACGATCAGGCGGAAGCCGTCGCCCTCCGCTTCGGCGAACACCGCATCGTCGAAGTCCCGCGCGTCCTCGCCGTCGATGGTAATGAGCGGCACTCCGCGCAGATCCTCGCGCTTGCCGAGCGGCACGGCCCGGGCACGGGCCGCGTCGTGCAGGGCCTCCTCGGGGAAGTCCTGCGGGATGTCGTGGCCGTGGATGCAGATCAGGCTGACGGCGCGGGCATCACCCATGCGGCCCAGGCGCTCGGTGACGCGCGCGGGCTTAAGGCCTAGGCCGGCATGGGGCAGGGGGGTGGCGGCAACGATTTCGCCGGACTCGGCGTCGCCGGCCTCACCGGACGGGATCAGCCACTCGGCCTTGGCCCGGCGGTCGGTGGGCACCAGGCGGTTGGGCGCGCGGAACACGCCCAGGATGCGGCCCGGCTCGTCCGAGAGGCGCTTCAGGGTGCGTCCTTCGTATTTGCCGGGACCGATGGGATTGAGCCGGGCCAGCACCCGCTCGCCGGGCGCCAGAGCCGGGTTGCCGCGGCGCTCCGGCGTCATCAGCACCATGGGCGGCGGACCGTCCCCGGTCCAATCGACTGGACGGGCCACCGCGTCGCCGTCCCGGTCGGTGCCGGTGACACGGACCACCATCTGGTCCGGCAGGCGGCCCGGCGGGCTGAAGCGGCGATGTCCAGCTGGTGCTATGGCGCCCTCCTTGGCAAGCTCTCGCAACAAAGCGCGCAGTGGGACGCGCAGTTCGGGGCCGATGCCGAATTCCCGGGAGATTTCCCGCTTGCCGACCCGGCCGCCGGCGGCGCGGATGAACAGGCGCACGGCTTCCCGCGACGGCAGCGCACCCTCTCCAGCCGTGCCAACCCGGCGCGCCACGCTAGCCGGCCGTGCGGGTGATCCCCGTCCGTGATGGCGTGGCGGCAGGCCGCTTCGCTGCCGGCTTCTTGGCCGCCTTGGCAGCCATCTTGGGCGTTGGCCGCTTGGCCGCCGCCGGCCTTGCCGCCTTGGCCCTGACCGCGGGCGACCCTTTCGCCTTCGCGGTTTTCGGAGCCTTGGCCGACGCAGCCTTCGTCGGCTTGCGGCCGGGCTTCGCCTTCAGCACCTTACCCTTTTCCGCCAGCAGCGCGACAGCGTCGTCCAGCGTCAGCTCGTCTATCGCCACGTCGCGCGGCAGGTTGGCCACGCGCAGGCCATGCTGGGCGTAGGGGCCGAACCGCCCCTTGCGCACCATCACCGGTTCCTTGTCCGCGGGGTGCGGACCCAGCGACCGCACGCTGTCCAGCTTCTTCGCCATCACGTCCACGGCGCGGTTCAGACCGACCGAAAGCACGTCGTCGTCCCGGTCGAGCGACGCATAGATGCTGCCCATGCGGATAAACGGGCCGAACCGGCCGATGCCGGCTTCCAAAGGCTCCTGCCGCTCGGGATGGATGCCAACCAGCCGCGGCAGCGACAGCAAGCCCAGCGCCTGTTCCAGCGTCAACTGATCCCCCTCGACGCCCTTCGGCAGCGACGTGCGGCGCGGCCTGCTTTTCTTGTCCTCCGGATTCGCTTCGCCCTGCTGCACGTAGAGGCCGTAGGGACCGCGCCGCACCGTCACGGCCTCCCCGGTTTCGGGATGGTGACCGAGTTCGCGCATGCCCTCTTTCAGGGTCTCGCCGCCATCCTCTCCGCCGTTGATCGCGAGCCGCCTTGTATATTGGCAGCCCGGATAGTTGGAGCAGCCGATGAAGCTGCCGTGCCGGCCGAGCTTCAGCCCCAGCCGCCCGGCGTGGCAGGCCGGGCATAGGCGGGGGTCGGCGCCTTCAGCATTGGAGGGGAAGAAGTGCTGGCCCAGGTCCTGGTCCAGCGCGTCGATCACGTCGCTGATCTTCAGGTCGCGGGTCTGCTCTACGGCGCGGGAGAACTGCTCCCAGAACGCCTGCATCACCGCGCGCCACTCCGCCCGTCCGCCGGAGATGTCGTCCAACTGCTCCTCGAGCGACGCAGTGAAGTTGCTGTCCACGTAACGTTCAAAGAAGCTGGTCAGGAAGGCGGTGACGAGCCGGCCGCGATCCTCCGGCACGAAACGCTTGTTCTCCAGGCGCACGTAGTTGCGGTCGCGCAGCACTGTGAGGATGGAGGCGTAGGTGGACGGCCGGCCGATGCCCAGCTCCTCCATCTTCTTGACCAAGCTGGCCTCCGAGTAGCGCGGCGGCGGCTGGGTGAAGTGCTGGTCGGCGCTGACGTCGCCGCGGGTCAGCGGGTCGCGCTCCTGCATCGGTGGCAGCATCCGGCTCTCGTCGGCGGCGTGGCCCTCGGGCGCGTCGTCCACGTCCTCCCGATACAGTTTCAGGAAACCATCGAAAGCAACGATGGAGCCGGTGGCGCGCAGCCGCGTGCGGGGCCCGGCGATATCGACCGCCACCTGGTCCAGCTCGGCCGACTGCATCTGCGACGCGACGGCACGCTTCCAGATGAGTTCGTATAGCCGATGCTGCTCCGCGTTGAGGTGGCGCGCGACGCTGGCCGGCGTGCGGGACACGTCGGTAGGGCGCACCGCCTCGTGCGCTTCCTGGGCGTTCTTCGCCTTGCTGGAGTACTCCCGGGCGACCGCAGGCACGTAGGCGGCGCCGTAGGCCTCTCCCACATGCTCGCGGATCGCCATCATGGCTTCCCGTGCCATCTGCACGCCGTCGGTGCGCATGTAGGTGATCAAGCCGACCGTCTCGCCGCCCAGCTCCACGCCTTCGTAGAGCTGCTGGGCACAGCGCATGATGGCCTGGGCGCCCATGCCGAGCTTGCGGCTGCCCTCCTGCTGCAGGGTGGAGGTGGTGAACGGCGCGGGCGGGTGCCGCTTCACCCGCTTGCGCTCGACGCTCGCGACGGTGAAGGCGTCCGCCTCGACTGCGGCCTTGGCGCCGCGGGCCAGCGCCTCGGTGTTGAGATCGAACTGATCCAGCCGCTTGCCATCCAGATGGGTCAGCCGCGCGATGAACGGGGCGCCGGACGGGGTGAGGAAATGCGCCTCGACCGTCCAATATTCCTGCGGCCGGAACGACTCGATGGCGGCTTCGCGCTCGCAGACCATACGCAGCGCCACCGACTGCACCCGCCCGGCGCTGCGGCTGCCGGGCAGCTTGCGCCACAGCACGGGGGACAAGGTGAAGCCGACCAGGTAGTCGAGCGCGCGCCGGGCCAGGTAGGCCTCGATCAGCGGCTGGTCCAGCTCGCGTGGGTGCTCGATGGCGAACTGGACGGCGGAGCGGGTGACCTCGTTGAAGGTGATGCGCCGCACGTTGACGCCCTGGAGCGCCTTCCTGTCTTCCAGCATCGCGCGGACGTGCCAGCTGATCGCCTCGCCCTCGCGGTCCGGGTCGGTGGCAAGGTAAAGCGTGTGTGCGCCCTTCAACGCCTTGGCAATGGCCGCGACCTGGCGGCTGCCGCGCTCGTCGGCCGCCCAATCCATCGCGAAATCTTCTTCCGGCCGGACGCTGCCGTCCTTGGGCGGAAGGTCGCGGACGTGACCGAAGCTTGCGAGCACGGTATAGCCGCCGCCAAGGTACTTGTTGATGGTTTTGGCTTTCGCGGGCGATTCGACGACGACAACGTCAGTCATGGCATCCTTTACAAAGGCGTAGGACACGGATATGAAGCAAAAGGCGAAGTTTAACCGGTGAGTGCTGCCTGATTGCCTGGGAGCATCTCTACCCGCCCTGCCAATTCCAGTTCAAGCAACGCCGCAAGCACGGCAGAAGCGGAGAACTGGCAGCGCCGCACCAGATCGTCAACCGCCGTGGGTGAATGGCTTAATAACTCCATCACCCTGTGTCGTACCACCTCCAGGTCTGGAACGGCACCGAAATCGTCAGCCGGTGGCTCCGCCATTCCGGGCGGCTGGCCCCGGGCGAACATCGGCGACCGCGCCAGGCCCTGCCGGGTCGGGTGGTCCGGCAGGTTGGCCAGCACGTCGGCCGCGGTTTCCGTCAGATGCGCGCCGGAGCGGATCAGTTCGTTGGAGCCGCGGCACCGCGGGTCGAGCGGCGAGCCGGGCACCGCGAACACCTCACGGCCCTCGTCCTGGGCGATGCGCGCGGTGATCAGGCTGCCGGACTGCGGCGCGGCCTCCACCACCACGACGCCGAGCGACAGCCCGGCGATCACCCGGTTGCGCCGGGGAAAGTGCCGGGCCTGCGGGGCGGTGCCGAACGGCGCCTCCGCCACCACCGCGCCGCCCTCCGCCACGCGCCGTTGCAACGCCTTGTTCTCGGCAGGGTAGGCGATGTCGATCCCGCTGGCGATGGCCGCCACGGTCCGGCCGGTGCCGAGCGCGCCGAGATGCGCCGCCGCGTCGATGCCGCGCGCCATGCCGGACACCACGACCAGCCCGGCCACAGCAAGGTCGGCCGCCAGGATCTCTGCCACGCGCTGGCCGTTGGCGGAAGCGTTGCGCGCGCCGACCATCGCCACCGTCTGGGCGCTCAAGGCCGCCACGTCGCCCAGCACGGTGATCGCAGGCGGGGCCGAGTCCAGCAGCGCCAACAATGGAGGGTAGTCCGGCCCGCCCAGCACCAAGAATCGCCCGCCGAGCTTAGCGACGCCATCCATCTCCCGCTGCACCGTCCCGCGCGATGGGACCGCGGGCGGCGTCGTGCGGCCGCCGGAGCTGGCCAGGCCGGGCAGCGCGTCCAGCGCCTCCGCCGCGCTGGCAAAGCGTTGCAGCAGGCGACGATACGTCACCGGCCCGACCCCATCCGTGCGGGCCAGGCGCAAGCGGTCGAGCAGCTCGGTTTCAGTCATGGATGGCTCGGTCATCACCTTTGGCCGATACGCGGCTCGGTGCCGGCCCACAAGCGTCGGATGTTGCCGGCATGGCGCCAGAACACGACGGCGCTCACGGCGGCAACCGCGACCCCGGCCACTGGACCTCGCCAGAGCAGCATGAGCGGCGGAGCCAGCGTGAAGGCGGCGAGCGCCCCGGCGGAGGACACCCGGCTGAGCCGCGCCGTCGCAAGCCAGGCGGCGCAACATCCCAGGCCGACCGGCCAGGCGAGCGCGAGGATGACACTCAGGCCGGTCGCGACGCCCTTGCCGCCCCGGCCGCGCATCCAAACCGACGTGCAATGGCCAACGACCGCCGCGACCCCGGCGAGCAGCGCCCAGCCCGGACCGGCCCATCGCGCCGCCGCCAGCACGGCAACCGCCCCCTTGGCCGCGTCGAGCGCCAGGGTCAGCGCCGCGACATCCCGACGCCCGGTACGCAGCACGTTGGTCGCGCCGATGTTGCCCGACCCCATGGCCCGAATGTCCCCCAGCCCTGCCGCCCGCGCCAGGAGCCAGCCAAACGGGATCGACCCGACCAGGTAGCCCCCCGCCGCGACCGTCAATGCCATCAGGGCGCCGCTCATCCGAACACCCGGCGTCCGGCCTTCCAGGTGCCGACGACCCGGCCTTCCAGCGCCCGCCCATCAAACGGCGTGTTCGGCGCCTTGCCGGGCAGCAGGCCGGCCTCAACCTTCCAAATGCGTTCGAGGTCGAACAGGCACAGGTCGGCCGGCAAGCCCTTGGCGAGCCGCCCGGCCTCGATGCCCAGCACCCGGGCGGGCCGTGCGGTGAGCAGGTCAAGCGCCCGCAGCAGCGGCAGCCCATTGCCATGCACCTGGGCCAGCGTCACGGCCAACAAGGTCGCAAGCCCGGCGCCGCCCGGAGAGGCCAGCGCGAAGGGCAGGCGCTTGTCGTCGGCATCCCGCGGCTGGTGGTCCGAGGCGACCGCGTCAATCGTGCCGTCCGCAAGGCCTTCGCAGATCGCCATCCGGTCCGCCTCGGGCCGCAGCGGCGGGGACAGCTTCGCATAGGTGCGGAAATCGCCGATGGCCGTCTCGTTCAGGTCGAAGTAGGGCGGCGCGGTGTCGCAGGTCACGTCAAGGTTGTCCCGCTTCGCGCGGCGGATCAGCATCAGCGCCTCCGCCGTGGAAACGTGGGCGAAGTGCAGCGCGCCGCCGGTGAGCTGGGCCAAGCGGATGTCGCGGGCGACCAGGACGGCCTCGGCTGCGGCCGGAATGCCCGGCAGGCCCAGGCGGGTTGCGAGTTCACCCTCCGTCGCGGCGCCCCCGTCGGCCAGGGCCGGGTCCTCCGGATGCTGCACGATGCGGGCGCCGAAGCCGCGGGCGTAGGAGAGGGCGAGGCGCATCATCCGGGCGTCGCCGACGGCGCGCCGCCCGTCGGTGAAGGCGACCGCGCCGGCCTCCCGCAACAGGCCGATTTCCGCCATTTCCTTGCCGTGGCAGCCGCGGGTCACGGCGCCGTAGGGCAGGATGGCGAGGCTGCCGGTTTCCTCGCCGCGGGCGCGCAGCAGGCGGACCAGCGCCGGGTCGTCGATGGCGGGCAGGCTGTCGGGCAGGGCGGCAAGCGTGGTGATGCCGCTGGATGCGGCGGCAGCGGCGGCGGAGGCGATGGTCTCGCGGTACTCGTAGCCAGGCTCGCCCAGGGCCGCGCGCATGTCCACGAGGCCCGGGCACAGGATCGCGCCGTCGCCGTCGAGCGTCGGCACATCCGGCCGACCAAGGCTCGGCCCGAAATCGGCGATCAGGCCGCCCTGCACCAGAAGCTCGCCGGGCTGGTCGAGGTCACTCGCCGGGTCGATCAGGCGGACGTTGGTGAACAGCAGATCAGCCATTGCGATGACCGCTTCGGGACAGGACATCCAGCACGGCCATGCGCACGGCGACGCCCATCTCCACCTGCTCGCCGATGACGCTGTGCTGGGGGTCGTCGGCGACGGCGCTGTCGATCTCGACGCCGCGGTTCATCGGGCCGGGATGCATCACCAGCACGTCCGGCTTGGCCCAGGCGAGCTTGGCGGCGTCCAGCCCGAAGAAGCGGAAGTACTCGCGGGCGCTGGGCACCAGGCCGCGCGCCATGCGCTCACGCTGGAGGCGGAGCATCATGACGACATCGACGCCGCGCAGCCCGGCCTGCATGTCGTGGAACACCTCGACGCCCAGGCTCGCCGCGGCGGCGGGGATCAGGGTCGGGGGGCCGACCACCCGCACCCGGCATCCCATCGTGCCCAGCAGGTGAATGTTCGACCGGGCGACCCGGCTGTGCAGCACGTCGCCGCAGATCGCCACCAGCAAGCCCTCCAGCGTGCCCCGGCGGCGGCGGAGCGTCAGGGCGTCCAGCAGCGCCTGCGTCGGGTGCTCGTGCGTGCCGTCGCCTGCGTTGATGACGGCGGACGACACCTTCTGCGCCAGAAGGTTCGGCGCGCCGGACTGGTCGTGGCGGACCACCAGCAGGTCGCAGCGCATGGCGTTCAGCGTGGCGGCGGTGTCGAGCAGGGTCTCCCCCTTGTTCACGCTGCTGGTGGAGACCGACATGTTGATCACGTCCGCCCCCAGCCGCTTGCCCGCGAGTTCAAAACTCGTACGCGTGCGCGTGCTGTCCTCGTAGAACAGGTTGATCAACGTGCGGCCTCGCAGCAGGTCGCGCTGCGTCTTGCCGGAGCGGTTCAGCAGGACGTAGCTCTCGGCGAGGTCGAGCAGGGCGGCGATCTCGGGCGGGTGCAGGCCCTCGATGGCGAGCAGGTGGCGGTGCGGGTAGCGCATCAGGCGGCGGCGAGCGCGATGCGGGCCAGCGCCTCCTCGCGGCCGAGGGCGGCAAGCGTCTCGTCGATGCCGGGGCTCATGGTGCTGCCGGTCAGCGCGGCGCGGAGCGGCTGCGCCACCTGGCCGAGCTTGCGGCCGGCCGCTTCCGCAAACTGCCGGAGCGCCGTGTCCAGCGCCGGAGCCGTGAAGTCGGTGGCGTCGAGGACCGAGGCAACCTGCCGGAGCGTCGCCTTGTTTTCCGGGGTCAGCAGGGCCTGCGCTTTCGGCTCGAACTGCAAGGGGGTGGGCCGCAGCAGGAAGGCGGCGCTTTCGGTGAGGTCGGCCAACGTCTTGGCGCGTTCTTTCAGTCCTGGCATCAAGGCCCGGATGCGGGCCGTCCCGGTTGCGTCGGCGTGCAGGCCATGCGTCGCGGCAAGCCGCTGGACGACCTCCCGCGTCAGCCGGTCGTCATCGGCCTGGCGCAGCCAGACGCCGTTGATGTGCTGCAGTTTCGAGAAATCCATGCGGGCCGCCGCCTTGCCGACGCCGTCCAAGTCGAACAAGCGGACCGCCTCGCTGCGGTCCAGCACTTCGGCGTCGCCATGGCCCCAGCCGAGCCGAAGCAGATAGTTGCAGATCGCTTCCGGCAGGAAGCCCTGCTCGCGGAACTCCAGCACGCTCACGGCGCCGTGCCGCTTCGACAGCTTGGCGCCGTCCACGCCGTGGATCATCGGCAGGTGGGCGAAGCGGGGCAGGTCCCAACCCATGCCCTGATAGATCTGCAGCTGGCGGAAGGTGTTGGTCATGTGGTCATCGCCGCGGATCACGTGGGTGATGGCCATGTCGTGGTCGTCCACCACGACGGCATGCAGGTAGGTCGGCGTGCCGTCGCTGCGCAGGATGATCATGTCGTCAAGCTCGCTGTTGGCGACGCGGACGCTGCCCTGCACCAAGTCGTCCACCATCGTCTCCCCAGCTTGCGGCGCGCGCAGCCGGATGACGGGCCGCACGCCGGGCGGCGCCTCGGCTGGGTCGCGGTCCCGCCAGCGGCCGTCGTAGCGGGGCGGGCGGCCCTCGGCCGCCGCGCGTTCCCGCATCTCCCGCAACTCGTCCGGGGTGCAGAAGCACAAGTACGCATGGCCGCTGGCCAGCATCTGCTGCGCCACTTCGGCATGGCGGGACTGCCGGGTGGACTGGAACACCGGGGGCTGGTCGGGCACGAGGTCGAGCCAGCCCAGCGCGTCCAGGATGACCTGCGTGTTCGCCACGGTGCTGCGTTCCCGGTCCGTGTCCTCGATCCGCAGCAGGTACTCGCCGCCGTGATGGCGGCTGAACAGGAAGTTGAACAGCGCCGTGCGGGCGCCGCCGATGTGGAGCTGGCCGGTAGGGCTAGGAGCGAAACGGGTGCGCACGGTCATGGGCGCTGTCTAACACGCCGGAAGGTGGCGTCGAGAGCAACGTCTCGCTACGATATCGTAAGGAGGTCTGATGCAACAGGCGATCGCGGCGCTCGGTGCGCTTCAGGCGACATGGCTGGGCGCCCGGTGGCGTGATTGGGTCGAAGCGGAGCGGGGGCGCTTCGTCCCGTGGCTGTCGGTCTGCATGGGCGCGGGCGTGATCGCGTATTTCGACCTGCGGGCGGAGCCTAATCCTTGGGCCGGGATGGCAGCCGTCCTGAGCGCCCTCCTGGCCTGCATCATCGGCTGGCGGGCGCCGGCGGCACGGGCCTTGGCGATGGCGGGGCTGGCGGCGGCGCTTGGCTTCCTGTCCGGGCAAGCTGCGACCTGGCGCGCGTTGCCGATTGACGTGCTGCCGACGCGGGCTGTCGTCCTGACCGGCATCGTGCGGGGCGTGGATCTGCTGCCGGAGGGGCGTCGGGTCACGCTGTCCGACGTGCGGTTTGACCCGGACAAGCCGCCGTTGGCGCGGCTGGTGCGGGTCCGCCTGCACCGGGCAGATACGGCCGTGGTGGATGCGGGCGACCGGGTGCGGGTGCGGGCACTGATCCGGCCGCCCTCCTCGCCGGCGTTCCCCGGCGCGTGGGACCTGCAGCGCGACGCTTTCTTTTCAGGGTTGGGCGGGTCCGGCTATGCGTTGAACCCGTCCGAGGTGCTGGAGCGGGCGCCGCCGCACGGCGGTCCCGCCATGCTGCAAGGCGTGCGCGATTGGATCGCCGGGCGGGCGATGACGGGACTGCCGGGTCCCGCCGGCGCCGTGGCGGCGACCCTGCTGACCGGCACGACGACGGCCATCCCGCAGAGTGACCGGGAGGCGTTCCGCGACTCCGGCCTCGCGCATCTGCTGGCCGTGGCCGGGCTGCATATCGGCATCGTCATGGGCGTGGCCATGGGCGCGACCCGGCTGGCAATGGCGCTGTCCGAGCATGCCGCCCTGCACTGGCCGACCAAGGCGGTCGCCGCCGGGGTCGCGCTTGGGGTCGGCGGCGCCTACCTGCTGCTGACCGGGGCGCATCTGCCGATCATGCGCAGCTTCGCCATGGCGTGCCTGGTGACGCTGGGCGTCGTGCTGGGCCGCCGGGCCTTGTCGCTGCGTGGGCTTGCGCTGGCCGCCGCGGCGCTGATGCTGCTCGCGCCGAACGAGGTCGTGGGCGCGAGCTTCGGCATGAGCTTTTCCGCGGTCCTGGCGCTGATTGCCGGATACGAGGCGCTGCGGCCGCTGCTGGCGCGGCTGCACGGCGGAGGCTGGGGGCGGCGTGTTCTCTCGCACGTCGTGGCGCTCGCCCTGACGAGCATGCTGGCGGGGACCGCCTCGGCCCCGTTCGGCGCCTACCATTTCGGGCACTTCCAACTCTATTTCATCATCGCCAACATGGCCGCTGTACCCCTGACGGCGTTCTGGGTCATGCCGCTTGGCCTCCTGGCACTGCTGCTGATGCCGCTTGGGCTTGAGCCGCTGGCGCTGGTGCCGATGGGCTGGGGAATTGACGGCATCCTGTGGATCGGCCGCACCGTATCCGCCTGGCCGTCTGCCACCCTGCCGGTCCCCCATATGCCGGCCTGGGGCCTCTGCGTCTTCGGCCTGGGCCTGGCCTGGCTCGGGCTATGGCGGTCGCGGATGCGGCTTGCTGGGGTTTCAATCATGCTGGCGGGACTGCTGTCACCTCTCGCGGCGCCGGCACCCGATATCTTGGTATCCTCAGAGGCGCGGCTGATCGCGATTCAGGCAGACCGATACTACCTGATCGCGCAGTCCGGCGCGTCCAAGTTCGTGCGGGACGCGTGGCAGAACCAGCTTGCGGCCAGGCCGCTCATGCCGGTGCGGACTGGGGAGCCTGCGTCATGCGGTCCTGATGTTTGCCGCATTCGGCGAGATGGGCGCCAGGCCATGATCCTGCGCAGCCGCGCCCGACCCGATTGCGCCGACATCGACCTGCTGGTCTCCGCCGAACCGGCTCGGGGCGAATGTCCGGCCGCCATCCCCTACATCGACCGGTTCAGCGTCTGGCGGGACGGTGCGACAGCCATTTGGATGACCGGCGTCGGTGCACGCATCCTGTCCGACCGCGCTTATCGAGGCGACCGCCCCTGGGTGCCGGGGCCGCCCACGCCGCGCCGGTCCGTGCCCAACCTTCCGATGGCGATGCCGGACGAGCTGCCGCCCGCGGCGGCCGAGTGATCAGTAACGCCGCAGCAACGCGACCAAGCTGCCCTGCACCTTGACCCGGTCGGCCGGGAAAATGCGGATCTCATGCCGCTGGTTGGCCGGCTCCAGGGCGACCGAGTTGCCGCGCCGCCGCAACCGCTTCAGCGTGACTTCTGCATCGTCGATCAGCGCCACGATGATCTGGCCGTTCTCCGCCACGTCGCCCTTACGGATCACGACCGTGTCGCCATCAAGAATTCCTGCCTCGACCATGGAGTCGCCCGCCACTTCGAGCGCGTAGTGCTCGCCATTGCCCAACAGGGCCAGAGGCACCTCAATCTGCGCGCCCTGATCGCGCAACGCCTCAATCGGCAACCCGGCAGCGATGCGGCCATAGAGCGGCAGGTGGACCGCCGCCGCTTCATTCGCCGCGCGCACGGCCGGGAAACGGCCCGAGAAGTCCCCACGGATGACATTCGGCGCGAAGGGCGTCGGCGCCGCCGCCAGCTCCCGCCCGACCTCGTTCGGCAGTCGCATGACCTCCAGCGCCCGGGCACGGTGATGCCGCCGGCGCAGGAAACCTCGCTCCTCCAAAGCCGAGATCAGCCGATGGATCCCAGACTTCGACCGAAGCTGCAAAGCTTCCTTCATCTCCTCGAAGCTCGGGGAGAAGCCAGTCGCTTTGAGATGATTGTCGATAAAGGTCAGCAACTCGTGCTGTTTGCGCGTCAGCATGGAAAAACTCTTTCGTGCCCGGTAGGACGACCGTGTAAAATAAAACACGCATAGAACAAAAAGGCAACCAGTTTCGTTCTATATTGGTTCGCTGAGGTGTGTCAACATGTTCCGCAGGTCAGCGCGTGCAGCCAGGCGCTACAAGCCGCCGAGGTCTAGGCGCAGCACGGGCACCATGGCCCCGACCTGCAATGCCGGGGCGTGCGGCGCACGGAGGATCAGGCATCCGGCATTGGCCAGCAGTTGCAGCAGCGACGAGTCCTGACGGTCGAACGGCGTCGCAACCAGGGTACCACCCGAATCTGCTGACAGGGCCGCACGAAGATGGTCGGCCCGATGGTCGTTTGCCGCCACGGGCGCACCCAGCCGCGCCTCAACCGGCCGCGGCACGTCACCCGCCAGGCCGCCGAGCCGATTGAGCGCGGGCAACAGGAATAGGAACGCGCAGACGAACGCCGAGACCGGGTTGCCGGGCAGCCCCAGCACGGGCACGTCGCCGAGTCGCCCGAACAGCAGCGGCTTGCCCGGCCGCATCGCGATGCGCCAGAAATCGAGGGCGAAGCCGCGCGTCGCGAGGCTGCTCTGCACGAAGTCATGCTCCCCGACGCTGGCGCCGCCCGTGGTCAGCAGAAGGTCAATGCCGGACAGATGGTCCGCCACGGAGGCGATGGCAGCCGGATCATCCGCCGCGATGGGCAGCACCGACGGGGCACCACCGCCCGCCCGGACCAGCGCCGCCAGCGCGTGCGCGTTGGAACTGACAATGCCGCCCGCGGCCAAAGGCTCGCCTGGCAGCACGATCTCGTCGCCCGTCGCGAGGATCGCGATGCGCGGCTGACGGTGCACGGCAACCCATGGGTGGTTGCCCGCGGCAATCAGCCCGACTGCCCGCGCGCCCAGCCGGGTACCGGCCGACACCAGGATGTCGCCACGGCGGAAATCCTGGCCGGCGCGGCGGATGTGGCGCCCGGCCCGCGCCGCCTCCCGCACGGTGATCCAATTGCCGTCCCGATCCACGTCCTCCTGCGGCAGCACGCAGTCGGCGCCATCCGGCACGACACTTCCGGTAAATAGCCGGACGGCCTCGCCGGCCGCGACCTGGCCGACAAAGGGTTGGCCTGCTGGCGCGCGGCCGACCACCGCCATGCGCGCGCCGACCCGGCCGTCCACGGCACGCAACGCATAGCCGTCCATCGCCGAAACATCGGCGGGCGGCTGGGTGAGCCGGGCGTGCAGGGCGGCGGCGAGCACCCGGCCCCAGGCTTCCGGCAGGGCGACGATCTCGGCCGGGGTGGGGCGAAGCGGCCCGACAATGCGGGCGCGGGCCTCCTCGACCGACAGCATCGCCTCACCCTTGCCGGAAATCGCCAGACTTGCCGCCCGCCTTGTGCACGACGCGAAGCCCGTTGATCCGCATGCCCCGGTCGATCGCCTTGCACATGTCATAGACCGTCAGCGCCGCGACGCCCGCGGCGGTCAATGCCTCCATCTCCACCCCAGTGCGGCCCGTGGTGCGGACCGTCGCGGCGATATCGATTCCCTCGCCGGACGGTGACGGCCCGAGGTCAAGCGTGACCGCGGCAATCGGCAGCGGATGGCAAAGCGGGATGAGGTCGGCCGTGCGCTTCGCCGCCATGATGCCGGCCAGCCGCGCCACACCCAGCACGTCGCCCTTTTTGGCCTCTCCGGCCAGGATCACCCGCAATGTCTCTGGCAGCATCGCCACGCTGACCTGCGCGGTCGCGGTCCGGTCGGTTTCGGCTTTGCCGGACACATCGACCATGACGGCCCGGCCCTCGTCGTCGAAATGCGTAAGCCCCGGCGTCACGGTTGTGTGCCGAACGGCCGTGTGCCGAGCAAGGCTCGGGTGGCGGCGCCGACATCGGGTTGCCGCAGCAGGCTCTCCCCCACCAGGAAGCAGGAAGCCCCGGCATCGGCCAGGCGGCGGACATCGTCATGGCTGCGGATACCGCTCTCGGCGATCAAAAACCGGTCCGAGGGCACATGCGGCGCAAGCTCGGTCGTGGTCTGTAGGTCAGTTTGCAAGGTTTTCAGGTTTCGGTTGTTGATCCCGATCAGCGAGGTCTGCAATCCCAAGGCGCGGTCCAGTTCGGCGCGGTTGTGCACCTCGACCAGCACATCCATGTCGAGCGCCCGCGCCAGTTCCTCGATTTCCCGCGCCTGCTGGTCGGAGAGCGCCGCCATGATCAGAAGGATGCAATCGGCGCCCATCAGCCGACTCTCATACACCTGCCAGGTGTCAAGCATGAAATCCTTGCGCAGCACCGGCAAAGTGACCGTAGCCCGCGCGACCTTCAAGTGGTCGGGCGAGCCTTGGAAATATGGCCCGTCTGTCAGCACGGAAAGGCAGATGGCGCCCGCGTCGGCATAGATCCGGGCCAGCAGCGAGGGATGGAAGTCGGGGCGGATGACCCCGGCGGACGGCGACGCGCGCTTGATCTCGGCGATCAAGCCGTAGCCGCCCCGAGCTACGGCCTCCTTCAAGGCGTGCCCAAAGCCGCGAGTCGGGTTGCGCCGCAACTGCATCCGACTGGCGAGCATCGAGACCGGCGTCTCGGCGCGGCGCCGCTCCACCTCGGTCAAGGTTTCCGCGCAAATCTGGGCCAACGTATCGGGAACTGCGACGTCCATCCCACTTACTCCGCAAAAATCAGGCGGTTGCTTGTCGTAATTGATCCAGCGCAGCAGCGGCGGAACCATCATCAATCGCTGCCGCTGCACGAACCACGCCTAACCGCAGATCGGGTGCTGCCCCGGCGATGATCAACCCGGCCGCCGCGTTCAGCAGCACGGTATCGCGATATGGGCCGACCTGTCCTTGCAGCAACGCATGCAGGGCGCCGGCGTTCATCGCGGCGTCGCCGCCGCGGATGGCCTTGATCGGCGAGCGATCCAGCCCGGCGTCTTCCGGCACGATGCTGAACTCGCGGTAGGCGCCATCGTGAAGGGCGACAACCTGGCTCGGCCCCGCAAGAGTCAGCTCGTCCAGCCCTTGGCCGTGCACCAGCCAAGCGCGCTCGGTGCCGAGCGCGTGCAGGGTTTCGGCCATCGGCCGCAACCAGGCGGGGTCATGCACGCCGGTCAACTGCCGGCGCACCCCGGCTGGGTTGGCCAGCGGTCCCAACAGGTTGAAGATCGTGCGCGTGCCGAGTTCCACCCGCGGCCCCGCCGCGTGGCGCAACGCCGCGTGGTGCCTGGGGGCGAACAGGAACACGCACCCGGCCGACGCCAGCACATCCGGCAGGCGGTCCAGGGCCACATCCACGTTCACGCCCAACGCGGCCAAAACGTCGGCGCCGCCGGTCTGCGACGACAGGGCGCGGTTGCCGTGCTTAGCGACCGGCACGCCGCAGCCGGCCAGCACGAACGTCACCGCCGTGGACACGTTGAGGGTGCCCTCGTTGTCGCCACCCGTGCCGCACACATCGACCGCGCCCGGTGACGCCAGCATCGCCACCATGCGGGAGCGCATGGCACGGACCGCCCCGGTCAGCTCCGCCACTGTTTCCCGACGCACCCGCATCGCCATCAGCAAGCCAGCGATCTGCGCAGGCGTCGCCTCGCCGGACATGATGGTGCCGAAGGCTGCCTCAGCCTCGTCGGCCGACAGGGTGGCGCCGGATGCAAGCTGGGCGAGAACAGGTTTGAGGCTGGCCATGCCGTGCGGGGGCTAGGCAGCGCAAGCCGGCGCGGGCCGGCGCGCCAGGGCCAGGAAGTTCGCCAGGATCGCGTGCCCGTGTTCGGACGCGATGCTCTCGGGATGGAACTGCACGCCGAAGATCGGCAGGTCGCGGTGGCGCAGGCCCATGATGACGCCGTCATCCGTCCAGGCTGTCGGCACGAGCGACGGGGGCAGGGTCTCCGGCTCGACGACCAGGCTGTGGTAGCGCGTGGCCTCGAAGGGGCTGGGCAACTCTGCGAGAACGTCGGTCCCGCCATGGCGGATCGGGCTAAGCTTACCGTGCATCGGGCGGTCGGCCCGCACCACCCGGCCGCCGAATGCCTGGCCGATGGCTTGGTGCCCCAGGCAGACGCCCAGCACGGGAACGCGCCCGGCTGCGGTGGTAATCAGGTCGAGGCAGATGCCTGCGTCGTCCGGTGTGCAGGGGCCAGGCGAGAGCACGATGGCCTCGGGCGCCAGGGCCAGCGCGTCGCCAGGTGAGATGTCATCGTTGCGCCGCACCGTGCAGGACACGCCGAGGTCGCCCAGGAGGTGCACCAGGTTAAAGGTGAAGCTGTCGTAGTTGTCGATCAGCAGAAGCATGCGGTTAGGCTTTCAGGGCGGCGAAGCGAACCGCCTCCTCGGCGGCACGGAACAGAGCGCGGGACTTCTGCCGGGTTTCCTCGTACTCGCCGATAGCCGTGCTGTCCGCTACCACCCCGCCGCCGGCCTGCACGTGCATCGTGCCGTCCTTCACCACGGCGGTGCGCAGCCCGATGCAGGTGTCCATGGTGCCGTTGGCGGCGAAGTAGCCGATGCACCCGGCGTAGAGGCCGCGCCGGGTCGGCTCAAGCTCCTCGATGATCTGCATGGCGCGGATCTTCGGAGCGCCCGTCAGCGTGCCCGCGGGGAACCCGGCAATCAGCGCGTCGAGGGCTTCAAGCCCCGGCTTGAGCCGGCCCTCGACGGTGGAAGAGATATGCATGACATGGCTGAACCGCTCGATGCTGAAGCTGTCCGTCACCCGCACGCTGCCCAACTCGGCCACGCGGCCCACATCGTTGCGGCCGAGGTCGAGCAGCATCAGGTGCTCGGCCCGTTCCTTGGGGTCGGCGAGCAACTCGGCTTCCAGCCGCTCGTCTTCCGCGCGGTTGGCGCCCCGGGGCCGGGTTCCGGCGAGGGGACGGATGGTGACGACTCCGTCGCGCAGCCGGACCAGCACCTCAGGGCTGCTGCCCACCACGGCGAAGCCGCCGAAATCGAGGAAGAACAGGAACGGCGCCGGGTTGATGCGGCGGAGCGCGCGGTAAAGGGAGAATGGCGGCAGCGCGAACGGCACGGAGAAGCGCTGGCTCGGCACGACTTGGAACACATCGCCAGCGACGATGTATTCCTTCATGCGCTCGACGATGCCCATGAACTCGGAGGGCGTCATGTTGGACTCAGGCTCTGGCTGCGGCGGCAGCGCCACGGGCGGGGCGGCGTGGGGCAGGGGACGCAGCAGGGCGGCGTCGGCCTGGGCCAGCGCCGACTGCGCCATCTCCCACGCCTGCAGGGCGGAGACCCCGGGTTGCGGGTAGATGGGTGCTGCAAGCGTTAGCTCGTCCCGCACGTTGTCGAATACGGCAAACAGCGTCGGGCGGAGCAGGACGGCGTCCGGCAGGCCCAGCGCATCCGCGTTCTTGTTCGGCAGACGCTCCATCAAGCGCACCATGTCATAGCCGAGGTAGCCGACGAGGCCGCCCAGCATCGGCGGCAGATGCTCCGGCAGATCGAGCTGCGTCTCCGCGATCAGCGCCCGCAGGCTGTCGAGCGGCGCGCGTCCGTCGGCGGCGAAGGCATGCGGGGCGGAGCGCGCGTGCCGATTGACTTCGGCTCGGCCGCTCCGGCAGCGCCAGATGAGATCAGGCTCCATGCCAATGATCGAGTAGCGGCTGCGGGCGGAGCCGCCCTCGATGCTTTCCAGCAGGAAGGTGTTCGCCCGTCCGGCGGCGAGCTTCAGGTAGGCTGCGACCGGAGTTTCAAGGTCGGCGACCCCAGTGGTCCAGATCAGCATGCCGTGCCCGGCGTCGTATGCGGCGCGGAAGGCGGCCTGGGACGGCGAGGCGGAGGCGCTCATGCGTCGGTGCTCAAGGTTGCGCCATGCTGTCCAGCAGGGTTCGGTTCACCAAGGGCTTGGCCTGCATACGGAGCGCGGCGGCAACCGTCAGCTCGATGTCCTGGCCGATCGCTTGGGTAAGCGCCGTGCGGATCTGCGCCGCGCCCAATGGGTCGGCGGCCGGGTCAGGGGCCACGACCTCGGTCAGCGCAACGACGTAGAAGCCGTCGGCCGTCTCAAACATCGTCGTGTCGCCAAGCTTTAAGTTGAACAGCGACTCGTTCATGCCTGTGGGCACGCCGGGAGTGGGCTGGGCGCGCGCCACCGGCGGCGTGCGCTGCAGGCGCAGCCCGGCGACGGTCGCGACATCGTCAAGGCTTGATCCAGCCTGGGCCGCCGTCAGCAGCTTGGCCGCGACCCGTTCCTGCTCCTTGCGCCGCGCGTCACGTTCCCAGTCCTCGCGCACCTGCGCCTCGACCCCGGAGAACGGCTTGCGCGCCGCCGGGGTGGTGTCCTCGACAGCTACGGCGAAGTAAGACTGGTCGGGTCCTTCGGTCATCCGCGCCGGCTCGTTCTTGGCGAGCGCGAAGGCGGCCGCCACCAACGCTTGTCGCAGCGCCGGCGAGCCTGGGATCGGGGCGGGCTGGCCGGTGGGCGTGTTGCCTTGGGCATCGAGGGTGCCAGTCACTGCGGCGACGCCGAGATCGCCCGGCAAGTCGTCGAGGCTGGCGCTGGCGGACAGCGCGTCCTCAAGCTTGTTGGCGCGGGTATAGACCTGGTCCACCGCACGCTCCCGGGCAAGCCTTGTGCGGATCTCGTCGGCGGCTTGCGTCAACGGACGTTCGTTGCCGGCCGTCACCTTGGTGACCCGGAACACCTGCCAGCCGAGGGCCGACTGGATCGGGCCAGTCACGGCCTCGGCCGGCGCTGCGAACACGGCCTGGCCCAGTTCAGGCGCTGGGAACTCGGTTGCCGCCGCATCGTCCAGCGACGCCGAGGATGCGCCGGCAGCCGCCGCGACCTGCTGCACAGCGTCCCAACCGGCGCCGGAGATCCAGGCGGTCGCAATTTCCTTGGCGCGGGCCTCATCCTGGGCGACAACCACCTCGACGGAACGTTTTTCCGGCACGACGTACTCGGCCTTGTGCTGCTCGTAGTAGGCGCTGACGTCGGCTTCCGGCACCTCGATGCCGCGGGCGACGGTGTCGGGCGACAGGATCACCGCCTTGAGGCGGCGGAACTCGGGCGCGCTGTAGCGGTCGCCATCGTTGTCGTAGGCGCGCTGCAGATCGACCTCCGTCGGCGCGGGCGGCTCGGCGGCCGTGGTGAACGGCAGTTCGACATACTGAGCAACCCGGGTCTCGCGCTGAAAGGCGAACACCTGCGCGGTCAGCACCTCCGGCGGCGCGGCGCCGATCTGCACGGCCTCCATCAATTGCCGCTGCCCCAGGTCGGAGCGCATAAGGTCGAGGAAGCGCGGCTCGGTCAGGTTGTTGTTGCGCAGCACCGTCTCGAATCGCGCGCGGTCGAACGTCCCGCCGGCGCCGCGGAACGCCGGGATGTCGAACACCGCCGCGCGCAGCGCCTCGTCCGGCACTGCGAGGCCCAGGCGCCCGACCTCGTTCTGGATGGCGGCCTGCACCACCAGCCGGTCGAGCACCTGCCCGGCGACGGCCTGGCGGATGGCGGGCGTCGGCTCGGTCTTGCCGCCCAGCATGCGGCTGACCTGGGCGAGTTGGGTCCGCATCGCCTCCTGGAACTCGGGCGCCTCGATCTTGCGGTCGCCGACGGTGGCGATGGCGCTGTCCCGCCCGACATTGCGAACGACATCGGCGATGCCCCACAATCCGAACGAGGCGATCAGCACGATGAAGAAGGCGCGCGCGGCCCAGGTGCTGAGAAAGCGGCGGAACAAAGAAAGCATTCAGTGCGTATCCAGTGTACGAGCCAGCACCATACGGACGCTCCTGGGTTTTTGCCAGATGTGGGCGCCGGCTTGCGTCAAGGAAAACAAACGGGGGAAGCGAGTTGCGCCAACTGATCGCCGGAAACTGGAAGATGAACGGCTTGCGGACTGATGCCATGGCGCTGGCGAAGGCGCTGGAAGCGGGGCTGGAGCGGCCTGTCGGATGCGACGTGCTGGTGTGCCCGCCCGCGACCGTGCTGAACGCGGTGGCCGACGTCTTGGCGGGCAGCCGCGTGATGGTGGGCGGGCAGGACTGCCATCCCGAGACGTCCGGCGCGTGCACGGGCGACGTGTCGGCGCCGATGCTGCGCGATGCCGGTGCCGGGTGGGTGATCCTCGGCCACTCGGAGCGCCGCTTAGGCTACAGCGAGTCGAGCGCCCTTGTGCAGGAGAAGGCGCGCGCTGCGGTTGCGGCCGGGCTGACGCCGATCGTGTGCGTGGGGGAGACGGAGCAGCAGCGCCTGTCCGGCAACGCGGAAACCGTGGTGGCGGCGCAAATTGACGGCAGCGTGCCGCCGGGCTTTGCGGGAGTGGTCGCCTACGAGCCGGTCTGGGCGATCGGCACCGGGCGGACCGCATCCGAGGACGATGTCGTGGCGATGCACCGCTGCATCCGCAGCCAACTGATGGAGACGTTGGGCGAGGCGGGGGAGGGCTTACGTGTCCTGTATGGCGGGTCGGTGAAGCCGGCCGGCGCCGCTGCTTTGCTGGCGTTGCCCGGGGTGGGCGGCGCGCTGGTGGGCGGCGCGAGCCTGGTGGCGGCGGATTTCCTGGCCATCGTGCGGGCGGCCAGTTGAGGCTAGTTGAGGCTAAGCAAGCCGGTCCGTTTTCAGCTGGGTCGCAGCCTAGGTGCTCGTTTGGGTGCGCCGGCGTTCAGGCCAGCAACACGCGCGTCACGTCAGCGCCGGACTCGGCGTCGGTGACGGCAAAAACAATGCCCTGGGCAGCCCATCCTCGAAGCTGCTCAACCGTGACATAACGCCGGCTTGCTGGGTCATAAAGCCGGGTGCGGCCGTAACGCTTCACCAAGATTGGACCAGACTCCTGTGTCGCTGACATGAAACGCCTCCTTTGTGCGAACATCTTGCCACGGTGGGTCAGTGGACGGAACTCCGTCGCCCGCCGCGTCCGTGTGCGTAGTCGATGGATGCTCAGGTGAGTATGGACATTCACAGCGGCGATTTTCGGACAGCCGACTTTTTCTCAATGTCATGGTGCCTCCGAGCCGAAGCACTATCGGCTTCTCAACCCCGCTGCGCATCGCTAGAACGCGCGGCATGACCACTGTCCTGCTGATTATTCACCTGTTCGTCACTCTGGCCCTGATCGGCGTCGTCCTGATCCAGCGGAGCGAGGGAGGCGGCCTGGGCATCGGCACGACGCAGGGCATGGGCGGCTTCATGTCCGGGCGCGGCACCACCAACCTGCTGACCCGCACGACGGCGATCTTGGGCACGGCATTTTTCGTGCTGTCGCTGACGCTTGCGCTGCTGAATCGCGGCACGGTCGGTGGCGGGCGGTCGCTGCTGGACAATCCGGCGACGCTGGTGCCGGGCAGCGCGACGCCAACCCCGGCGCCCGCGCCCCGGGGGCCCACGGTGCCAACGAACTGACCTGCGTGCGAGGGGGGTTCACGGCCGGCCCGCTTCCGCTGTATCACGACCACCCATGACGCGGTTCGTATTCATCACTGGCGGCGTGGTGTCCTCGCTTGGCAAAGGAGTCGCTTCGGCAGCGCTCGGTGCGTTACTCCAGGCGCGCGGCTACTCCGTGCGGCTTCGAAAGCTCGATCCCTACCTGAACGTCGATCCCGGGACGATGAGCCCGTATCAGCACGGTGAGGTGTTCGTCACCGATGATGGGGCGGAGACGGATCTCGACCTCGGCCACTACGAGCGGTTCACCGGGGTTCATGCGGCGCGGACGGACAACGCGACGACCGGGCGTATCTACTCCGACGTGATCGCCAAGGAGCGCCGGGGCGACTATCTGGGCGCCACCGTGCAGGTGATCCCGCACATCACCGACGCGATCAAGGAGGCGATCACCCGGGACACCGAGGGCCTCGACTTCGCGCTGATCGAGATTGGCGGCACGGTCGGCGACATCGAGGGCCTGCCCTTCCTAGAGGCGATCCGGCAGCTCGGCAACGATTTGGGTCCCGAGCGGACCATGTTCGTGCACCTGACGCTGGTGCCCTACATCCCGTCCGCGGGCGAGTTGAAGACGAAGCCGACCCAGCATTCGGTGAAGGAACTGCTGAACGTCGGCATCCAGCCGCAGATGCTGCTGTGCCGCTGCGACCGGCCGATCCCGGACGGCGAGCGCCGCAAGATCGCGAGCTTCTGCAACGTGCGGCCAGAGGCGGTGATCGCGGCGCTCGACGTGAATACGATCTACGCTGTGCCGATCAGCTACCACGCCGAGGGCATGGATCGAGAGGTGCTTCGACACTTCGGCCTGCCGTTCGAGACGGAGCCTGACCTCTCGGCTTGGCAGCGCATCGTCGATGTCGTGCGCGGGCCGGACGGCGAGGTGCGGATCGCCGTCGTCGGCAAGTACACCAACCTTCTTGATAGCTACAAGAGCCTGGGCGAGGCTTTGGCCCATGGCGGAATCAGCAACCGGGTGCGCGTTCAGCTCGATTGGGTGGACAGCCAGATCTTCGAGCAGCCCCATGCAGTTGCCCGGCTGGACGGCGTGCACGGCATTCTGGTGCCCGGCGGCTTCGGGGAGCGCGGGACCGAGGGCAAGATCGCAGCCGCGCGCTTCGCCCGGGAGCGCCGGGTGCCGTTCCTCGGCATCTGCTTCGGCATGCAGATGGCGGTGATCGAGTGCGCGCGGCACATGGCCGGGTTGCCTGACGCTTCCTCGACCGAGTTCGGGCCGTGCGGCAGCCCGGTGGTCGGGCTGCTGACCGAATGGGCGCGGGGCAACGAGATCGAGCGGCGGGCGGAGGGGGGCGACCTGGGCGGCACCATGCGGCTTGGCTCCTATCCGGCGCAGCTCGGCGCGGGGTCGCTGGTGCGGCGGATCTATGGGGCGGCGACTATTCATGAGCGCCACCGGCACCGTTGGGAGGTGAACGTGCACTACCGGCCGCAGCTTGAGGCGGCGGGACTGCGCTTCTCCGGCATGTCGCCCGACGGCATCCTGCCGGAGATCGTGGAACTGCCCGCGCATCCGTGGTTCATCGGCGTGCAGTTCCATCCCGAGCTGAAATCGAAGCCGCTCGATCCGCATCCGCTGTTCTCCAGTTTCATCGCCGCCGCCGTGAAGCAGGCCCGTCTTGTCTGAGCTGCAGTCCTCATCGTCCGAGACGCGCATTGTGCGGGTCCTTGACATCGAGGTCGGCAATACCCTGCCGTTCGTGCTGATCGCCGGCCCGTGCCAGATCGAATCGGAGGCGCATGCGTTCGAGACGGCCGAGGCGCTGCGCGACATGGCACATGCGGCGGGGGTGCCGCTGATCTACAAGTCGAGCTTCGACAAGGCCAACCGCACCAGCGCCAATGCCGCCCGCGGCGTCGGCATTGTCCGGGGCCTGACGATCCTGGCCGGGGTGCGCGAGCGGTTCCGCATCCCCGTGCTGACAGACGTGCACACCGCCGAGCAGTGCGATCCGGCAGCTGAGGCCGTTGATATCCTGCAGATTCCCGCGTTCCTGTGCCGACAAACCGACCTGCTGGTCGCCGCAGGCGAGACCGGGCGCGCGGTGAATGTGAAGAAAGGCCAGTTCCTGGCACCCTGGGACATGGCACACGTCGCCGGCAAGATCGCTGAGACCGGCAACGAGAGCATCCTGCTGACGGAACGCGGGGTGAGCTTCGGCTACAACACGCTTGTCACCGACTTCCGCGGCCTGCCGGTGCTGGCGCGAACCGGCTACCCCGTGGTGTTCGACGCGACGCACAGCGTGCAGCAGCCCGGCGGGCAGGGCAGCGCGTCCGGCGGGCAGCGCGAGTTTGCTCCGCTGCTGGCGCGCGCGGCGCTCGCGGTGGGGGTGGCCGCGCTGTTCATCGAGACGCACCCCGACCCTGACGCGGCGCCGAGCGATGGACCGAACATGATCCCGCTGCATGCGATGCCGGCGCTGATCGCACGCTTGAAGGCGCTTGACGACTTCTGCAAAGCTGCCACCCACAATGACCGGACGGAGCCTTCATGAGCGCCATCGCCGACATCGTCGCCCGCGAGGTCCTGGACAGCCGGGGCAATCCGACCGTGGAGGTTGATGTCATGCTGGACAGCGGCGCCTCTGGACGGGCAACGGTGCCGTCCGGCGCCAGCACCGGTGCGCATGAGGCCGTGGAATTGCGCGACGCCGACAAGACGCGCTACGGCGGCAAGGGCGTGCGCATAGCTTGCGCCAACGTCGAAGGGGAACTCTTCGACGCACTGAGCGGCATGGACCCGACCGACCAGATCCGGCTTGACGAGATCATGATCGACCTGGACGGCACGCCCAACAAGTCGCGGCTGGGCGCCAACGCGATCCTGGCGGTGTCGCTCGCGGTGGCGAAGGCTGCGGCAGCCGAGCTGAAGCTCCCGCTCTACCGCTATGTCGGCGGCGTGTTCGCCCGCACGTTGCCGGTGCCGATGATGAACATCGTGAACGGCGGCAAGCACGCGGACAACCCGATCGACATCCAGGAATTCATGGTGCAGCCGGTAGGCGCGCCGACCTTCGCCGATGCGGTCCGGGTCGGGGCCGAAATCTTCCACGCGTTGAAGTCAAAGCTGCACGCTGCCGGGCACAACACCAACGTGGGCGACGAGGGCGGCTTTGCCCCCGGCCTCAAGTCCGCCGACGAGGCGCTGAGCTTCATCACCCAGGCCTGCGAGCAGGCAGGCTACCGGCCCGGCGAAGATGTAACTTTTGCGCTCGACTGCGCCAGCACCGAATTCTTTCAGGACGGCGAGTATCGCTTGGACGGCGAGGGCAAGCGGTTCGATGCCGCTGGGATGGTGGCCTACTTGGCTGACCTGGTGGGTCGCTACCCCATCGTCTCCATCGAGGACGGCTGCGCAGAGGATGACTGGGCGGGTTGGAAGCACCTGACGGAGGTGCTAGGCGACCGGGTGCAACTGGTGGGCGACGACCTGTTCGTAACCAATACCGAGCGGTTGCGGCGCGGGGTCGAGACCGGCACGGCCAACTCAATCTTGGTCAAGGTGAACCAGATCGGCACCTTGTCCGAGACGCTGGAAGCGATGGAGCTGGCGCAACGGGCCGGGTTCAGCGCGGTGATGAGCCACCGGTCGGGAGAGACGGAGGACACGACGATCTCCGACCTCGCGGTGGCAACCAACTGCGGGCAGATCAAGACCGGCAGCCTGGCCCGGAGCGACCGGACGGCGAAGTACAACCAGTTGATCCGTATCGAGGCGGAGCTGGGCCCGGCGGCGCGCTACGCCGGGCGCACGATCCTGCGGCGCGCATAGGGCATCGCGTCCACGCCTAGAACGATGTAGCGTGGCGGCAAAGCGGGACAGGGGCGTATCATGAGCTGGAGCCGAGCGTTGCGGCGGCAGGCGAAGGCGGCAGTCGCGCCGGCCGTATTCCTGGGATTGGCCGGGTATTTCGGTTGGAACGCCACGCAGGGCACGCGGGGCTTGCAGGCGTATGCTGTGCGCCAGGAGCAGTTGAGGATGGTGGAGGCCGAACTGCTTCGCGTGACGACGGAGCGCGACGTGTGGGAGCGCCGGGTCGCCGGCCTGCGGACCCAGCGACTTAATCCCGACATGTTGGACGAACGTGCGCGCGCCATGCTCAACGTCGCCGACCCGTCCGATGTTGTGATGCCGTACGGCGCTGGCAAGCGCCTGTTCTGAGCAGGTTCGGCGCCCGGGCATTTCGCCGCGTCTTCCTGAGCGATGACCTCTATTGCATTGCACAACAAGAGTTCTTTGGTCAGCGGACTTGTCGTGATCGAACACGGTCGCTAGGTGTTGGAGACATACCCTATGTCCCACAGGAGCGACGCGCATGGCGCAGGCAGCCGAGACACGGAAGCGCGGCAAGGATCCTGAGGCGTTTCCCAATTCCGGGGCCATGGATCACGCGGAAAGGTCGAGCGCGACGGCCACCAACCAGGCCATGAGCCGGGATCAACTTGTCAAGGCATATGGCGACATGCTGCTGATCCGCCGCTTCGAGGAGAAGGCCGGACAGCTCTACGGCATGGGCCTGATTGGCGGTTTTTGTCACCTCTACATCGGGCAGGAGGCCGTGGTCGTCGGCATTCAAATGGCGCTGTCTGATGGCGACCAGGTGATCACGTCGTATCGCGACCATGGCCACATGCTGGCGACCGGCATGGAGCCGCGCGGCGTCATGGCGGAGCTAACCGGGCGCAGCGGCGGCTATTCCAAGGGCAAGGGCGGCTCCATGCACATGTTCAGCAAGGAGAAGCGCTTTTTCGGCGGCCATGGGATCGTGGGTGCGCAGGTGAGCTTGGGCACCGGGCTTGCAATGGCGAACTGGTACCGCGGCAGCGACCGGGTGTGCGCCACGTATTTCGGCGACGGGGCGTCGAGCCAAGGCCAGGTATACGAGAGCTTCAACTTGGCGGCATTGATGAAGCTGCCCTGCATCTACGTCATCGAGAACAACAAATACGGCATGGGCACCAGCCTGGAGCGCGCCTCGGCGTCGCATGACCTTTCCGTCAATGGGGCGCCATGGGGCATCCCGGGCGCCAAGGTGGACGGCATGGACGTGACGGCGGTGAAGGCGGCGGCGGATGTGGCGGTGGCGCATTGCCGGTCCGGCGCCGGGCCATATCTGATGGAGGTTCAGACCTACCGCTACCGCGGTCACTCCATGTCGGACCCGGCCAAGTATCGCACCCGCGACGAGGTGCAGAAGATGCGCACCGAGCGCGACTGCATCGAGGGTATGCGGCATCTGCTGGAGGCGGCCGGCATGGGCGAAGACGAGTTCAAGGCGATTGATGCCGCCGTGAAGGCCCGCATCCAGGAGGCTGCCGACTTTGCGCAAAGCAGCCCCGAGCCGGATGAGCGCGAGCTATGGACCGACATTTTGATCGAGGGCTAAGGGCGTGAGCACGCAGATTCTGATGCCGGCGCTGTCACCGACCATGACGGAGGGCAAGCTGGCCCGCTGGCTGAAGAAAGTGGGCGAGGACGTCCGCGCCGGCGATGTGATCGCGGAGATCGAGACGGACAAGGCGACCATGGAGGTCGAGGCCGTTGATGAGGGCAAGTTGTCCCAAATCCTGGTGGAGGAGGGCACCGATGGCGTCGCGGTGAACACGCCGATTGCGACCCTGTCAGCTGATGGCGAGGCGGCGGGCGAGACTGCGGCCAAGCCCGATGCGCCCGCGCCTGCCGCGGCGAAGCAGCCGACGCCGGAGCCGTTGGAGGATCATAAGGTCGTCGCCGACAAGGCTGTAGCGGCGCAAGCGGCGCCAGCCTCGACCACGACCGCCCCGGAGCGCGATTGGGGGCCGACCAAGCCTATGACCGTGCGCGAGGCGCTGCGCGATGCCATGGCCGCCGAGATGCGCAGCGACGACCGCGTGTTCCTGATCGGCGAGGAGGTCGCGCAGTATCAGGGCGCCTACAAGATCAGCCAGGGCCTGCTGGACGAGTTCGGCCCGCGGCGCATCATCGACACGCCGATCAGCGAGCACGGTTTCACCGGCATGGCGGTGGGCGCCGCGATGGACGGGTTGCGGCCGATCGTCGAGTTCATGACCTTCAACTTCGCCATGCAGGCGATTGACCAGATCATCAACTCGGCTGCCAAGACGCTGTATATGTCAGGTGGCCAGATGGGCTGCCCCATCGTTTTCCGCGGGCCGAATGGCGCCGCGTCCCGGGTGGCGGCGCAGCACAGCCAGGATTATGCGTCGTGGTACGCGCATTGCCCAGGCCTCAAGGTGGTTGCCCCATGGTCGTCGGCTGATGCCAAGGGCCTGCTGCGGACGGCGATCCGCGACCCGAACCCGGTTATCGTGCTCGAAAACGAGATCCTCTACGGGCAGACATTTGAATGCCCGACCGACGAAGGTTTCACCGTGCCAATCGGCAAGGCCAAGGTCGAGCGGACCGGCCAGCACGTGACGATTGTCGCCTACAGCATCATGGTGGGCGTGGCGATGAAGGCGGCGGAGACGCTGGCGGAGCAGGGGATCGAGGCCGAGGTGGTCAACCTGCGCAGCCTGCGTCCGCTGGACGTTGGGATGATTGTCGAGAGCGTAAAAAAGACCAACCGGCTGGTGACGGTCGAGGAGGGGTGGCCCTATGCGGGTATCGGCGCCGAGATTGCGATGCAGGTGATCGAGCAGTGCTTTGACTGGCTCGACGCGCCGCCGGTGCGGGTGCATGGGTTGGATATCCCGCTGCCCTACGCTGCGAACTTGGAGAAGCTGGCGCTGCCGCAGCCGCCCTGGGTGGTCGATGCCGTGAAGAAGATCGTCTGAAGGGGCGCAGCATGGCGACGAACATCCTGATGCCGGCGCTGTCGCCGACGATGACCGAGGGCACGCTGGCCCGGTGGCTGAAGAAAGAGGGCGACGACGTCCGGGCCGGCGACGTGATTGCGGAGATCGAGACGGACAAGGCCACCATGGAGGTGGAGGCCGTCGATGAGGGCGTGCTGAGCAAGATTCTCGTGCCGGACGGCACCGCCGGGGTGAAGGTCAACGAGCCGATCGCCGTGCTGGCCGGAGACGGGGAAGAAGCGACCGCCCCGGCGGCGGCGGCCCAGGCTTCAGCGGCACAAGCCCCGGCGCCTGCTCCGGCACCCGCAGCGTCCGCTTCTGCTCGGGCGCCGACGCCGAAGGCCAACGGGCACGACACCATGTCCGGGCACAATGGGGAGCGGGTGTTCGCCTCGCCGCTTGCCCGGCGGATGGCCAAGCAGGCCAACATCGACCTGTCGTCGATGAAAGGCTCCGGCCCGAACGGTCGCATTATCCGCGCCGACATCGAGGCGCGGCAAGCGCCGGGTGCCTTGCAGGCGTCGCCGGTCGAGGCCCAGGCAGGCGCCAGGGAGGCCGACGTTCCGCCGCCTCCGGTTCAGCAAGCCAAGCCAGAGGCAAAGTCGGCGCCAAAGCCCGCAGCAGCGCCGGTGACAGCGCCGCACCAGCTCGTGCCGAACTCGGCGATGCGGAAGGTCATTGCGCGGCGCCTGCTGGAAAGTCACCAGCTTGTGCCAAACTTCTACGTCACCATGGATGTCGAGATCGACGCGCTGCTGAAACTGCGCGCCGACCTGAACGTACGCGCGCCGAAGGACGGCCCTGGCGGGTTCAAGCTGTCGGTGAACGACCTGGTCATCAAGGCCGCGGCCGCGGCGCTCCGCCGCGTGCCGAAGGTGAATGCAAGCTACACCGAAGACGCGATGGTGGTTTACGACGACATCGACATCAGCGTCGCCGTGTCGATGCCGGACGGGCTGATCACGCCGATTGTGCGCAAGGCGGACCAGAAGGGTTTGGCCGCCATCAGCAACGAGATGAAGGACCTGGGCGCCCGCGCCAAGTCCGGCAAGCTGAAGCCTGAGGAGTTCCAGGGTGGCAGCTTCTCGATCTCCAACCTCGGCATGTTCGGCGTGAAGCAGTTCACGGCGATCATCAACCCGCCGCAGGCCGCGATCCTCGCGGTGGGTGCGGGCGAGAAGCGGCCGGTGGTGAAGGACGGCGCGCTAGCGGTCGCCACGGTGATGACCTGCACGCTCAGCGTGGATCACCGCGTGGCGGATGGGGCGCTCGGCGCCGAATGGATGGCGGTGTTCAAGGGCATCGTCGAGGACCCGCTCAGCCTGATGCTGTAGGCCAACGCTTTAGGATCGTTTCATGGAAAGCAAATTCGATGTCGTGGTCGTCGGCGGCGGCCCCGGCGGCTATGTCGCGGCCATCCGCGCGGCCCAACTCGGAATGAAGGCCGCGGTGGTGGAGCGAGAGAACCTGGGTGGCATTTGCCTGAACTGGGGCTGCATTCCGACCAAGGCGCTGCTTCGCTCGTCCGAAATCAATCATCTGCTGCACAATCTCGGCGAGTTCGGCTTCAGCGCGGACAACGTGCAGTTCGATCTGCCGAAGATCGTGCAGCGGTCGCGCAAGATCGCCAAGCAGTTAGCGGGCGGCGTCGGACACCTGCTCAAGAAGAACAAGGTGGCCGTGTTCGACGGGGTGGCGACGCTTGCGGGCAAGCAGACGCTGGCCGTCATCAAGAACGGGAAGGAGGTCGCGACGCTTACCGCGCCGCACATCATCCTCGCGACTGGCGCGCGGGCCCGCCAACTGCCGGGGCTGGAAGGCGACGGCAAGCTGATCTGGACCTACCGCGAGGCGATGGTGCCGCCGAGCATGCCGAAGTCGCTGTTGGTGATTGGCTCCGGCGCGATCGGCATTGAGTTTGCAAGCTTTTTCCGCAACATGGGCGCCGAGGTGACGGTGATTGAGATGCTCGACCGCATCTTGCCCACGGAGGACGAGGAGATCAGCGCGTTTGCCCGAAAGTCGTTTGAGAAGCAAGGCATCAAGATCCTGACCTCGGCAAAGACCACGAAGGTGCAGAAGAACGGCGACAGCGTGACCGCGACGGTCGAGGCCGGGGGCAAGACGCAGGAGATCACCGTGGACCGGGTGATCTCCGCCGTAGGTATTGTCGGCAACGTCGAGGATCTGGGGCTTGAGGGCACCGGGGTGAAGGTGGAACGTGGCCATATCGTCATCGACGAGTACTGCCGCACTGGAGAAGCCGGGGTGTATGCCATCGGCGACGTGACCGGCGCACCGTGGTTGGCCCACAAAGCCAGCCATGAAGGCGTAATCTGCGTCGAGAGCATTGCCCGGCAGAACGACGTGAAGCCGTTGAACGTCGGCAACATCCCCGGGTGCACCTATAGCCGCCCGCAGATTGCGTCAGTCGGTATGACGGAGTCTCGGGCCAAGGCAGCCGGGCACGAGGTGCGCGTGGGCCGTTTCCCGTTCGTCGGCAACGGTAAGGCGATCGCGATGGGCGAGCCGGAGGGCATGGTGAAGGTCGTGTTCGATTTGAAGTCCGGCGAACTGCTGGGCGCTCATATGGTAGGCGCCGAAGTGACCGAGATGATCCAAGGCTATGCGGTCGCGCGCACCCTGGAGACGACTGAGGTCGAACTGATGCACACTGTGTTCCCGCACCCGACGGTCAGCGAGACGATGCATGAGGCGGTGCTCGACGCCTACGGCCGGGCCATCCACTTCTGAGGCCTCGCTTGACGGGCGGCTCGGTCCCATCCACCTAACCGTCTCTATTTTTGTGCCGGGAGGCCGCATGGCGTCGCGTATCATCGTCGATCACCGCCAAGCCGTGCCGGGCGCGGCCCGGCATCCGGAGAAGGCAAACCGCCCAGACAATCCGATACAGCGCAAGCCGGACTGGATTCGGGTCAAGGCGCCTAACCATCCAGTGTATCATGAGACCCGGGCGTTGATGCGCGAGAACAGGCTGGTGACGGTCTGCGAAGAGGCGGCTTGCCCCAACATCGGTGAGTGCTGGTCACAGCGCCACGCGACGATGATGATCATGGGGGACACCTGCACTCGCGCCTGCAGCTTCTGCAACGTGCGGACTGGCCAGCCGGAGACGCTCGACGAGGACGAGCCACGCCGGGTGGCGGATGCGGTGGCAAAGCTCGGGCTTCGGCATGTGGTTGTCACGTCCGTTGACCGCGACGATTTGCGCGACGGCGGCGCTGCGCACTTCGCCGCGGTCATTCGTGCCTTGCGCGCCGCAGCGCCAGGCACAACGATTGAGGTGCTCACTCCCGACTTCCTGCGCAAGCCCGGCGGGCTTGAGGTGGTGGCAGAGGCGCGGCCCGATGTGTTCAATCACAACCTGGAGACGGTTCCGCGACTTTATACCGCAATCCGGCCCGGTGCGCGGTATTACCAGTCGCTTCGGCTGCTCGACCGGGTGAAGATGGTGGATCCGACGATATTCACTAAATCCGGGCTGATGCTCGGATTGGGTGAGCAACGCGCCGAGGTCATGCAGGTCATGGATGATCTGCGGGTTGCCGATGTCGATTTCCTTACCTTGGGCCAATACCTGCAGCCCACGGTGAAGCATGCGGCGGTGGACCGCTTCGTACCACCCGACGAGTTCGCGGACTATGCTGCGATGGCACGAGCCAAAGGATTTCTCATGGTAAGCGCCACGCCGCTGACCCGCAGCTCCTACCATGCGGATGCGGATTTTGCGCAGTTGCGGGCTGCCCGTGCGAAGCAGCTCGCATTGGTGGCTGCTTAGCCATGCCGACCCATGCTGAGCACAAGGTGTTGCCTTACAGCCCGGAGCAGATGTTCGACTTGGTGGCGGACGTCGGCAAATATCCGACCTTCTTGCCTTGGTGCGCCGGCGCGCGGGTGAAGTCCCACACTGAAACGCAGCTTGTGGCGGATCTCACCATCGGGTTTGGGCCGTTTCGCGAAAGCTTCACCAGCCGGGTCGAGCTTGACCGGCCGCAGCAGATCCAAGTCAAATACGAAAATGGGCCTTTCCGCTATCTAAACAATCAGTGGACCTTCGAGCCGCACCCAAAGGGCTGCAACGTTAAGTTCTACGTCGATTTTGAGTTCAGGAGCCGCATGCTGCAGGCCGCCATTGGCGTCGTGTTCAACAATGCCGTGCGGTTGATGGTCAATGCCTTCTTGAAACGTGCGCGGGAAGTCTATGGCGCGCCTGCGGCAACGATCGCTGTAACCCCGGCTGCCATGCCAGCTAAATCTTGAAGCGGGACCGATCGTCATGACCTACGCGCCGCCGCGGTTCGACGACACGGTTCCAGTACGGGTCAACCTGTATTCGGATACGCAGACGAAGCCGAGCTTTGCGATGAAGCGGGCGATGATGGAGGCCGAGGTCGGGGACGAGCAGCATGGCTCCGATCCCACCGTCTTGGCGCTGTGCGACCGCATGGCGGCATTGCTCGGCAAAGAGGCGGCGATGTTCCTGCCCTCCGGGACCATGTGCAACGAAATCGCCATTTTGGTCCAGTGCCGGGCGGGCGACGAAATCCTGGCGCACCACACCGCGCACATCGCGACGGCGGAGGGTGGCGCGCCTTGGGCGCTGGCCGGCGTGCAGGTCTCGCCGCTCGACGGAGATCGAGGCGTATTCTCGGCGGACGCGCTGGTCGCCGCGATTCGCCCCGTGTCGCGCTACTCACCCGCGCAGCGCATGGTGGAGGTTGAGCAGACCGCGAACCTTGGTGGCGGCGCCATATGGCCCCTTGCGATCCTGAACGAGGTCGCGGCAACCGCCCATGCGCATGGGATGACCACCCACATGGACGGCGCGCGGCTGATGAATGCCGTGGTGGCGGCCGGGGTCCCGGCGTCGGAGATGGCGGCCGGCTACGATACGGTATGGCTCGATTTCACCAAGGGCCTTGGCGCGCCGCTGGGCGCGGTGCTTGCGGGTTCGGCGGCGTTCATCGACGCGGCCTGGCGCTGGAAGCAGCGGCTGGGCGGCTCAATGCGGCAGGGCGGGATCTGCGCGGCGGCATGCCTGTATGCGCTGGACCACAACGTGGGCCGGCTGGCGGACGACCATGAGAACGCCCGGACGCTCGCGCGCAGCCTGGCGCAAATTCAGGGGCTGTCCGTCGAGGTGCCAGAGACTAACCTGGTGTTCTTCGACACGCGGGCTTCAGGATTGACGGCGCAGGAGCTTGCGGAGCGGGTTCGCGCGGCGGGGGTGTTGATCTCGGTCATGGGACAGTACCGGGCACGCGCCTGCACGCATCTTGACGTGACAGCGCTGCAAGTCATGGAGGCCGCGTCGGCGATCCGGGACGTGGTGTCGGGCTAGCCTTACCAGCCCTTGACTGCCGCGCTGAGCATCGCCAGTGCGTGTCTCACCGTCGCCTGGCGTATCGTCGCACGGTCGCCAGGAAACACTCGTCGCTCTGTCATCGCCGAGCATCCGCGGCCGGCGATGCCGAACCAGACGGTTCCCACGGGTTTATTTTCGCTGCCGCCGCCGGGACCTGCGACGCCGGTGACTGCGACCGTCAGCGCAGCGTGCGACCGCAGCAGCGCGCCGACTGCCATGCTGGCGGCAACAGGGCCGCTCACCGCACCGTTCGCCTCAATCAGTTCAGGCGCGACACCAAGCATCTCCGACTTGGCAACGTTTGAATAAGTGACGAAGCCGCGGTCCAGGACGTCCGACGATCCCGCAACCTCGGTCAGCACGGCAGCGATCAATCCGCCTGTGCAGCTTTCCGCGGTCGCGAGCATCAACCTGCGGGCGCGGCATTCGGCAAGCAGGGTCGTCGCGGCCTGGATCAGATCCGGATCGAACATGGACGGGGGCCTTCTCAGAAAATGGTTAGGTGCCGGGCGGCGTAGAGCGTCAGCGCGACGGCGCCGCCGGCAACGACGTCATCTGCCATGATGCCGAAGGCGCCCGGCTGGCGGTCCGCCCAGCCGATTGGGCCTGGCTTCCAGATATCCAGCATGCGGAAGCCCACAAAAGCCGCAACCAATCCGGCCATCGAGGGGTCGGCAAGTCCCAGCATTGCAATCCACTGGCCGGCGACCTCGTCGATCACCACCCATTCCGGGTCTGAGTTGGGATCGGTCACGGCGCGCGGAATGGCGAGATAGCCCGCTGCCGCGGCGAGCGCCGCACCGAGCGGCAACATCCAGGACGGCCCCAACATGAGCGCAGCGCCGGCCAGCAGCGCCACTGCCGACCCTGCCGTTCCCGGCGCGACCGGAAAGAAGCCGACGCCGAAGAAGCTTGCGATTGAGCGGCTCACCCGGCAGACCGCGCAAGCGGATGCGGCGCACCATTGCCTTGGCGGGCCGCGTAGATCACCACGTTTTCAATCACGCGCTGCACATAGTTGCGGGTCTCGTTGAACGGGATCAACTCGATCCAGTCGATCATGTCGATGGCATCGGTCCGTGGGTCGCCGTAGCCGGCGACCCAGTCCAGCACTCGGTTCGGTCCCGCGTTGTAGCCTGCCAGCGCCATAGGCAGGGCGTTGCCGAACTGGTCCAGCAGCGTCCGAAGGTAGGCCGTGCCGAGCCGCATGTTGTAGGCAGCGTCGGCCGTCAGGGCGGGCAGGCTTACGGCTTCGTTCAACCGCTGCGCGATGCTGGCGGCGGTCGCCGGCATGAGCTGCATCAAGCCCTGCGCGCCGACGGGACTTCCGGCTTGGATGTCGAAGCTGCTCTCCTGCCGTATCAGGCCGAGCGTCACAGCAGGCTCAACCATGCCGTCCGGCGGGTTCACCGGCATGGGCCAACCGGCGTCCGGCAGCACCAGCCCATCCCGCCCGGCCCGGCGCGCGATGGCCACTGCCTGATCCGGCAAGCCGAGTCCCAGGGCCATGTGGGCCGCCATCGCCCGCCCGGCTGCATCCGGCGCCGTCTCGCCCAGGCACAGCAGGAAGGCTTTGGCACGGCGCGGCTCACCCCAGGCCACTAGCAGCGCCGCTGCCCGCGCCAAGTCTTGGCCGATGAAGGCTGCGGCCTGATCGACGCTCCATGCCGGGTCATGCGCGGCGCGGATGCGGGCGGCGAGCGTTGCGTCGTCATCCCCCAGGGCGCGGCTGGCGAGTTGGCCGTAGAAGGTGGTCGGCCAGGCGGCAGCCCGGGCATAGGCGACCTGCGCACCCGCGACGTCGCCCTGCGCCGCCGCGGCACGACCGATCCAGTAATGTGCCCGGCCCTGGGTGATGGCTGCGTGGGACAGGACCGCAAGCGTTTGAAAGTGCCGAGCTGCCACATCCGGCTGTCGCAGCTTCTGCAGCGCGATCCAGCCGGACAGGAACTCCGCGTCGATTGCGGCCTCGCCGGTCTGGCGGTGGCTGGTGGCCAGGGAATAGGCGGCGGCGGGGTCATCGGCGCGCAGCATCCGCCGGACCAGCAGATTGCGCTCGTCCCAAAATGCCGGTCGGCGCTCGTCCGCGGCAGCCGCTTCCGCGGCGGCGCCCTCCTTGGACCAGATGGCCAGGGCAGCGCGGTCCTGCCCGGCGCGGCGGTGCCACTTGGCAAGATCGAGAATGAGGCCTGGGTCGGTGCGCGCCGGGGCAGGGAGGGCCGCGGCCAAGGCGGGTGCGGACGGGTCGCCCCGACGCAGCGCCAATCGAGCCTCAGCAGCCGGGCGATGGGCAGGATGGACCCGGACCGCCTGGCGCGCCGCCGGGCTGCCCGGCTGGCCTGGGTCGGTCCAGGCCAAACGCTCGAAGCGCCGCCACTGGTCATCTGCGGTCAGCGCATGGCCCCATGCGCGGATGAAGCTGAGTTCGCCCGCCGGGTCCACGCCTTTGACCCAAACAGCCCGAGCGTTTAGCTCCGCTTCGGCTTGGCGCCCGGCTCGGCCCAGGACTTCGGCGCAGCGCAGCAGGGCAATCGCTGACTCGATTGAAGCGGGATGCTGCTGGCAACGCTCAAGCATTGCTTGGTCATCGCCATCTGCAGCCAGCGCCTCTTGCAGGCGACGGTTGAGCAATGCTTGTTGCGGCCAGGCCGGGTTGTCCGCAATGAACGCTGCGAGTTCGTTGGCGCGGGCAGCGCCCGAAGTCGCCAGACGAAAATATAAGGCAAGCTTGCGGACCAGCGGGTCGGGCGATGCCGCGGCGAGGGCGTCGGCGTCGGCCCAATGCTCCAGCCTGACCGCAGCCATGATCTCCTGCGCCGCGGCACAGGCTGGCAACAGGCCCAGCACGAACAGGAACACGGCGCAGCGCATGATCGCTTCTATCGCAACACAGCCTTGCAGCGCATCCCCCGTATGCCTAGGTTCGCGCTCCCCAGTCTGCCCGAGGCCCGTCATGTTCCAACCCCTGTTCAAGGGATCGTATGTCGCCCTGATTACGCCGATGCGCCCGGACGGTGCGGTGGACGAGGCTGCGTTTGGCGCCTTCGTCGATTGGCAGATCCAGCAGGGCACTCACGGCATCGTGCCGGTGGGCACCACTGGAGAAAGCCCGACGCTCAGCCACGATGAGCATCGCCGCGTGGTCGAGATCGCGGTGGAGGTCGCGGCAGGGAGGGTGCCGGTGGTCGCCGGCGCCGGGTCCAACAGCACGGCGGAAGCAATTGAGCTGACCCAACATGCCAAGGCGGCCGGAGCCGACGCTGTCTTGGTCGTGACGCCGTATTACAACAAGCCGACCCAGCAGGGCATGATCCTGCATTACACCGCCATCGCCGACGCAGTCGATCTGCCGATCGTGATCTATAACATCCCGTCGCGGAGCGTGGTCGATATGAGCGTCGAAACCATGGCGCACTTGGCGCGGCATCGGAACATCGTGGGCGTCAAGGATGCGACCGCCAATCTGGTGCGGCCGCTGCATACCCGCCGTGCCTGCGGGGCCGGGTTCGTGCAGATGTCGGGGGAGGACCACACGGCGCTGGCGTTCCTTGCCGCCGGCGGCCATGGCTGCATCAGCGTGACCGGCAACGTCGCGCCGCGCCTGTGCAGCGAGATGCACCGCGCTTGGCAGGATGGGGAGACCGAGCGGGCCGTGGCAATTCAGGACCGCCTGCTCGCGCTGCACGACGCCATGTTCGTCGAGAGCAGCCCCGGCCCGGTGAAGTATGGCGCGAGCCTCATGGGGCATGGCAGCGAGCACTGCCGGTTGCCGCTGGCGCCGGTGTCGGACCCCACGCGGGCGCAGGTGCGGGCGGCAATGCTTGGTGCCGGGCTGCTGAACTAGGACCGGGCGGCGTGGCGGACAGCAAGACCAAGAAGAAGTCGGGCCTGATTTCGCACGGCATCGCCGCGCAGAACCGGAAGGCGCGGTTCGACTACACGATCAAGCAGACGATGGAGGCTGGGCTGGTGCTGCGTGGCCCCGAGGTGAAGTCGCTGCGCCATGGCCGGGCAACGCTGACCGAGGCCTGGGCGGGGGAACGGGAGGGCGAGCTGTTCTTGTTCAACTGCTACATTCCGGAGTACCAGGCCGGCGTGCTGTCCCGGTTCGAGCCGCGGGCGCCGCGCAAGCTGCTGCTGAAGCGCAAGCAGATCGGCGAACTGATCGGCGCCTCGACCCGGGACGGACTGACGCTGGTGCCGTTGCAGATCCACTTCAATAACCGCGGCGTGGCAAAGGTGCTGCTGGGCGTGGGCGAGGGCCGGAAGAAGCAGGACAAGCGACAGGCCATCGCGGCGCGGGACTGGCAACGCGATAAGGCCCGGCTGATGCGGGCGAAGGGCTGACCGTTGCCGGCCGCCGTCGCGTCACCCACATGCGAGACGGCGGGGTAGGGGATCGGCGGCATGGGCATTTCGCGACGGATGGCATTGACCGGCAGCGCGGCGCTGGCCGGCATAGCGGCAGGCCCGGCGCCTGCTACCGCGTGGTCGTTCGAGTTTCCCTCGATTGATGAAGGCCTGCTCCGGTTGGCGGAGTTTCAGGGCAAGGTGCTGCTGGTCGTCAACACGGCCTCGTTCTGCGGCTATACGCCGCAATATCGTCAGTTGGAGGCTTTGCACCGGCGCTTGTCGCCGCAAGGCTTCGCGGTGATCGGTGTGCCCAGCCAGGATTTTGGCCAGGAGAGTGGGTCAAACGGTGAGGTGAAGGCATTCTGCGAGGCGACGTTCGGCGTTGATTTTCCGATGGCGGGCCTCGGTCATGTGCGCGGTGCCGATGCATCGCCGTTCTATCGCTGGGTGCGTGAGCAGCGGCGGTGGGAGCCGCAGTGGAATTTTTACAAGGTGCTGATCGGGCGGGACGGTGCGATTGCCGGCACGTTCGGTTCAAGCGACGAGCCGGATCGTGGCCGCCTGGCCACTGCGATCCTAGCAATAATAGGACAGGCTTAGGGCGATTCTGGCGTCTCGCCTGCGATCTGCGTCACAAGGTTGAGTACTACTTGCTCGAACATCTCGCGCGTCAGCAGCCCGGTATTCGTGTTATAGCGTGAGACGTGATAGCTATCTGCAAGAAGCAAGCCATCCGGCAATTTTGTTACGTTTCCGTGCCGAAAACGGATGCGACTCGCTGGAATGCCGCATGCGCGCAGGACGGCGGCATGAGCTAGGACGCCAAGCGCCAGCACAGCCCTCAGCTTCGGCAGGGCTTTCAACTCTGCGGCGAGAAAATGATTGCAGGTGCGCACTTCGATGGGTTGCGGAAGGTTGGCGGGTGGAACGCAGCGCACAGCGTTCACAACGCGGCAGCCGTGCAGCTGCACGCCGTCGTCTGGTCGGGCATCATATGTGCCGGTCGCCAAGCGGAAACGGGTCAGGGTTTCATAGAGCAGGATGCCGGCATGGTCGCCGGTGAATGGCCGCCCGGTGCGGTTGGCTCCTTTGACGCCAGGCGCCATGCCCACGACCAGGATCGAGGCATCGGGATCGCCAAGGCTTGGGACGGGGCCATTGAACCAGTCGGGATGGCTTTGCTTGTTGGCATGGCGGTAGGCCACCAGCCGGGGACAGAGCGGGCAGTCGTGCGGGGGCTGCTCAATCAGCATCGGGAAGGCAAGGTGTCCTGTCATGCATGCCCAAGCGGGATGCCGGGCATTGTGCGAACGGTCAAGCCTTGATGGGAAGTTTGTGGGATGTTTCAGACAATCCTGATCGCCATCGGCGCCAACCTCGCCTCGGCCGGGGGGCGCACCCCGCTGGAGATCTGCCAGTGGGCGGCCAAGCAACTCGCGCACCTGCCCGGCCTTGAGCTGCGCAGGAGATCGCGATGGTTTGCTACCCAGCCGATCCCGGCGTCGGACCAGCCGCGCTTCGTCAACGGCGCATGCTGGCTGAGCGGCGCCGCCGAGCCTTGCCGTCTTCTAGAGGCGTTGCAGGCCATTGAGGCGGAAGCGGGCCGGGTTCGCGGCGTCCGGAATGCGGCCCGGACCCTGGATCTTGACCTTCTAGCGATGGACACGTTGGTTATGGCGAAGCCGAAGCTCATTCTGCCGCATCCGCGGCTGCAAGACCGCGCTTTCGTGTTGGCCCCGCTCCAGGATATCCGGCCGGACTGGATGCATCCCGTGCTCAATCTGAGCGTCGCCATGATGCTGGCGGCGGTGTCGTGCCAAGATGTGCAGGCGTTGTAAGCGGTTGCACTTGCTGAATGCATAACTCTTGCCTAAATGGACTGCTTAACTGATATCCACATCGGAAGATGAATGCATGGCGCGCGTGACCGTAGAAGATTGCGTTCAGAAAGTTCCGAACCGGTTTGAGCTTGTCTTGCTCGCCGCACAGCGTGCGCGCAACCTGAGTCGGGGTGAGGAGCTGACAATCGACCGCGATCACGACAAGAACCCGGTGGTAGCATTGCGCGAGATTGCCGAAGAAACGGTCGCGTTGCCTCTTTTAGAGCAGGACCTCATCAAGTCGCTTTCCCGTTCGCCGGAGCCGGAGCCTGCAGATGAGGAGGTCTTGGATCTGATTCCGACGGATCAGAACATCTTCGGCCTGCAAGACGTGTCCGCGGAGGAGGAGGCCTCGGCTATGCCGGCTGGCGATCTTTCGCCCGATGACATCGAGGCAGCCATCGAGGCGGAGCTTGGCGGCCGTTCCCGCCGTTAAACCGAATTCTACGCGCGGGGGCCGGCCGTGACAGGCTATGTGGCGCGCCTTGTCCGCGCACCCGACGGATTGGCGTCAGCCGACGCTGCTGACAACGGCGGTTCTTTTGATTGCCGGCTTAGGCTGACGCAGAAGATACTGGCCTACGATCCCAATGCCGACACGGGCATGCTTGATGCCGCTTACTCACTTGCCATGCAGGCTCATGGACAGCAAACCCGGGAAAACGGTGATCCGTATGTCACGCATCCGTTGGCTGTGGCCGAGATCCTGGCGGGCTACCGCCTAGATACCGCAAGCATCGCGACTGCTTTGCTGCACGACGTGGTCGAGGATACCCCCGTCACGCTTTCCGCACTGGAGAGGCAGTTTGGTCCGGTCATCGGCGGACTGGTGGATGGCGTCACCAAGCTAACGCGGCTGGAACTGCAGTCGGATCGTACTAAACAAGCGGAGAACTTCCGCAAGCTGGTTCTGGCCATGAGCAAGGACATCCGCGTCTTGCTGGTGAAGCTGGCTGATCGCCTGCACAACATGCGGACGCTGCACTACGTGCAAAGCCCCGAACGCCGGATGCGCACAGCCCGGGAAACGATGGAGATCTATGCACCGCTTGCCGAACGTATCGGCATGGACGCGCTGAAGACCGAGCTGCAGACGCTGTCGTTTGCGCAGATCGAGCCGGAAGCCTTCGACACGATCCAAGCCCGGCTCAACTTCCTGCGCGGCCAAGGCGCCGACGTGATCGAGGAGGTGCAGGTGGAGCTGCATCGCATCTGCGCCGAGGGCGGCGCCACGCCTATCGAGATCACCGGGCGCGAGAAGTCGCCTTTTTCGATTTGGGAGAAGATGCAGCGCCGCAACGTGGCGTTCGAGCAGTTGTCGGACATCATGGCGTTCCGTGTCGTGATGCCGTCCCGCGATACCTGTTACATCGCCCTGGGCGCGGTGCATGCGGCATATCCGGTGATCGCCGGGCGGTTCAAGGACTACATCTCAACGCCGAAGTCCAACGGCTACCGCAGCCTGCATACCGGCGTGACGTTGCGGGAGCCGCGCAACCAGAAGATCGAGGTGCAGATCCGTACAGCCGACATGCATGATGTCGCCGAGAACGGCGTCGCAGCGCATTGGCTGTATAAGCAGCAGGACGCCTCGTCCAGCGAGTTGCAGCGATTTCGCTGGGTGCAGGATCTGTTGGAGATCCTCGATAACTCGCAAGCGGCGGACGAGTTTCTGGAAAACACCAAGCTTGAACTCTACCAAGACCAAGTATTCTGCTTCACTCCAAAAGGTCAGCTGATCGAGTTGCCGCGGGGGGCAACCAGCATCGACTTTGCTTATGCCGTGCATAGCCAGGTCGGCGACAAGTGCGTGGGCGCCAAGGTCAATGGGCGGCTGATGCCGCTTCGGCACGAACTGCAGAACGGCGACCAGGTCGAGATCATGACGGCGCGCGACGGCGTGCCCTCCCCGGCCTGGGAGCGGTTCGTCGTCACCGGCAAGGCGCGGGCGCGCATCCGGCGCTACATCGCCCAGCAACAACGGCAGAACAACCTTGATGCCGGCCGGGCCGCCCTCGCCAAAGCGTTTCGCCAGGAGGGCCTGGACGGGTCAGAGAAGGTACTGGAAGCTGGGTTGAAGGGTCTCAAGGCGGCGTCGCTGGACGATCTTTATGTCTCAGTCGGCAACGGCAACATCGGGCCGAAGGACGTCGTGCACGCGGCCTACCCGGACTTGCGGCAAACGCCCCGGGCACCGCGCATGCTGCCAAGCCTGCCGCCGCGGCCTGGCCGGGTCGCAGCGCGCGATGGTGGAATCCCGATTACCGGACTTGTGACGGGCATGGCGGTGCACTACGCTGGATGCTGCCATCCGTTGCCAGGTGACCAGATCGTCGGGATCGTCACAACCGGCAAAGGGGTCACGATCCACACCAAAATCTGCCAAACGCTTGAGAGCTTTGCGGCGACGCCTGAGCGGTTCATCGACGTCGGCTGGGAAACTCCCTTGCCTCTCGCCTTTGGCAAGCCGGCCACGCATACCGGCCGAATCAGCGCGATCGCGGTGAACCAGCCGAACACGCTCGCGAGCCTTACGAATGCCGTCGCAAAGCACGAGGGTGCCGTGACAAATCTTAAGATCACCAACCGTCAGCAGGACTTCTTCGAGGTCGTGCTGGACGTCGAGGTGCGGGATCTCCGGCATTTGTCGAACGTTATTGCCGGATTGCGGGCGGCCAGCGGCGTCACTCAGGTCGAGCGGGCGCGGGGCTGACTTGATTTTAGGGCTCGGCTCGGATCTTTGCGACATCCGACGGATCGAGGCAGTGATAGCTCGGTTTGGCGACCGATTTCTGGAACGTGTGTTTACGCCGATTGAACGCGCCCGGGCTTTGCGGCGCACTGCAAGCTTGCAGGCTCCCACGTTTGCCAAGCGGTTCGCCGCAAAGGAAGCGTGCGCCAAGGCGCTCGGCACCGGGTTTCGGCTAGGGGTATTCCATTCGAATATGGGTGTCGTGAACCTGCCATCGGGACGGCCAACGATGGCGCTGACCGGGGGCGCGCAGATGCGCCTGCTCGCCTTGGTGCCGCCTGGGATGCAGCCCTCAGTGGCGTTGACGGTGACGGACGAGTACCCCTATGCGTTCGCGCAGGTGGTGATCTCGGCGCTGCCTCTGGCCAGGGTTCCTTGACACGGCGCGGCGGCGTCGGCTTGATCCCGCCATTCTTGTGAACCGGATCACCTCTGCATAATGGCGAAACAGAAACCGGATGGCTTGATCGACAACATCAAGACCATCTTCTATGCCGGCCTGATTGCGGTCGGCATTCGCACGGTCGCGTTCGAACCCTTCAATATCCCGTCCGGCTCGATGATCCCGACCCTGCTGATCGGCGATTATCTCTTCGTGTCCAAGTACAGCTATGGCTATTCTCGCTATTCGATCCCATTCGCGCCGAACCTGTTCAATGGGCGGATCTTCGGGCGGTTGCCGGACCGTGGGGACGTCGCGGTCTTTAAGTTCCCGCGCGACAACCAGACTGACTACATCAAGCGCATTGTCGGCCTGCCCGGCGACCGCATCCAGATGAAGTCCGGCCAGCTTTACATCAACGGCGTCTTGGTGCCGCGGCAGGCGGCCGGGGACTATACGGCGGACGAGCAGGGGTTGCGCACTGTGGCTCGGCTTTATGTGGAGACGCTGCCAAACGGCCGGCAGCATGACATCCTCAAGATGTATGAGGAGGGTGGCCTGAATAGCACGCCGGAGTTCAAGGTGCCCGATGGCCATGTATTCGCCATGGGAGACAACCGGGACAACTCGGCTGACAGCCGAATCATGGATGGTTCGGGCGTCGGCTTCGTGCCAGTAGAAAATCTGGTAGGACGCGCGGAATTCATCTTCTTCTCGATTGATGGCTGGGCGCCGTGGTGGGAAATCTGGGAGTGGCCGTTCGAGATCCGCTGGAACCGTCTGCTGCATGGCATTTCTTGACCGACGCAGCCCATGAGCATTTTCCCGATCCGGCGGCAAAGTACCGGGTAGCTGAAACTATTCTTGGCCACGTGTTCGCCCGTCCCACTTTGCTGCACGAGGCATTGACCCACCGCTCGGCCGCGCATGGGCGCCGCGGCCAGCATCGCCGGGGGGAACGGCGCGGTGTCGGATCGAACGAGCGGCTGGAGTTCATCGGCGACCGCGTGCTGGGTCTGGTCATGGCGGATTGGCTGATCGAGCGGTTCCCGGACGAGCAGGAAGGTGAGCTGGGGCCTCGGCACGCTCACTTGGTGTCGCGCAAGGTGCTGGCGTTGATCGCCGAAACGGCCGGGCTGTCAGAGGTGCTGGCGGTCGCGCCGAACGAGGCGCGGGCTGGCGTGGGCCAACTCGCCAATGTGCTGGCCGACGCCATGGAAGCGATGATCGGGGCGCTGTACCTCGACGCCGGGCTGCCGGCAGCGCAACGATTTGTACGGCGGGCCTGGCAGCCGGCGATGGAGTTGCTTGTGCTGCCGCCTAAGGACCCGAAGACCGCATTGCAGGAATTGCTGATGGCGCGGCGGCTAGCACTGCCTATATACCAAGTGGTGGGCCGAAGCGGTCCGTCGCACGCACCGGAGTTCATCATCAGTGTGTCGGCGTGCAACCAGACAGGCACAGGGCACGCCGGCAACAAACGCTTGGCCGAGCGTCTGGCGGCAGCAGATCTACTAGAAAGATTGAGGTCATGATCGGCCAACCCGACACGTCCGGCGCGGACCAGGACTCTGGGCCGCGCTGTGGCTTCGTCGCCATCGTGGGCGCGCCCAATGCCGGCAAGTCCACGCTGCTGAACCGGCTCACCGGTGCCAAGCTGTCCATCGTGACGCCGAAAGCGCAAACGACGCGGTTTCGCGTGCTTGGCATCCTGATGCGCGGGCCGAGCCAGATCCTGCTGGTCGATACGCCCGGCATTTTCCGCCCGCGTCGCAAGCTGGATCGCGCCATGGTCAAGGCGGCATGGACCGGGGCGGAAGACGCCGACCTGACGCTGTTGCTGGTTGATGCCAAGGCTGGGGCAACCGAGGGGGTGGTCGGCATCGCTCGGCAAATTGCCGAGCGCGGACGCCGCGCCTGGATGGTGCTGAACAAGATCGACCTGATCGCGGCGCACACCCTGCTGCCGCTGACCGCCCAACTGAGCGCGATCCTGCCGGCCGAGCAGACATTCATGGTCAGCGCGGCCACTGGCGGCGGGCTGGATCGCTTGCTTGACGCCTTGGCGGCCGGGGTACCGGCCGGACCGCACCTTTATCCTGATGACGATTTGACAGATCTGCCGGATCGCTTGCTGGCGGCTGAGCTGGTACGGGAGCAGATTTTCCTGCAAATCCAGGAGGAGATTCCGTATGGCACCACGGTTGAGACGGAGAACTGGCAGGAGAAGCCGGACGGCTCGGTGCGGGTGGAGGCGACAATCTATGTTGGCCGGGCTGGGCACAAAGCGATCCTGATCGGAGCCGGGGGTGGCCGCATCAAAGAGATCGGCGCCCGCGCCCGCAAGGAGCTGACCAGCCTGCTCGAACGCCAGGTGCACCTGTTCCTGAACGTGAAGGAGCGCGCCGGCTGGGACGAGGAGGGCGCCCGGCTGCGGGCCATTGGCCTCGACGACACAGCGTAACGTAGCCGATGGAGTGGCAAGCGCCCGCCATCGTCCTAGCTGCCCGCCCGCACGGCGAGGGCGATGCGCTGGTCACGGTGCTGACGGAGGACCACGGACGGCATCAAGGCCTAGCCCGGGGAGGCAGTTCCCGGGCCCAAGCCTCAACCTGGCAGCCCGGGAACCTCGTGCAGGCGCGCTGGGTCGCCCGGCTTTCGGACCAGTTGGGGTCCATGACGGCGGAATTGGTGCATCCCGGCGCGGCGCTGGCGATGGACGACGCGCTGTCGCTCGCGATTCTGTCCTCCGCCTGTGCCGTGGCGGAAGGTGCGCTGCCGGAACGCGAGCCGCACCCGAAAGTGTTCGCCGGTCTGGTGCAGGCGGTTGCTGGACTGGCGCGGGGGGCAGCCTCGCTGACCAATCTAGTGCAATGGGAGACCGTGCTGCTGGCGGAGCTTGGCTATGGGCTGGATCTCTCGGCCTGCGCTGTGTCCGGGACGGTGTCCGGACTGGCTTGGGTGTCGCCGAAGACCGGCCGCGCGGTGTCGGACGGGGCGGCAGGCGAGTGGCGGTCACGTCTGCTACGGCTGCCGGGCTTTCTTGTGGGTGGGAACACGGCATGCGCTGAGGACTGGCGCGATGGTCTCAAGCTGACAGGGCATTTCCTGACGCGGGACGCCTTCGGACATCAGCACCGGCCGTTGCCGGCGGCGCGGCACATGCTGTACGACCGTGTTTCAACCTTGGCGGCCGGCACATAGTTCTCTATATGTTCCGAAGAAGGAACCAAGATGCCTGATGACCTACTGGGTATGATCGCGGATACGCCGCTGGCGGACGCACTGAGCGAGCGTTATCTGGCGTATGCGTTGAGCACGATCATGTCGCGCAGCCTGCCCGACGTGCGTGACGGCTTAAAGCCGGTACATCGGCGCCTGGTGTATGCCATGCACCAATTGAAGCTTGACCCGGCCTCCGGCTTTAAGAAGTGCGCCCGGGTCGTGGGCGATGTGATCGGCAAATATCATCCGCACGGCGATGTCGCAGTTTACGAGGCGTTGGTTCGGCTGGCCCAGGAGTTTGCGGCGCGCTATCCGCTGATCGAGGGGCAGGGCAACTTCGGCAACATCGACGGCGATAACGCCGCCGCGATGCGCTATACCGAGGCTCGACTGACCGAGGTCGCGCAAATCCTGCTGTCCGGCATCAACGACGACGCGGTGGATTTCCGCGCGACTTACGATGGCGAGGAAAACGAGCCGGTTGTGCTGCCGGGCGGCTTTCCGAATCTGCTGGCGAACGGCGCCGCGGGGATCGCGGTCGGCATGGCCACCAGTATCCCGCCACACAACGCTGGAGAGGTGTGCACTGCGGCGATCCACCTGATCCAGCATCCCGAAGCCACGACTGCCGAGTTGCTGGCCCACATGCCCGGCCCGGATTTCCCGACGGGCGGAACGCTGATCGAGGACCCGGCCGCCGTCCTGCAAGCCTATGAGACCGGGCGCGGCGGCTTTCGCATGCGCGCCAAGTGGGAGATCGAACGGAGCAAGCACGGCGCCTGGCACGTCGTCATCAGTGAAATTCCTTACCAGGTGCAGAAGGCTCGGCTGATCGAGCAAATCGCCGAGTTGCTGGAAGCCAAGAAGCTGCCGTTCCTCGGCGACGTGCGGGACGAAAGCACCGAGCATGTTCGGCTGATTCTGGAACCGAAGTCGCGCGGCGTGGAGCCGGAGGTGCTGATGGAGACCATGTTCCGGGCGACCGCGCTTGAAAGTCGCTTCCCGTTGAACATGAACGTGCTGACCGCTGACCGGACGCCGGTGGTGCTGGGATTGCGTGGTGTACTGCAAGCTTGGCTTGACCATCGGCACGAGGTGCTGGTCCGCCGCTCCCGCCATCGGCTGGCGGCCATCGAGCGCCGGCTGGAGGTGCTGGACGGTTATTTGGCAGTGTTCCTAAACCTCGACGAGGTGATCCGGATCATCCGCGAGGAGGATCACCCGAAGCCGACGTTGGTGGCACGCTTCACCCTGACCGACCTGCAAGCGGAGGCGATCCTGAACATGCGGCTCCGCTCGCTGCGGCGGCTGGAGGAGATGGAGATCCGGCGCGAGCATAAATCGCTGTCCAAAGAGCGGCGGGAGGTCGAGGGACTGCTGAAAGACGCGGCCCGCCGGTGGCGAAAGATTGAAGACGAACTCGCGGCGGTGCGGGACACGTTCGGCCAGGGCGCGCTGGGGACGCGGCGGACCGTGCTAGGCCAGGTGCCGCTGGCCGTCGAGGTGAACACTGATATCCTGACCGAACGGGAGCCGATCACCGTCGTGCTGTCCGACAAAGGCTGGATTCGGGCGGTGAAGGGCCATCAGGCCGAAGGCACGGAGCTGAAGTTCAAGGAGGGCGACAAGCTTCGGTTGCTGGTGCCTTGCCAAACCACGGATCGACTATGCTTGTTCGCCAGCAACGGCCGCGCGCATACGTTGCGGGCCGGCGACCTGCCGCGTGGCCGCGGCGACGGACAGGCGATCCGTGTGCTGGCTGAGCTTGGAGATGACGACGTCGCCGCCCTGTTCGTTTGGCGAGATGGGCTGCGCTACCTGCTTGCGAGTTCCGCCGGCCGAGGCTTTGTCGTTGCCGCTATGGATCTACTGGCGGAGAAGCGTACTGGAAAGCAGGTGCTGAACGTGAGACCTGGTGAGGCCGCGCTGCTCTGCATCCCGGCGGAAGGCGACCACGTTGCAGTGATTGGCACCAACCGCAAGCTGCTGGTGTTTCCGTTGCACGAAATACCGGAGTTGTCTCGCGGGTCAGGCGTGCTGCTGCAGAAGTATCGGGACGGCAAGCTGGCGGACGCTAAGGTGTTCAGGCTTGCTGACGGGCTGACCTGGAGGCTCGGGGACAAGACGCGCATTGAAAGCCGGTTGCAGGACTGGATTGGCGCGCGTGGCCAGGCGGGGCGGATGCCGCCGAATGGCTTTCCGAAAACAGGCAGGTTCAGCTAGGGGTGCCTAATCGCCAGCCAGCCGGGCTTCCGTCACGGGCGAGGCCATCCGCAGCAGCGGGCCGACCTCCGGCGCCGTGTCGATCGCGAGCACGGCTCCGGCCAGGCCTTCCGCCCGGTCCCTGCCCAGAACCCCGGCGGTTAACTCCATGAATTTCCGTGTGAGTTCATCCTGCGTGAGGAAGTTGCCAGGTTCGCCCTTGGGCACGACCACGACGGCTTGAAACGTCTTGCCGGTGGCAGCGATGGTCAGCTTCCCTGACATGTTGGCGGGGAACTCAGCTTGGATGTCCGCATCCCATTCGCAGGCGATACGCGGCAACAGAGCGCGTATTCGGGCGTCGTGCAGCAGGGCGTAGCTGTCCCAACCCATGCTGCCGGTGGCCAGCGCCGCCGCGATCACGAATGGGCCGCTGAACTGCCCGTCCACCACGTTTTGCGGATCGGCCTTTTGCGCCGCAGGCGCACCGATCAGCCGCATCCCGGCTTCGGGTAGGCCAAGCGTCACACGCTCGATAGAAGCCGGGTCGATGGCATGCTCGGCCCGCAGCATGAGTGCGGCGTCGATGCCGGCATGGCCATAGCGGCAGGACGGGTAGGGTTTCACTGCTGTTTGCATCAGCTCGAATTCGGCGCCCAGCCCCTGGACCGCCCGAGCCGGGTTAGGGAAAGGGGCGTAGGCGTTGAGGAAGCCGTGCTTGCCTTCTATGGCGTCGGCTGCGCCTTTGAAACCCTCCCGGGCCAGGGTTGCCGCCGTCAGTCCGGCCATGCCGGACCAGCCGACCTGGAATCGCTTGGTCCAGGCGCCGTTCGCCAGGAATTGCAGGCTGCCGGCGGCTTGGCTGAGCGCGATGCCAAAGGCTGAGGCGATGTCGTCCGCCCCAAGCCCGAACACCCGCCCAGCCGCGGCGGCGGCGCCGAACGCGCCGCAGGTCGCTGTCGGATGAAAGCCCCGGGCGTAGTGGTCGCCCGCAGGCAGGGCCAGTGCCAAGCGGCAGGCGACCTCGTACCCCGCAACGACTCCTGCCAACACGTCGGCACCGCTGGCGCCCACCATCTGGCCGGCCGCCAGTGCCGCCGAGATCACCGGGCAGCCCGGGTGCAGCGACCCGGCCGCATGCGTGTCGTCGAAATCGAGCGAATGACCCAACGCACCGTTCAGCAACGCAGCGCCGGCCGGGGTATAGCGGGCGCAGTCACCGAACACGCCGCTGTTGCCGGCCGCCATGCCGAGCGCCCGGATCGCGGCCAACAGCGGCGCCGTGCTCTCAGCATCATGCCGGGCGCGCACGATGTTGCCGATGAGGTCAAGTACCAGGAACCGCGCCCGCCCGACGACCTGAGACGGCAATGCCGTGATTGAGATGGTGGCGCTGAAGCCGGACAGATCGGCTGTGATCCCCATGGTCGTCGTTCCTCCCGTTGGCTTTCGTCCAATCCTGCCCCGGATCAAGCGCAGGCCCAAGTCTGTTGCCGGCCTCGGCGGCGCTGTGGCACACTTGCGCAATGATGTCCCGCCGCGCGCTGCTGCATTCGATTCCGCTTGGTGCCCCTGCGATGCCGGCCTGGGGACAAGATGCCTTTGCCGCCTTCGTGGCCGGCGTCAAAGCCGAGGCCCGGCGTGCCGGCATCCGCGAGGCGGTTCTGCAGCAGGCTTTTGCCGGCGTGGAGCCTAACCAGAAGGTGATCGAACTCGACCGCCGGCAGCCGGAGTTCACCCTGACCTGGCCTGAGTACCGCGCCCGGGTGCTGCCGGATAGTCGTTTGCAGGCCGCACGCGAGAACTATGCCCGTGAACGCTCCTTGCTGGCCCGGGTCGAGGAGCGGTATGGCGTGGATCCGCTGATCATCATGGGGATCTGGGGCGTCGAGTCGGCGTTCGGCGCCAACAAGGGAAACTACCGGCTGGTTGAGGCGCTCTCGACCTTGGCTTGGGAAGGGCGACGGGCCGCGTATTTCCGCAGCGAGTTGATCAATGCGCTGCGCATCCTGGATCAGGGCGACGTGGCGCCGACCCGGATGACTGGCGGCTATGCCGGGGCGATGGGGCAGCCGCAGTTCATGCCAAGCTCCTACCTGCGGTTCGCCGTTGATTTCGACGGCGACGGACGTCGTGATATCTGGGACAGCAAGCCGGATGTGTTTGGGTCGGTCGGCAACTATTTGGCGAAAAATGGCTGGCGCCGCGGGGAACCTTGGGCGCAGCCGGTCCGGCTGCCAGCCGGGTTCGACGCGGCGATTGCGGTGCGCGACAACCGCCGGAGCCTCGACGATTGGATGCGCACGGGCGTGCGGCGGATTGACGGGCGGGAGTTCGGCCGCGCCGACGTCCAGGGTGCAGTTGTCGTGCCGAGCGGGGCGGAGCCGGGGGAGGGGTTCATGACATATCCCAATTTCAATGTGATCCGGCGTTACAACCCGTCCGATTTTTATGCCCTCGCTGTCGGACTTCTAGGCGAAGCGGCCGTTTGAAGAGGCAGCGAGCGGGACGAACTTCGCTGGCGAGGCCTTTTGCCGGACGTGATGGCTGACCCGGCAAGGTCGGTCCGAGGCCCAGGTTTGGGTTTGTCCGTGCAACATGGTGGGCCGGGTGGCCTCGGCGCTGGACCGGGCTATGTGGGCGGGAGTAACCGATGCAGGTGTCGCGGGGAAACAAGGAGCGCCGGGCCATGCTGGGTCGTCGTCAGGTTATGGTTGCCGGAGCGGCGCTCGCGGCGATGCCGGGCGTCGCGATGGGGGCAGAACAGCGCCGGGCGCCACCGCGCGGGCGGAGCCACGAGGCGGCTCCGGCGACTGGCGTGGCCGCGGCAACCCCGCTCGGCCCGCTCGACACCGCGGCCAAGTTTGCGCTGATCCTCGATTTCAACACCGGTGCGACCTTGCTGGACAAAGAGGGTGACACGCCGATGCCGCCGTCGTCGATGACCAAGCTGATGACCGCATATATCGTCTATGGCATGCTGAAGGTGGGCCGCTTGACGCTCACCCAGGAGCTGCCGGTCAGCGAGCGGGCCTGGCGCATGCAGGGTTCAAAGATGTTCGTGCCGCTGGGTGGGACGGTGAAGGTTGAGGACCTGATCCGTGGCGTCATCGTCCAATCCGGCAACGACGCCTGCATCGTGCTGGCGGAGGCGATTGCCGGATCAGAGGAGGGGTTCGCCGATCAGATGAACGCGAAGGCCAAGGAGTTGGGCCTGACCGCGTCGAACTTCCGCAACAGCACGGGGTGGCCCGACCCGCAGCAACGCATGTCCTGCCGCGACATCGCGACGCTGGCGCGGCGCCTGATTACCGACTTTCCGGAATACTATAAATACGATAATGAGAAAATATTTAAGTATAACAACATTGAGCAGCAAAATCGCAACCCTCTCGTGCAGAAGGGCGTCGCGGACGGCTTGAAAACGGGCCACACCGAGGAGGGCGGCTATGGCTTGGTCGCCAGCAGCATGCGAGGCGGCCGGCGGGTGATCGTCGTGGTGAACGGCCTCACGTCGATGCACCAGCGGGCCGAAGAAAGCGAACGGCTGCTGGAGTGGAGTTTCCGGGAGTTCGAGAATGTGACGCTGTTTGCCGCGGGCGACACGGTTGAGCTGGCCAAAGTTTGGCTGGGCGCGCGGCCGGCGGTGCCGTTGGTGGGCGGCCAGGACATGGTGCTGACCATGCCTCGGCAGTGGCGCCGCAATGCCAAGATCGAGGTCGAGTACAGCAATCCCATCCCGGCACCGGTCAGCCGTGGCGACGTGCTGGGCAAGCTCACGGTATCGGGGCAGGGAGTGCCGGCGATGGACGTGCCGTTGCTGGCGGGCGCCGACGTGCCTCGGCTTTGGCTGCCGGGCCGTGCGGCAGCGGTGATGGCCCGCTATGTCACGGGATCTTGACAGAAGGGTGTTCATCACGTTCGAAGGCGGGGAGGGAGCCGGGAAATCCACCCAGGCGTGGCTTCTTGCCGAGGCGATGACGGCCACCGGCAGCACGGTGCTGCGCACCCGTGAGCCTGGCGGCGCTCCCGGGGCAGAAATCCTGCGCGGCCTTCTGCTGTCTCCTGAGCACGACTGGTCGGTATCAGCGGAGGTATATCTGCACTTTGCGGCTCGGGCCGAGCATGTGGCGCGGACGATCCAGCCGGCCCTGGCCCGGGGCGACATCGTGATCAGCGATCGGTTCGCCGATTCGACGATGGCCTACCAGGGCTATGGGCTCGGGGCCGACCGTGCTTTGATCACCGCGCTAAGCCGGTTGCTGCCAGTACAACCCGATCTCACCATCCTACTCGACGTGTCGCCGGCCCTCGCGGTCAGCCGAATGGCGGGCCGCCGCCAAGCGCTCGACCGCTACGAGGCGATGGGGCCAGCGTTCCACGCGCGGGTCGCGAAAGGTTTTGCTGCAATTGCCGCCGCGGAACCAGATCGCTGCGCCGTGGTCTCGGCCGATGGCGGGGTGGACGAGGTGCATCGTGCCGTACTTGCCGCCGCCGCCCGCCGACCCGCTGCCGCGTGACCGTGCCGGTGCCGCGCGAGACCCCATTGCTGCTCGGCCATGCCGCCGCAGAGGCGGTGATCGACGACTCAATCCGGTCTGGCCGCATCCATCACGCCTGGCTGCTGACCGGGCCGGAAGGGATTGGGAAGGCGACGCTGGCTTATCGTTTTGCCCGACGACTTCTGGCCGGCCCGCAGGCATCCACCACCGGTGCGAATGACCCGGCCTCTCCAGTGTTCCGCCGTGTTGCGGCGTGCACTCATGCCGACCTGCTGACGATCGAGCGCGAGTGGGACGACAAGCGCAAGCGTTTGCGGTCCGAGATCGTGGTGGACAGTGCCCGCAGTATTGCGGAGTTCCTCCGTCTAACCCCCGCTGAGGGCGGGTGGCGCCTCGTCGTGGTGGACGGGGCCGAGTACCTGAACCGCAACGCCGCCAACGCGCTGCTCAAAGTTCTGGAGGAGCCGCCGCCGCGTGCCGTGCTGCTGCTGGTCTGCGCATCGCCGGGCCGCCTACTGCCGACGATCCGCAGCCGTTGCCGGCGACTGCGGCTCGGCGAACTCGGGCCTACGGACATGGACCGCGTGCTGGCCTATTGCCTACCAGATATGGCTTCGGCAGAACGTGCCGCGCTGGCCGCCTTATCGGGCGCACCGGGCCGGGCGCTGGCGCTGGCCGAGGAGCAAGGCATCGAGGTTGCCGCCCTGGTAGCCGACGTGCTGGGGGCAGCGCCGAACATGTCCCTGTTGCGCAGCTACGAGGTCGCGGACAAGCTGGCGCGGAGCGACGCCGGGTTCGCGGCCTTCATGGGCCTACTGAGGGATGCGATCAGCGCCGCCGTCCGCAACGCCGCGCGGGGCCAGGCCGACGCCGGCCAGCAACGGTTGGCAGGTCTGAAACCCCTAGCCGAATGGGGGGATTTGTGGCACGCGCTGACGCGGCTGCAAGATGATACCGAGCGGTTCAACTTGGACAAGCGGCATGCGATCATCTCGAGCCTGGATTTGCTGAATACCCTATGACCAAGCGGTTCTACGTCACGACACCGATCTACTACGTGAACGGCGCGCCGCACATTGGCCACGCCTATACATCGGTTGCCGCCGACGTGCTGGCCCGGTGGAAGCGGCTAGACGGCTACGAGGTATTCTTCCTGACCGGAACCGACGAGCACGGTCAAAAGGTCGAGAAGGCGGCGCATGACGCAGGCGTGGCACCGCAAGCCTTCGCTGACCGAATTGCCGCGCAATTCCAGGGATTGTCTGCGCTTATGGGGCTGTCCAACGACGATTTCATCCGCACAACGGAGGAACGCCATAAGCGCGCTTGCCAGGACCTCTGGCGCCGGTTGCGCGCATCGGGCGACATCTATCTGGGGCATTACGAGGGCTATTACGCCGTCCGCGACGAGGCGTTCTACAACGAGGGCGAACTGATCACCCAGCCTGACGGTAGCCGCGCGGCACCCACGGGGGCACCCGTCGAGTGGGTGAGGGAGCCTTCGTATTTCTTCCGCTTGTCGGCTTGGCAGGACCGCTTGCTCGCACTGTATGAGAGCGAACCGGACTTCGTGTCTCCGTCCAGCCGCCGTAGCGAGGTGGTAAGCTTCGTCCGGGGAGGGCTCAACGACCTTTCGGTGAGCCGCACCAGCTTTGCCTGGGGCGTTCCGGTGCCGGACGACCCGGGCCATGTCATGTATGTCTGGGTCGATGCGCTGACCAACTACCTGTCCGCCGTGGGCTTTCCGGATACAGGCAGCCCACGCTGGCCGTTTTGGCCGGCCGACGTGCATGTGGTCGGCAAGGACATCATCAGGTTCCATGCCGTGTATTGGCCGGCGTTCCTGATGGCGGCCGAGCTGCCGGTGCCGCGTCGCGTGTTCTCGCATGGCTGGTGGACGGCCGCAGGCGAGAAGATGAGCAAGTCGCTGGGCAACGCCGTCGATGCCGCCCGGCTGGTGGAGACTTTTGGCCTCGATCCCGTACGATATTTCCTGCTGCGCGAGGTGCCGTTCGGCAACGATGGGGATTACAGCGACGCGGCGCTGATCCGTCGGACGAACGTGGAACTTGCGAACGACCTCGGCAACCTGGCGCAGCGCACGCTGTCTCAGGTGGCCAAGAATTGCAGTGGCTTGTTGCCGGCGCGCGGGGCTGCAACCGTCCAGGACACGGCGCTGCTGGACGCAGCGCAGGCGCTGCCGTCTGCCGTGCGGGACCGTCTGGACCGCCTCGCATTTCACGATGCGCTGGAAGACGTGTGGAAAGTCATCCGTGCGGCCAACGCCTACATCGACCATCAAGCGCCGTGGGCGTTGCGCAAGACTGACGCGGGTCGCATGGCAAGCGTATTGAATGTTCTGGTTGAGGTGATCCGCTGCGTGGCCACGGTTCTGCAGCCTTTCATGCCGGGCAGCATGGCCGCCATGCTCGATCAGGTCGGTGCCCATCCAGATGCACGGGGCCTTGCGGACCTTGCAGCGCCGTTGCTGCCAGGCGCGGCACTGCCAGCGCCGCAAGGCGTGTTCCCGCGCTACACTGACAAAGCTGGGTAGGGTGCCGACGTTGATCGACTCACATTGTCATCTGGACATGTTCGACCCGGCCGAACTCGACGCCGTGCTGCACCGAGCCTCGGCGGCCGGGGTGGATGGGATGATCACGATCAGCACACGACTAAGCCAGAGCGCCCCGCTGACGGCGTTGGCACAGCGTCCCGGCGTGTGGTGCACCGTCGGCGTTCATCCTCACAATGCTGGCGAAGCGCCAGTGGCTGATGCGGCCACGATTGCCAGCTTGGCTTCCGACACGCGGGTGGTCGGCATCGGCGAGTCCGGGCTTGACTACTTCTACGACAAGGCTCCGCGCGACATGCAGCAGGCAAGCTTTCGGCAGCACATCCGGGCCGCGCGCCTGGCCGGTCTTCCTTTGGTCGTGCATGCCCGCGATGCCGACCAGGACATCGCGGAAATCCTGTATGAGGAGTGGGATGCGGGCGGGCCGTTTCAGCATGTCCTGCATTGCTTCAGTTCCGGCCGCGCTCTGGCAAAGGACTCTCTCAAGATGGGCGGCTATGTCAGCTTCTCCGGTATTCTGACGTTCCCCAAATCCGGTGCACTGCGCGATCTCGCCCGCGATATACCGGCCGAGCGTCTCTTAGTAGAGACCGACGCGCCCTTTCTGGCGCCAATGCCTTACCGCGGCAAGCGCAACGAACCTGGTTACGTCGTCGAGACTGCGCGCGTGCTGGCCGATCTACGCGGGTTGCAGCCTGAAGCTCTGGATGCGCTGACGACCGACAACGTTCGTACTCTGTTCAAGCGAATGGCATAACGATGCCGCGCGTGACGATCCTTGGCTGCGGCGGCTCAGCAGGCGTGCCGCAGATCGGCGGCGGCGACGGGAACGGTGATTGGGGCGCATGCGACCCGACCGAGCCGCGCAATCGCCGCACCCGGTCGAGCATCCTGGTCGAGAGCAGTACGGGCGAGCGGTTGCTCGTGGATACATCGCCGGACATGCGGGCGCAGTTGCTGGCCTGCAAAGTGCCGCGGGTGGATGCGATCCTGTTCACGCATGCCCATGCGGACCATGTGCTCGGCATCGACGATGTTCGCATCCTCAACCGCATCGTGAACCGGCCTATTGATGCGTTCGCCACGGCGCAGACCTTGACGGAATTGAACAAACGTTTCGATTACGCATTTCAGCCTTGGACTCAGCCGTATTTCTTTCGGCCGGTGCTTACGCCACGGGTCATCGGGCCAGGACAGACGGTCGAGGCTGCAGGCTTGCAGATCCAGTTATACGAGCAGGACCATGGCTTCATGCCGACGCTCGGCCTGCGCATCGGCAGCTTTGGCTATTCGACGGACGTTGCGATCCTGGATGACGCCGCATTTCTTGCGTTGGCCGGAGTGGACATTTGGGTAGTGGATTGCTTCCAGCGCCAGCCACACAAAACGCATGCGAATCTGGAGCAGGTGCTTGAGTGGGCGGAGCATCTGCGTCCGCGCCGGGTCATACTGACGCATATGGGCTATGACATCGACTGGTTATGGCTGAAGCGATATCTGCCGCCGCATATTGAACCGGCGCATGACGGGATGCTGCTGGAGATTCCTGACCCTGAGTAACATGAGTTTCCATAATACGCATTATCGGGCTGACAACGGAGCCAATTATCCTGGTCAACGAAATCGCAGTACCAACACCACGCCGAGCACAATCAGCATTAACCCGGCAATGTCAGAACGGCGCAGCGACTCCCTAAGGTAAAATCGGCTGAACAGCAAAGTGAACAGCATTTCGACCTGTCCCAACGTCCGCACAAGGGCTACGGGCGCTAGGGCGAAGCTGGCGAACCAGCACGCGGACCCCCCAGCCGAAAGCGCACCCACCCAAGCTGAGCTGCGCCATGACGAGAACGCGGCACGCAGGCTGGCCGGCTCGCACCATGCCATGTAGCCTCCTTGCATCAACGTCTGCAGAACGTTCGTCACCACCAGCGCAAACAATGCACCCAGGATGACATCCGGGGCGGCGAGCGCCACCGTTGCAGCCTTGATGCCGATGCCGGCCACGGCAAAGCCGGCGCCGGCTCCCAGGCCGCATAAGGCTGCCGGCTGCACAGTGGCGCGCAGCAACGTGCTCAGGTGCAAGCCCCGTCCGGCCAGCGACAACGTCAGAACGCCGCACAGGCCGACGCCGATGCCGAACCAGGCGACCGGCGCCAGGGCCTCGCCCAGCAACAGCCAAGACAGCAGCGCAGCCTGCACCGCATCGGTTTTGGAATAGGCAGTCCCGACGGCAAAGCTTCGGTGGCCGAATGCCATGATGAGCAAGGATGTGCCGAGAACCTGGGCAAGTCCCGCCACTGCGCAGGCGAGGATGAAGGCCAAGGTAGGCAGCGGCAGCACGGCTCCGCTTGCCATCCAGTAGAAAACCAACAGCAGGAGTCCGACCGGAATAGCATACAGGTAGCGTACAAGCCCTGCCGTGCTGACCGAGAGCTGGCTGCGGAGGCGTTGCTGCAGGGCCGTGCGCCAGGTCTGAAACAGCGCCGCAACAAGCGTGATCGGCACCCATGGCGGCATCGACGTTTCATTCCTCCCCTCAGAGTTCGCGAGCTATCTTGCCCGTATTCGGCGCCCGGCGCACGCTGGGCCGGATATGAAAAGACGCATAGCGACGCAAGACATCGAAGCAGCTGCGCAGCCGGCGCTGGTATGGGGCCGCCGACCTGCGCAGATTGGGTCGTTGTGGCCGGGCCAAAGCGCCGGGCCGATCAACGCGCCGAAAATCTTTTGAAAACCGTCCCGCGGGCGAAGCGTCTAGAATGAACAAGGAGTGAGGCCCATGCGCCTGGCTGTTGCAATGTCTATTGCCTGCTTGCTGTCGGGCGCCGCCTGGGCGCAGACGAAACGGCCGCCAGAGAAGGTTTGGACCGCGGCACCCGTGCCGGGTAATCTGCCTTCCAATGTGGCCCCTTCGGATCGGGCCGGCACCAACACCGGGCCGGATGCCTCGTCCCCATTCAGCTCCGTGCCGCCAGGCGCCCGGCTAGACAGCAGGCCGAACGACATCACGCGCGATGGCGGTGGACCTGGTACCGACTCGGTGACGCCCAACCTTTCCCGCTGAGGCACGCGGACGGCAGGCCGTCCAAGCGATCAGGCGCTTCTGAACGTGGGGGGGCGTTTCCCAAGGAATGCCGCCCTGCCCTCCGCGTGGTCAGCCGTCAGGAACAGCGTTGATTGCGCATCCCGCTCCCAATCCAGCGCCGCGTCCAGTCCAGCGGCGAGATACTGCTTCGTCATCGCGACCGGCAAGGGCGCAGCGGCGTGGAACAACGCAGCGCGGGCCAGGGCGGCTTGCAGCGCCGTGCCGGACGGGACGACATGGTCGGCCATGCCAATGGCAACAGCACGTGCCGCATCGGTCGGCTCGCCATACAGGAAAATTTGCCGCGCCCGGCCCTGACCGATTCGGGCTGGCAGTGTATGTAACAGGCCTAAATCGGCGATCAGGCCAATCTTGCCGAATCCAGCTGCGAAGCGCGCACCTTCGGCGGCCACCACCGTATCGCAGCACATCGCGATCGAAAGCCCGGCGCCAGCGCACCAGCCCTCGACCGCGGCGATAACCGGCTTGCTGCCTTTGATCAACAGCCGGACCAGCCGATGCGCCAAGCGGAACCGCTCGCGTCCGGCAGCGAGGTCAGCCACATCCATGTCGCTGATGTCGCCTCCAGCGCTGAAGGTGCCGCCAGCGCCCGTGATGACGATGGCGCACAATGCCCGGTCAGCCTCGATTACCTCCAGCGCGTCCACCAGACGTTGGCGCATCGGCATGGCCAGCGCGTTGCGCCGCTCCGGGTAATCGAGCGTCAAGATGACGGTGGCGCCATCACGGGTTTCGATCAGCATGTAGTGCGAGGCTTGTCGATCATGCGGGGCTGCCGAGTTCAATGACCGCATCGGCGGCATAGGCCCCTTCCCCGTCCGGCATGGCGAACACCGGGTTGAGATCAATAGAGCGGAGCCGCGGCCCGGCCTGGTGCGCGAACACCGAAAGGCGGGACAGCATCGCCGCGAGGGCCACGACGTCAGCCGATGGCCGGCCTCGTGCCCCTAACAAGACCGGGGCAGCTCGGAGCGAGCGGATCATGCGTTCCGCCACGTCTGGGCCGAATGGGCAACGGTGCAGGGCCACGTCGCGCAACACCTCGACGAAGATACCGCCCAGGCCGAACATGGCAACGGGTCCGAACACCGGGTCGCGCTGGATGCCTAGGATGCATTCGACGCCGCCGCGGAGTTGCTTGGCGACAAGGACGCCTTCGAGCCGCGCCGCGGGCACGGCGACCGTCGCCCGGTCGAGCAGGGTGGCACAGCCAGCTCGCACAGCTTCGGCACCGCGCACGCCCAGGATCACGCCGCCGATTTCCGATTTATGGACAATGTCTGGCGAGAGGATCTTGAGCACGACGGGGTAGCCGAACCGCTCAGCAGCTTCCACCGCGGCGTCCGCGGTGGCGCAAGCAGCCTCGGGCGCTGCGGGGATGCCGGCCTGCGCGAGGATGCGCTTGGCCTCGGCCTCAGAGGGGCTGGTAAGAGGCAGGTCCACGGTAGGGATCACCGGAGGCTCCAGGCCAGGACGGCTCGAGAACCCCTCCCCGAACCGGCCCATGGCATGAATGGCGATGGTGGCGCGGGTCGGGTCTTCGAACACCACGAAGCCGTCCGCCTCGTATTCGCGGATGCGCTCCGGCGGCGCTACGACCGACAGCACGAACAGCCGGTCCGGATGCCGGGCCTTGGAGGCGTTCATCTGCTCGCGCAGCCTCGGCGCGATGCTGTCGGCCCCGCCGACTTGGGTGAAAAAGCCGAGCACCGAGGCGTAGCCGCCGTCCTCGATCATGGAGTCGGTGAAGCGGCCGATCAGGCTCATGTCGTTGAAGGCCTGCGCGGTGCAGTCCACCGGGTTGCGGGGCGCGGCGAAGGGCACCAAGGCCTTGAGCCGCGCCTGCGCGTCCGCCGGCATCTCGGGCATCGGCAGGCCCAGCGCCTCGGCCGCGTCCGAGATCAACACGCCGGCACCGCCGCTGATGGTGATGACGCCTAGCGTGTTGCGGGCAGGGTAGATGCGCCGGGTCGCGGTCGTCGCGATGTCCAGCATCTCCTCGGTCGTGCGGGCGCGGACGACGCCGAACTCCGCCAGCACCGCGTCGGTCACGGCGTCGTTTCCGGCGATGGACGCGGTGTGGGATTGCGCGGCGTGCGCGCCGAGCGTGCTGGTGCCGACCTTCATCATGACGACCGGCTTGCGGGCGGCCCGGGCTGCGGCAAGGGCGGCAAGGAAGCTGTCGGCCTCGCGGATGCCCTCGGCGTAGGCAGCAATCACGTCGGTGTCGGGGTCCTCGGCCAGCCAGCCGATCACGTCGCCGATGGTGACGTCACCCTCGTTGCCCGTGGTGACGCAGATCGGCGTGCCGATGTTGCGGTTGCGAGCGGTGGCGAACATGTGGGTGCCGTAGGCGCCACTTTGGCTGGCGATGCCGATGCGGCCGGGCCGCGGCCATCCGTTCTCAAATGAGCTGGAGAAGATCGGGTAGAAGCCGATGTGCGCGTTGAACAGGCCCAGGCAGTTGGGACCCAGCAGGCGCATGCCATGACGCCCAGCCGCGGCCAGCATGCGATCCTGCGCCAGGCGGCCGGCATCGTTCATCTCGGCGAACCCGGCGGTGAACACGATGGCCGACCGCACGCCGCGCGCGCCGAGGTCGTCCACCGCCTGCACCGCAAGCTCCGCGGGCACCGCGACGATGGCGGCGTCCGGCACGGTGGGCAGATCCGCGACGCTGGCGTAGGCTGGGAGACCCTGCACCTCTGCACGGTTCGGGTTGACCGGCAGAATGGCGCCCGCGAACCTCTGCGACAGCATATAGGAGATCGGTCGGCCGCCGATGCGGGTGGGATCGTTGCTCGCCCCCAGCACCGCGATGCTACGGGGCCGCAGCATGGTGTCCAGGCTGGAAAACCGGCTGCTCAAAGCGCCACTGCCGTGCCCAGCAGCGCCGTGCACTGGCTGGACAGCGTGCCGCCGTTGCCGTGCACGAGGGCGACGTCGAGGTCTGCCAACTGCCGCTTCCCGGCGTCGCCGCGCAACTGGGTCACGGCTTCCAGGATCAGGAACATGCCGTACATGCCGGGATGCACGCAGGACAGCCCGCCGCCGTTTGTGTTGACCGCAAGCCGACCGCCAGGCGCGATGGCGCCGCCTTGGACGAATTGACCTCCCTCCCCCTTGGCGCAGAATCCGAGGTCTTCCAGAAACAACAGCGTGTTGATGGTGAAGGCGTCGTACAGCATGGCCAGCCGCACGTCGGACGGCAGGACGCCGGCCATGGCGTAGGCGCGCGGGCCGCTATCGGTGGCCGCCGTGATCGTGAGGTCCGGCATGCACATCACTGCCCGGTGCCAGCCGGCACCAGCTGCGCCCAGCAAGTAGGCCGGCGGATGCTTCAGGTCGCGGGCGCGGTCGGCCCGAACCAGCACGCACGCGCCGCCGCCATCAGTCACCAGGCAGCAATCGGCAACGGTCAGCGGATCGCTGACCATCCGGGCGCCCAGCACGTCGTCAATCGAGAGCGGCCCTTGGACGAAGGCGGCCGGGTTCAGGTTGGCCCAAGCGCGGGCGGCCACGGCGACCTCCGCCAGCATGGCGCGGGTGGTGCCGAACTGGTGCATATGCCGGCTGGCTGCCAAAGCGTAGGCGGTGATGGGATGGCGCGGCTTGTAGGGTGCCTCGTGCGGCTGCGGCTCGCTCATGGAGACCAGGCGACCGCCGGCAGTACGCTGGTTGCTGCCGTAACAGATCAACGCTGCGTCGCACAGCCCGGCGTCCAGCGCCAGCGCGGCGCTGAGCAGGTGTGCCTCAAAGCTCGATCCGCCGACGTTGGTGCCGTCGAAGTAGCGAGGCCGGATGCCAAGGTACTCCGCAACCGACAGCGTCGGGAAAGCGTGCGTGCTGGTCGCGGCGAAGATGCCGTCGATATCGTGCAGGGCAAGCCCAGCGTCGGCGACGGCGGCCAGCGCGGCCTCCGCCATCAATTCGTTCGCGGTACGGCCGGGCGCCTCGCCGCAGCCGGCCGAGCCGATGCCGACAACCGCCGCCCGGCCCCGGAGCGGATGCGTCATGCCGGCTGCTCCGGAATGAAAACGACCAGCGGCGCCCCATTCTCCTCGATGATGCGAGCGCGGACGCAGGCGCCGATCGGCACAGTCTCGATCCCGTCGATGCGCGTCATTATGCGTGGCCCTTCTTCGAGGTCCACAAGGGCAACGTTGTAGGCCCCGTCCCGCGTACGATTGACCGTGATAGCATAAACGGTGGCGAGGCCGCTGGCCGCAACCCACTCCAAATCCTGTTCCCCGGTGCCGGGAACGGCGATGCGCGGATAAAACGTGTGGACGCCGGTGGAGCGGCTGCGCTGGATCATGAAGCGTCCATTCCGCAAGTGGGCGCGGTACTCGGCTTCTGGGCCAGGGCCAGTCATGCCTGCACCGAATGGCAGCAGCGGATCAGGTTCACGAGTGCGCCTCCCAACGGCCCCTTGCCATGACCATGCCAGGTCCAGAGGACAGCGTGAAGGCGCCGCCGCCAAATTTCGCCGGGGTCGGCGGCGCTCTCGATATCCCGCAACCGGTGGTTCCTGCTGGCTCAGCCGAAGCCGAGGAAACCTGGAGCGTCGCGCAAGGGCGCTGCGGCGGCGAGCGCCGTGATGTCGGGGATCGGCCGAGCCGTGCGAGGATCATCGGCCAGCAGGCGCTCCATTGCCGCGGCAACCGCCAAGACCTGGGCATCCCCGCCGCGCCGGCCCACGATCTGCAGGCCGAATGGCATGCCGTTGCGGTCCAACCCGACTGGCAGCGACACCGCGGGATGGCCAACCATCGACACTGCGTAGGCCAGCGCCAGCCAGTGGAAATACGTGCGGGTTGCCACGCCGTCGATGCTGGATGGAAACAGCTCCGACCAGGGCCGCGGGCTGATGGTGACGGCGGGCGACAGAATGACGTCGAAGTCGTCGAAGAAACGCAGCCAACGGCGATACAGCACGGTTTGATGCTGCGATGCCCGCGCCACATCGAGCGCGCTCAGCCGCAACCCGGCCGCCACGTCTGCGTGCACGTTCGGGCCAACCGCATCCGGCGTGTCCCGCACCCGGTCATTGTGGCTGGCCAGCGCCGCACCGGCACGCAACACCTCGAACGCCTCGTTCGTGCCGGTGCAGTCGGGCGACGTGTCCTCGCACCGGGCAAAGACGTGGCGGAACAGCGCGGTTTTCTCGGCGAACACCTCGACGATGTGCCGCTCGGTCGGGGCGATGCCGAAATCAGGCGTGAGCGCAACGCGCAGTCCGGCCAAGTCCATAGCACCGGGCGCGGCGAAGTCCTCAGGCCGGCGCACCGCACGGCCCGCGACGTTGTAGGCCAGCGGGTCCTGCGCGTCGTCGGACACCATGCAGGACAGCAGCAGGCAAAGGTCGGGCACGGTGCGCGCCATCGGCCCCAGCACGGAAAGCGGGCTCCAACCCAGCGCCCGCTTTTCGCTTGGCACCAGCCCCGGTGTAGGGCGGAAACCGACGATGCCACAGAATGCCGCCGGATTGCGCAGCGAGCCGCCCATGTCGGAGCCGGTGGCAAGCGGCACCATCCCGGTCGCAAGTGCCGCTGCCGACCCACCAGACGACCCGGCCGCGGAGCGTCGTGGGTCAAACGGGTTGCCTGTTGCGCCATAAACGGCATTCCGCGTGTTGGCCCCGGCTCCCCACTCCGGCGTGTTGGTCTTGCCCAGCACGATCGCGCCTGCCTGCCGGGCAGCCTGCACGATCAACTCGTCCCGTGTCGGCACATGATCGCTAAACAGCGTGCTGCCGTAAGTAGTGCGCAGGCCCGCCACGTCCTCCAGGTCCTTCACTCCCAAAGGCAGACCATGTAGAGGACCCAACGCAGCGCCCCGCATCGTGGCAGCGTCGCAGGCTGCTGCAGCGGCGCGGGCACGGTCGAAGTCGTGGGCCACCATGGCATTCACCGCCGGATCGACGGCGGCGATGCGTGCAATGCAGCTTTCAGCCAGCTCAGTGGCGGAAAGCCGTTTGCACCCAATCAACCGGCGAGCTTCAGCCGCGTGGAGATCGCAAGGTTCGTTCAAGCTTCAGACTTCACCGAAAAGTTGAGGTCAAAGCCGATTGAACCGCCAACATATGTCTGGAACATAACAGCAAAGCCTGAAAAGCAAAGGCAGCTTTTCGCTCGCCGGACATACTCTGACTGTCATACGGCAATAAATCGGTTAGCCCAGGCCCAGTTCCTGACGGTAACGTCGGAAGCAGGCCGCCCCGCATTCCAACCGCATCAGCGCGCCCCCGGCGATGGCTGGTGCGTAATCAGGGTTTTCCGCCACCAGCGGATGCAGCGCCTCCTTGTTCCATGCGGCCGAATGCTTCACATCCAGTACGGAATGCAGATCGAAATAGTGGCGATCACTGGCCGGCACGCCCAAACGCTTCAAGCCAAGCGCCACCAACGCGGCGCGGCCCGGCGCCGTCTGCTCGATCACCCCCAACGCGCCCATGGATTGAAAGGCGTACCGCCGGCTGGCTGCAAGCCCGGCCATCGTGTTGGCTAAGGCCAAGCTCTCCCACACCGTCGTCTCGACTTCCGGGGTCAGGCCCAGGCGGCGCGCCAAGGTGTCGAGCAACGGGCCGTGCATACCCTTGGGGTTGCCCCGCCCCATCTCATCCCAGTAGTTCCGAGCAATCTCGAGTTTGGGCCGTTGCGGCATACGTACTTGGGTAAGCGCTGCAAGATCCTCAAATCCAGCTTCGCCCGCAACCTCCTGAGTCAGGAACCAGCACATCTCATCCCGAGTTGCGGTTTCAGCCAGCCATGGAAACAGCGGGTCGTTTTGCCCCGGCCCGGTGCGATCCAACTCTTCAAACCACACAACGAACCCATCGGGGTCGCGCGGCGCTTGCGCGGCCCGTTCGGCGACCGCAGCACGCGCCGCTTCAAGCCAATTCCCTTCCTCGATCAGCAGCTTCGATTGCATGCCGATGTCAGACTGCCAATCCGTGCTGGGCAGCGCCGGGGCGAACCGGTGATTGTTGAACGCTGCCAGCCGGCGATGCCAATGATCTTCGGCCGAAAGGATAGGACGTAGGCTGCCATCAGGCATGTCGTTTCATTCCCATTTTTACTGTCAACAGCACGGCAGCGATACGGTCGGTGGCTGTGTAGGCACCCTCGCCCAATTCCTCGCCAAACACGTCCGGATCGAGTTCGTCATAAGTCCAAACTGCTCCGGACCCGCCTATTTGGGCAACTGCGGCCGTTTTGAAGGGGTCGGCTCCGTTCACGATGGCGGCACCCGTGTATAGCAGCAGCATACCGCCCGGCGCCAGCCGCTCCAGCGCAGCATCCAGGATCGCAAGCGATACCCCAGCGCCGAACGGCCCCCCGCCATGTCGATACGCTCGGGAGTCAGGATCGACGAGATAAGGCGGGTTTGAGACGATCAGGTCGAAGGCGTCGGGAACGGCGGACAGCAGATCGCTTTCCGTTGCCGTCACCCGCACCCCGGCCAGCGCCGCATTGATCTGGGTCATGCGCAACGCCACCGGATTTATATCAACCGCCAACACCTCGGCATCCGGGTGCGCCCGGGCCACCAGGATAGCGCCGGGTCCGGCACCGCAACCGATGTCCACGGCGCGGCGCACCGGAGCGCCCTTGTCGAGATAGGCCAGGATGGCACGGCTGAACCGGTAAGTGTCAGGTCCGAAAAACACCGAGTCGGCCGCCATGGTCGGATAAGCGGAATGCACGAACAGCAGGCCGTCGAGGCTGGACAGCCGAACGGCGCTGTGGAGGCCGGCGTTGCTGGAGACGAGCACGCCGGCCTCTCGCATCAGCGCCAGGATGGCGGGCGGAACGACGCTTTCGCGAAACGGGCGGCTCCACCCGAAAACGCCAGCCAAATCCTGCGCCCACGCCGAACTGGAACGGACGTTGACGCGGGCATGGGTGGCCGGGGTGGGGGTGGTGAATGCATAGCCCGTGGATTGCACGGTCCGAGCCAGCTGGAGCAGCTTGGCATCGACGCCGTTTAGGCTGACTTCCTTCATTGGCCAGGCAACGCCGCCTTGGCTTCGGAGTTGCCCGGCTATCTCGCGCCCAGCAACGGCCCCAGCACGTCCACCACGCCGGTGATGAGCATCTGCACGCCGATGCAGAACAGCATGAACGCCGAAAGCCGGGTGACGGTCTTACTGCCGGTGCGGCCCAGCAGGTCGGACAAGCGATCCGCATAGGCGTAGGTCAACCAGATCGCCCCAGCCATCGCCACGGCCGCAAACCCAGTGCCGGCATAGAACCCGGCCCAGGCCTGACCCCTCCCGGGATGTCCGGCACCCAACGCCACGGCCACCGCGATCGTGCCGGGCCCGGTGGTGAACGGCAGAGTCAGCGGAAAGAACGCCACGTCGTCTGCAACCGCCGGGCCGGCGTCGGCCGCCTGCTCCTGCTTGCGGCCTTCACGCTTCTCGGGAGCGCCCAGCAACTCCCACGCGAACAGCGCGAGCACGATCCCGCCGGCGATGCGCAGCGCGGCGAGGGTGATCCCAAACAGCGCCAGCACGTAGGACCCGGCCCACAACGCCACCAGCATCACCAGCAGCGAATACAGCCCGACCCGGCGGGCCAGCTTGACGCGCTCCAGGTGGGTGCGGTCGGCGGTGGCCTCCCGGAAGATGAAGGCGCCGGCAATGGGATTGATGATGCTGAACAGCGCGGGAAATGCGAGCAGGAGTGCGGCGAGCATGACCTAGGCCCGCGGCTTGCGGCGGATCGGCAAATTCGTGCGATACACCACGCGCTTCAGCGCGAACGCGCTTTCCACCCCGCGCACGCCGGGGATACGGGTCAGCCGGGTGCGCAGGAACTCCTCATAAGCGCCGAGGTCGGGGGCGACGACCCGCAACAGATAATCGCTGGCGCCCGACATGACGTAGCACTCCATGATTTCCGGCAGATCAGCGATGGCTTCCTCAAAGGCGACCAGATGTTCGTCGGTTTGGGCAGAAAGCCTGACGGAGACGAAGACGTTCACCGGCAGTCCGACGCGGTCCTGATCCAGCAGCGCCACGTAGCGAGCGATGATGCCGCCCTCTTCCAGCAGCTTCTGCCGCCGATGCGCCGGGCTGGGCGACAGTCCAGCGGCATCGGCAACCTCGTTGCTGGTTGCGCGGCCATTCCGCTGCAGGTGGTCCAGGATGGCGAGATCAATCCGGTCAAGGCGCATGATGGTGGGCAATCCTGCTATATCGCAGTGCAGCATTGGCAGATCCTGCCAAACGCATCGCCTCCATAGCGCAACTATGGCAGCACCCACTACCTATTTCAGGTCTATGCTGCACAATGCCGTCAACGCTCAGGCGCGTGCGGCTTTTCCCGGGAGACGCACCCCATGGACATCGGTTTCGCTGCTACCACGACGCTGGACAGCCGCTATGCCGAACTGGATCAGCCGATGCTGCTGACCGGCACGCAGGCGCTGGTGCGCGTGCTGCTGGAGCAGGCGCGCCTGGATCGTGCGGGCGGTTTGCGCACGGGCGGCCTGGTGTCGGGCTATCGCGGGTCGCCGCTGGGTGGTTTGGATCGGGAGCTGTGGCGCAAGGAAAAGCTGCTGACGGAGCAGGGCGTCCGGTTCCAGCCCGGGCTGAACGAAGACTTGGCGGCGACGATGCTGTGGGGCAGCCAGCAGATCGATACCTTCCCCGGCAAGCGCGTCGATGGCGTGTTCGGCATGTGGTATGGCAAGGGACCCGGCGTGGACCGCAGCGCCGACGCGCTCCGCTGCGCCAACATGATCGGGACGGCGCCCCTGGGCGGCGTGCTGGCCGTGTCGGGCGATGACCACGCGGCGCATTCCTCGGTGTTTCCGCACCAGACGGACGGCATTTTTGAAAGCGTGCAGATTCCGGTGCTGCAGCCCGCCGATGTCGGCGAGATCCTGGAGCATGGCCTCGCCGGCATCGCCATGTCGCGCTACGCCGGGCTTTGGGTTGCGTTGAAGACAATTGCGGAAACGGCAGAGCAGTCTGCGGTCGTGGTCGTCCCAAGCGAGCGGCAGTTCGTCATGCCGGACCGGCCGTTGCCGTCGCATGGCCTCAACCTTGACGCCCAGCTTCCCTGGCCGGCGGAGCGCGCAGAGTTGGAGCGGCGCATGGTGGAAGAGCGGCTGCCGGCGGCGCGGGCGTGGGCGCGGGCGAACCGGCTGGATCGGCTCGTTCACGGGCCGGCCGAGGCGACAATCGGCATCGTGACGGTCGGCAAGGCGCACCACGACGCGATGCATGCGCTGCGCCGCCTGGGCCTCGACCAACACCCCGACATCGCGATCTACAAAGTGGCGCTGTCCTGGCCGCTGGAGACCGAGGGAGCGCGAGAGTTCGCGCGCTGCAAGCGCGCCATTCTGGTCGTTGAGGAAAAGCGGTCGAATGTCGAGGCGCAGCTCCGGTCGGCGCTGTATGACCTGGCAGACCGACCCAGCATCGAGGGCAAGCTTGATCAGGACGGCGCGCCGCTGCTGCCAGCGGTAATGGAGCTGTCGCCGGAGCTTGCGATGGCGGCGCTTGCCCGCGTGCTCCGCCGCTGCGGAATGGCTATCAACGAGCCGGCGGCGGTCACTGCACCCGCCCGCACGCCGGGCCTGCTTGCGCGTGCGCCGACGTTTTGCGCTGGCTGCCCGCACGGCACCAGCACACGCCTGCCGAATGGCAGCTTCGCCATGGCGGGCATCGGCTGTCATACCATGGCGCTGACCACGTCCGAAGGGACCAAAACCTTTAGCCAGATGGGCGGCGAGGGCGTGCCCTGGGTCGGCTTGGCGTCGTTCACCGAGACGCCGCACATGTTCGCCAACATGGGGGACGGCACCTACCAACACTCCGGCCTGTTGGCGATCCGCCAGGCGGTCGCGGCTGGCACGCCCATCACCTACAAGATTCTGTTCAACGACGCAGTGGCGATGACCGGCGGCCAGCCGGCGGAGGGCGGGCCGACGGTCCTCAAGATTGCCCAGCAGTTGGCGGCAGAGGGCGTCGGCCTGATTGCCGTGGTGGCCGACGACCCGGCCCGACTTCCTCCCGCCGCCGCACTGCCGCCGGGCACGCTGCGCCACGGGCGCGACGACCTTGACGCGGTGCAGCGGCGGATGCGCGGGCACCCGGGCGTCAGCGCCATTATCTACGACCAGGTCTGTGCCACCGAGAAGCGTCGCCGTCGCAAGCGCGGCAAGCTGGCGGTGGCCGAAACCCGCGTCGTCATCAACGAGCGTGTCTGCGAAAACTGCGGCGACTGCACGGCGCAGTCGCACTGCATCGCCATCGAGCCGGTGGAGACCGAGTACGGCCGCAAGCGCCGCATCAGCCCGACAAGCTGCAACACCGACCTGTCCTGCCTGAAGGGCTTCTGCCCGAGCTTCGTCACCACGAAGTCCGACGCGCCGCAGTCCGGGGGCAGCTACCCGGCCGCTCTATGGGCCGCGCGCGAGGCCGGCCTGGCCGCCGGCCTGGCCGAGCCGACGCTGGCGGATGCTGCATCGCCTTGGCGCGGCCTGTTCGCCGGCATTGGCGGCGGCGGGATCGTGACCTGCGGCGCCATCGTCGCGATGGCGGCGCACCTTGAGGGACGCCAGGTCAGCACGCTCGACTTCACCGGGCTTGCCCAGAAGAACGGCGCGGTCGTGTCGCATGTGCAGATCGCCGATGCCGGGCTTGACGTCGTGCGCATTCCGCGCGGGACGGCGGATCTGCTGCTGGCCGCGGATTTGGCGGTGAGCGCCGGGCCGGACGTGCTGGGGCGCTGCGCGCGGGATGCGGCGGTGATCGGCAACCTCGACCTGCAGGCGGGTGCGGCCTTCATGGGGGACCGCGATGTGAGGGTGGATGCCGAGCTGCACCGCCGGGCCATCGGCCGGGCCACGTCCATCGAGCGTTCGCGCTTCCTGCGCGGCAGCGCGCTGTCGGAGCGGCTGTTCGGCAACGCGCAGGCGATGAATACGCTGCTGCTGGGCATCGCTTGGCAGCAGAGTTTGCTGCCAGTCGGCAGCGGCGCGCTGATGCAGGCCATGGAACTCAATGGCACCGCCGTCCCGCTGAACCGCCGGGCGTTCTTGTGGGGCCGCATCCTTGCGGCGCAACCGGCGCTGGCCGACGAGATCCTGGCAGACACGGCGCGGGTGCCGGACACGTTGGAGGCGTTGGTCGTGCGCCGGCAAGGCGAGCTTGTGGACTACCAAGGTCCGGCCCTCGCGGAACGGTATCGCGCTCTGGTTGACGCGGCCCAGGCGCGTGAGACGGCGCTGGACGGCAAGGATGGTGCGATGACCCGTGCCGTGGCTGAAGGGTTCTTTCGCGTCCTCGCCTACAAGGACGAGTATGAGGTCGCCCGGCTGCACGCTGCCGCCGCATACGGCGACGAACCGGTGTTCCATATGGCACCGCCGCTGCTCAGCCGGCTTGACCCGGCAACCGGGCGCCGACGCAAAATCAAAATCTCCGGCCGCATCGCCTTGCCGCTGTTCCGGATGCTGCGTCATGGCAAGGCGTTGCGCGGCACCGTGTTCGACCCGTTCGGCTGGCAGCGCGACCGTCGACTAGAGCGCGCCCTGGCCGACGAATACGAGCGTGACGTGCGCCACATGCTTGATTGCGTGCGTCCGGACACGTTGGCAGACGCGGTGTCGCTTGCGGCGCTGCCGCAGGACATCCGCGGCTTCGGCTCGGTGAAGGCCGCCAGCCTGGACGCCGCGCGTCCGAAACGTGAGGCGTTGCTGTGCCGCCTCCATGCGCCCATGTCCATGGTGCCGACGCACGGCGTGGCCGCCGAGTAGCGCCCGCAATCATCTTGCATGAACCAATGAGAGGCGTCCCATGCTCGACCACACCGATCCCAGCGCCCTGATCGTCGAGGCTGCGCGTCGCTTCGCGCAGGAGCGCCTGGCCCCGCACGCGGCGGCCCGTGAGCAGGCCGGCCGGATCGAACCCGAGATCATCCGCGAATTGGGCGAGATGGGTTTTCTGGGCGCCACCAACAGCGCCGAGTGGGGCGGGAGCGAGATCGGCTATGCGGCCTATGCCCAGGTCGTCGAGGAGATCGCGGCCGGCGACGGCTCGGTCTCCACGCTGGTCAGCGTGCATAATGCGCCGACCTGCGAGATCCTGGAGAAGTTCGCCACCCCGGCGCAAAAGGAGCGGTGGCTGCGGCCGATGGCCAGCGGCGAGGCGATCGGCAGCTTCGCGCTGACCGAGTCTGCCGCTGGATCGGACGCCTCGGCGATCCGCACACGGGCAATTCGGACCAATAGCGGCTACGTGGTCAACGGGTCGAAGCAGTTCATCTCCAATGCTTCGTACGGCAAGACGACGATCCTGTTCGCCGTGACCGATCCGACGGTCGGCAAGAAGGGCATCTCGGCATTTGTGGTTGCCAATGACACGCCAGGCTTCTCGGTGGCGCGGGTCGAGCATAAGCTGGGCCAAAAGGCATCGGATAGCTGCGCGCTGGCGTTCGACGACATGCAGGTGAGCGACGATCAGCGCATTGGCGACGAGGGCCAGGGCCTTAAGATCGCGCTCAGCACCCTGGAGAGCGGACGCATCGGCATCGCAGCCCAGAGCGTCGGCATGGCGCGGGCGGCGCTCGATTATGCCATCGGCTACGCCAAGGAACGCAAGCAGTTCGGCCGGCCGATCATCGAGCACCAGGGCGTCGGCTTCCGCCTTGTCGAGGCAAAGACCAAGCTTGCGGCCGCGCGGGAACTGACCCTGCGCGCCGCCCGGCTGAAGGACGCCGGGCAACCGGCGCTGGAAGCGGCTGCGATGGCCAAGCTGTTTGCCTCCGAAGTGGCGGAAAGCATCTGCTCCGCCGCAATTCAGACTCTGGGCGGCTACGGCTATCTAACAGACTACCCCGTCGAGCGCATCTACCGCGACGTCCGGGTGTGTCAGATTTATGAAGGCACGTCGGACGTGCAGAAGATCATTCTGCAACGTATGCTTTAGATGTTTGATCTTGGGGTATGGTGGAAGGGGTTAAGCCTGAGTCGTTCAAGTTCTATCGTTCAGGTCTGGTGATTAAGCTTGTAGGGCGTGTGGCCGCGGGAGGTTTAAGCCCGCGACGTGATTGTAGGCACCCACGAGAAGATGCCGGTGCGTCCTGAGTGAGTCGTGGCGGTTGTAGTGGCAGTGCTCGACAATGGCGTCCTTGATCGTGTGGTTCATTCGTTCGATCTGGCGTTGATCCAGGGATGGTTGACCTTGGTCAGCCGGTGCTCGATGCCGCTGGCCCGGCAGGCTCTATCGAATATATGCTTGCTGTCCCAGGTGTCCTGTTTGCAAGCGGTGAACTGGATGCCGCTGTCAATCATCCGTAAGCGGTGCTCCGCCACCCTGACGTTGACGACTTGACGGTCAGGTGGCCTTTGCGGTGGCCCAATCCAGGGCGCATCAGCGCATCGATGCGTGCCTGCGGCCAGCCGTGGGCCAAGCGGGTCAGTAGGTCGGTGTGGCCCTGCGGATTGACCTCGTTCAGTTTGCAGGCTTCCATCAGGGTCGCGACGTGCGCCCAGTTTGCCCCGCCCTCGCCGCCACCGGCGAACAGGGCATTCTTGACAGCTTGACTGGGCGTATGGCGCGCCCGACGCCGTCATCATCGGCCTCGACCCGGTAAAGGGCGGCGATGCACGCCAGCGCCTCGGTCGCGATCGAGGCGGCGCCGGTCCTAGCTAGGTCGTAGAAGCCCCGGCGCACGTGGCTCCAGCACAACACCAGGGCCACGACATCCTTGCCAGGCTTGGGACCGGCCCGCTTCTTGTGGATGGCAAAGCCGTCGCACTGCAGGATGCCGCGGCAGCCGCCGAGCAGCCGGTCGTTGTGCTTCTGCCCGCGGCTCGGGGCGTAGCGGCAGGCCATGGCCGGCGGGTCAGCCCCGCCCCAAGGCCGGTCGTCACGCGCCACAGGCTAGGGGGAGCCCTGCTTGGTCCGCCCGCGGCCGGGGTCGAGCACCGGCACGTGGTTTCGTCGGCGAACACCCGCGCCGAGCGCAGCAGGATCCCCCCCCCCCCCCCCCCCCCCCCCCCCCCCCCCCCCCCGCGCCCCCCCCCCCCC
>CAXSHI010000002.1:0-71557 GCA_964236755.1 uncultured Acetobacteraceae bacterium
CTACGAGAAGATCCGCGACGTGATCGAGAAGCGGATGTTCTCCCAGGTCGAGGACCTGCTGCCGGTCATCAGCTTCGGGTCCAAGAAGGACGGGGAAACCGAGAAGAAGCACAACGATTTCGTCATGCGCATGGTCTCGCGCGGCTACACCGAGCGCCAGGTGCGCCGGCTGGTCGAGTGGTACATGCGGTTCAAGCAGTCGGCCTGAGCGGAGATACCTTGGATATCATCGACCGGCGCCCCAACCCGCACGGCAAGAATCTGGAGAACCGGCAGCGCGTGCTGGCCCGGGCGCGGGGGGAGGTCGCGCGGGCGGCCCGGGCGGCCATCGCTCAGGGCACTTTGCGGGAAACCGGGCATGGGGAGGCCGTTACCATCCCGTCCGACGTGCTGCACGAACCCTCCTTCCACACCGTGTTCACCAGCGGCGAGCGGCAGGTAGTGCTGTCCGGCAACAAGGAGTTCTCGACCGGCGACCGCCTGGCCCGCCCGCGCGGCGGCGGGGGCGGCAGCGGCAACGGCGCCGGCCAGGGCGGCGGGGAGGCGCAGGACGGCTTCCGCTTCGTGCTGACGCGCGACGAGTTCCTGGACTTGTTCTTCGAAGACCTGGAACTGCCGGACCTCGTCAAGAGCCAGGTGGTCGCGACCGAGACGATAGCGCCGGTGCGCGCCGGCATCAGCGTGGACGGCAACCCGTCGCAGATCGACATGTCGCGCTCCATGCGGCAATCCATGGCCCGGCGCATCGGCCTCCGCCGCCCGAAGCCGCCCGAGGTGCGCGAGCTTGAGGCGGAGGTCGCGCGCCTGGAGGCGAGCGGAGAGGACGCCGAGCGCCTGCGGACCCTGCGGGGCGAGCTGGAACTCGCGCTGCGGCGCCTGGCGCGCGTGCCGTGGGTTGATCCCATCGACATGCGCTACCGGCGCTACACCCAAGTGCCGAAGCCCTCGACCCGCGCCGTGATGTTCTGCCTCATGGACGTGTCCGGCTCCATGTCGGAAAGCATGAAAGACCTGGCGAAACGGTTCTTCCTGCTGCTGCACGTCTTCCTGGAGCGCCGGTACAAGCGCGTGGACCTGGTGTTCATCCGCCATACCGAGGTGGCGGAGGAAGTGACGGAGGAGGTCTTCTTCACCGATCCGCGCACCGGCGGCACGGTGGTGTCCACGGCGCTCACCGAGCTGACCCGCATCCAGCGGGACCGCTACCCTGCCGGCTCATGGAACATCTACGCGGCGCAGGCGTCGGACGGCGACAACTCCGGCAGCGACACGCAACGCGCGGTGTCCATGCTGGAGGCCGATATCCTGCCGGTGGTGCAGCATTTCGCCTATATCGAGGTCTCGATGTCGGCGGCGATCATCCGGGGCGAGACCGACCTGTGGCGCGGCTACGCGCCGCTCGCGCAGCGGGCGCCGAAGTTTGCGATGCGGCGGGTGACGGAGCGGCGGGACATCTTTCCGGTGTTCCGCGAACTGTTCGGGCGAAAGGTGCCGGCCTGATGGATTTGCCCTTGCTCTACAGCGGCACGGACTGGAACTTCGAGACGCTGCGCCGCTCCTATGACGCCATCGAGCGCATTGCCCTCGATGAGCTTGGCCTCGAACTCTATGCCAACCGGATCGAGGTCATCACGTCGGAGCAGATGCTCGACGTGTACACCGCGCACGGCATGCCGCTGACCTACCGGCATTGGTCCTACGGCAAGCGGTTTCTCCAGCACGAAAGCAGCTATCGGCGCGGCTACACCAGCCTCGCTTATGAGGTCGTCATCAACTCCAACCCCTGCATCTCCTACCTGATGGAGGAGAACAGTGCGACCATGCAGGCACTGGTGATCGCCCATGCGGCGTTCGGGCACAACCATTTCTTCCGCAACAACCACCTGTTCCGGCAATGGACCGAGGCGTCGGCGATCCTCGACTATCTCGGCTTTGCCCGCAGCTACGTCTCCGGCTGCGAGGACCGCTACGGCACTGCCGCGGTCGAGCGCGTGCTGGACGCGGCGCACAGCCTGTCGCGCCACGGCGTGCACCGCCACGGCGGCAGCCGGCCGATGAACCTTAAGACCGAGCAGAAGCGCGAGCGCGAGCGCCAGGAATACGACGAGCGCATGTTCGACGACCTTTGGCGCACGTTGCCCGACGTGAAGCCTGCGCCCGGCGTGGACAAGCTGGCGGAGCGGCGACGCCGGCTCGGCCTGCCCGAGGAGAACCTGCTCTATTTCCTCGAGAAATCCTCACCGCGGCTGCAGGCGTGGGAGCGGGAGATCATCCGCATCGTACGGCTGATCGCGCAATACTTCTACCCGCAGCCGCAGGTGAAGCTGATGAACGAGGGCTGCGCCACCTGGGTGCATCAGCGCATCATGACTCGCCTGCACGAGACCGGGCAGATCGACGACGCCGCCTTTCTGGAGGTGCTGCACTCCACCAGCAACGTCATCATGCAGCCGGGCTTCGACCACCCGGCGGGCGGTCCGGGGTTTAATCCCTACGCGCTGGGCTACGCCATGATGACCGACATCGCCCGCATCTGCGACCAGCCTTCCAAGGAGGATCGCGCCTGGTTCCCGGACTGGGCCGGCAACGGCGACGCGCTGGGTACCCTGCGCCATGCCTGGGCCAACTACCGCGACGAGAGCTTCGTCCTGCAGTTCCTTTCGCCCAAGGTCATGCGCGACTTCCGCATGTTTCGGCTGATGGACGACACGACCGAGCCGACGCTGCTGGTCGATGCCATCCATGACGACGAGGGCTACCGCTCGATCCGCCGCAGCCTGGCGCGGTCCTACGATCCCGGGCTGGGTGACGCGGACATCCAGGTGGTCGATGTGGACCTGTTCGGCGACCGGCGGCTGTTGCTGGAACACCGTACCGTGCCCGGTCAACTCCTGTCCAAAAAGGATGCCGAGGCCACGTTGCGGCAACTAGCGCTGCTCTGGGGCTATGAGGTGCGCCTGCAAGAAGTGGACGCCACGAGCGACGCGGTGTTGGCGACTCACACCGCAAGCCCGGTCCGTTGAGGGACGGGCTGCCGGGTGAAAAATGAGCCAGGCAGGCGTTCTCCATCCTTTTTAATCGCGTCGCTGTCTCCAGGTCTTGTATGCCTATTCCTTGCAAGGCGCGCCTATAGCGTCTTGGGGAGAGTCCATTATGCCCGTGTCGATGAAAGCCTGCCTTCTCGGAACCATCTCGGCCTGCTTTGCTGCCGCTGCAATCGCCCAACCGGCAGACCCGCAGTCCTCCTCGGCGGCAGCTCCGGTCGCCGCCCCCGTGCCGGGCGGGGCCTCGCAAGGCGCGGAGCCCGCCGGCAAGCTGGTCCTCCTATTCGACGCCGGGGCTTCGGCGCTTGACGCCCGCAACCAGGCGATCCTGGATCAGGCCTCGCGGCTGTATCGCGAGGGACGGCCCATCATCATGATCGTCAGCGGAAGCACCGACGCAGTGGGCCAGCCAGCCGACAACCTGCTGCTCTCGCAGCGCCGGGCGACGGCCGTGGTGCGCGGCATGCTGGCGCGCGGCATCCCCGCCGAGCGCACGCAGATCCTGGCCAAAGGCGAAACGAACCCGGCAGTCCCGGCACAGCGCGGCGTGGCCGAACCGCAGAACCGGCGTGTCGAGATCACCTGGCGCTAGGGCCTGGCGACCGGACGCAAGGGATTGGCAGGTTGGAGACGGCTCGGTCTGGCACTGCTGGTGCTAACTTTCATGACGGGAGCTGCCCCCCCGCCGACCGATTCTGGGGAGGCGCAGCGCGCCTACGAGGCCGGGCGCTATGACGTGGCGCGCCAGCTCTGGGAGCCGCCGGCAGAGGCGGGCGACCCTGCGGCGCAGCTCGGCTTGGGCAGCCTCTACGATCTTGGCAAGGGCGTCCCGCGCGACCCGGTGATCGCCTACCGTTGGTATCGGCGCGCCGCGGTCGCCGGCTCCGCAACGGCGGAGTTCAACGTGGCCGCCATGTGCGACACTGGCGACGGCGTGCCGCGCAACGCCGCCGAGGCGGCGCTTTGGTACGGCCGGGCGGCAGCCCATGGCAACCGCCGCGCCCAGTACAACCTGGGCCAGCTTTATGCGGCGGGCGACGGCGTGCCGCGCAATCCCGATCAGGCGCAGGCGTGGTTCCGCGTTGCCGCCGTGGAATTACCCGCCGCGGCGGAGCGGCTGGCCAGCATGCGCCGCGCCGGAAGCGAGGCCCGGCGTTCCCCGGCGCCAGCGGACGCAACCCGCCCGCTTGAGGCGGCGCAGCCGGTCACGCCCGCAGATGGTGACGTAATCCCTGTGGCGGCCAGCGCCTCGAATGCCGCGGGCACCGTGGAGTTGGTCTGGGTCAGTCCGGCCCAGCCGGTTCCGGTGCGGTTCTTCGTCCAGCTCCTGGCGCTCGACCCCGTGGAACCGCGCGAGGTGTTCGCGACATACCTGGACGAGACCGCGACGCTCGCGACGGTGGACCGGGTTCCGGGCCGCTATGCCTGGCGCGTCTATGCCGTCGGCCGCACTCTTGGGCGCTACGCGCCGAGCGAATGGAACGAGTTCCAGGTCCTCCCGCCGGGGTGATGCGGACCGACCGGCGGGATTAACGGATTGGCAACCCCCGCGCGCTAGGCTCCGGCTCGGGGGCAGCTTCGGGGGTTAGGCTTGATTCACAATCTCGGTCTCATACTGCAGAGCCCGCGGGCGCAGATACGCTTGGCCCCTGGAAGCTTCAAGGCGCCGGACGCCGCCGCCGGAAGCTTCGCCGCGCTCGCCGCCGCGTCCATGGCCGCGATGCCGGGGCTTCCCGGCCAACGGACGACGCAGGGTGCCATGGCGGGACCGCGGGCGGCGCCGGGCGGGGCCGCGCTGGGCACCGCCGGCGGGTTCGTGGCAGCGGATTACGCCCAGTATCTTGGGCGCTCCGCCGGCTCCGGCCAATGCGTCGCCTTGGTCCAGGCCGCAAGCCCGGGCATCGGACACACCCGGAACTGGAAGTGCGGCGCACCGGTGCGGGGCAACACGGAGCTGCGGCCCGGCACCGCCATCGCGACATTCAACGGCGCCGACCGCTACGCGAACGCGACGGACGGCAGCAGCCACGCGGCGATCTACCTGGGGCAGAACGAGCACGGCATCCAGGTGATGGACCAATGGGCCGGCAGCGCCGCAGCGGTCCGGACGATTCCTTGGAACAATCCAAGCGGCGTGGCCGCCAATACCGGGACCGCGTTCCACGTCGTGCGCCCGGCTTGAACCTGGTCAGCCGGGAAGGCCGACCATCTCGCCAAGCAGGCGCTTGGTCAGCGCCACGACCTGACCAGTCCTGAACGGCTTGTGCAGGAACGCGGCATAACCTGAGCAGCGTTCGGCAACCGCCGCTTGCATCATGGCGCTCATGACGATGACGGGAATATGCCGAAAGGCTGGATCGGCCATCAACATGGCCAGCGTGGCCGCCCCGTTCATGACCGGCATCATGTAGTCGAGGAAGATGAGGTCAACCGGTTCCTGCGCCAGCATCTCCAATCCGTGCTTGCCGTTGACGGCAATCAGCACGCGGTGCCCCTCGTCCGTGAGGATGGCCTCGAACAGCTCCGCGATCCCGAACTCGTCATCGACCACGAGCACCGTTGCCATCGTCAGCCGCCGGGTTCGGTTTGCGGCGTGGTCCCCAGGAGCGGGCCGGCCGCGTCGGACGCGAGGCCGGCCATGATCCTTTCGGCGCCGGCGCTCTGCGGCTCGATCTTCAGGCCGCTGCCCGTGAGCACGTACTCATGCAGCAACGAGTCGAAGCCGCTGTCGCGGACCTTGAGGATGGAGACGAGCCGGTAGAGCCGGGAGCGAAGCTCCACGTAGCGCAGCAGGACCAGGTTCTCCGCCAGGCTGGACAGGTCGCCCAGCGGCGACCGAATATTCGGGCCGATGATGTCGGCGACCTCCAGCGTATAGACGGTTGTGACACCCTGCGCCCGCAACTCGTTCGCCAGCGCGTTCAGGTAGTGGCCCACGCGGCCAGGGTCGCGGGCGACGCTCTGGATGGCGCCCAGGCCGTCGATGAGCAGCCGCCGCACGCCCCGGCGGCGGACGGCCTCCAGCAGCCGCGCGCCGTAGGCGTCGATCAGCCCATCGGTCGGCGGCTGCCACAGCACCTCCACCGCGCCGCTGTCGAGCAGGCCGCGGAGCGGCGGGCAGACCCCGCGGGCCTTGGCCGCGATGCGCGCCGGCGTCTCGTAGAACCCGAACAGCAATCCCGGCTCGACCCCGCTGCTGCGGGACAGGAACTGCAGCCCGAGCGTCGTCTTGCCCACCCCGGACGGCCCCATGACCATGGTGGTCGATGCCGCAGGCAGTCCCCCGCCCAGCATCGCGTCAAGCTGGTCAACGCCGGTCGATACCCTTTCCATGGCGGTCTGGTCCGGCTGCGAGGGCCGGGCCAGCAGCGTCTCGATCCGGGGATAGACGACAAGGCCGTCCGTCGTGATCTCGAAGGCGTGCCTGCCGCGCATGCAGGGGCTGCCGCGGAACTTGCTGACCTGGATCGCGCGCTCGGCCGACCACCCGAACAGCTGGTCACCCAGCTCCACGATGCCGTCCACCATCGTGTGCTCGGGCGTGATGCTCGCCTCGCTCTTGGAGCTGTTGAGCAGGAACGTCGTGCAGTCGGTCGCGATGGCGATCCCCTGCATCTCGTGGACGAACTCGTTGAGCGCCTGCTCGCTCGGCGCCGTGCGCTGCGCCGTCGCGAAGCCGTCGAGGATCAGGACCGACACGCTGCGGGCGGTGATCTCGCGACGTACGAGGTCCAGCAGGCTGCGCAGCCCCTCCCGGCGCAGGACGCTGAACCCGCTGACGTAGCTCAACTCGTCGGGAATCTTCGAGGCGTCGAAGAACGACATGTTGCCGAGATGCTGCAGCATGCGGGCGTGGTACTCCGCAAGCAGGGTGACATAGAGCGCCTGGCCCCCATGCGCGACATGGTGGAAGCAGATCTGGTTGGCGAGCGTCGTCTTGCCGGTGCCGGGCGTGCCCTGGATGATGTACAGCCCGCCTTTCAGGAACCCGCCTCCCAGGATGGTATCGAGGCCGGCGACGCCGCTCGGCACGCGAGTGAGCCTGCCGCGGTCTTTCTCGGTCAATGCGGGACCTCTTTCAGGTGCAGTGGCAAGATGATCGTGGACAGCGCCCCCCCGCCCGGCGCGTCGTCGATGGCGACCGTGCCCTCCATCGCCGCCACGAACTGGCCGACAACCCACAGCCCCACGCTGAGGCCGTCGCGGTCTCCTCGCACCGCATGCTCGAACCGCCCGGAGACCCGGGAACGGTCCTGGGCGGAGATGCCGCCGCCGTGGTCGCGAATCTGGATCTGCACCTGCTGCCCGAGCACCGCGGCGGATATCTCGACCGAGGTGCGGGCGCCATGCTGCAGGGCGTTGTAAACCAAGTTGCTGAGGATCTGCTCGGTCGCCGAATGGTCCAAGGTGACGGCGAGGCTGTCGGGCGCGGCGACCTGGAGGCTGGAGCCTGACAGCCGGGAGGCAGCCTGGAACCCGCTTGCCACGTCCCGCAGCAATGCGGCCAGGTCGAAAGCTTCCGGATCGAGTCGGAGCTTGCCGCCGGTCAGCCGCGACACGTCGAGCAGGACCCTTGCCCGCTTCAAGTAGCGGACCATGGTCAACTGCACGCGCTCCAGCCGCTCCTCGACCTGTTGCGGCGAGCACCTGCCGGCGGTGACGCTGGCCACCAGCAGATCGACCTGGCCGATGATCGGGGTCATCGCGTTGCGCAGATCGTGTCCTGCCACGGAGATGAAGGCGTCTCGCGCCGCAACCGCCTCGGTCAGTTCAGCGATGCGCCGGTGCAGATGCTCGACCGAATCGTCGTTGTCAGCGGTGGGGGTTGGGGATGGGCGCACTCTTGGAACGACCATTCAGGACTTCTTCTAACGGAACTGTAACTTACCGACTTTTATGACGTACGGCAAAGTGCAATGGCAATGAAGAGATGGGCCTTTTTCCCCTTCTAGCAACTCGAAAATGCGTGGCAGCAATTCTTTGCATGTCGGGCAATGCGGGATGCAACGCCCGGCAACGGATCGGATGGCGAGACATGGCCAGTTGCACGCTGCCGGTGGTGATCGAGTCGGCCACGCGACATCGGCGTCAAGCAAGCCGCAACCCCCAGCACCTCGCGTTGGGCGCAGAGGCGCCAATCACCGCAAAGCCCCCAGTTATACAAACCGAGCCCTAAGCTTGGGCAGCAACGCCAGCCAAGGCCGCAGGCTGTGGTCAGGCGGCGAGCGGGTGGCGCGCCAAACGCGACAGCGCCAGGCCGCTCTTGTCGAACAGGTGGCAGGCGGCGGTGTTGATCGACAGGTGCACGGCCTCGCGCGCCCGGGTGGAGTCGCTGCCCTCGATCTGCACCGTGATCATCTGGTCGCCGGCCGCGGCGATGTGCAGCAGCGTCAGGCCGCCGAGCCGCTCGACCAACGTGACTTCCCCCACCATCGGGCCGGCCGGGTCGATGCGCAGCCCCTCGGGCCGGACGCCCAGCGTGACGGTGTCGCCCGCCCGCACGCTGCCGGCCGAAGTCGGCACCGTCACCTGCCCGCCGGACGGCAGGGCGACGGTCACGCCCGACCCGCTCGCCTCCACCACCCGGGCCGGCATCAGGTTCATCCGCGGCGAGCCGATGAACCCGGCGACGAACAGGTTGTCAGGGTGATGATACAATTCCAGTGGCGAGCCGACCTGCTCCACCAGCCCGGCCTGCAGCACCACGATCTTGTCGGCCATCGTCATCGCCTCGACCTGGTCGTGCGTGACGTAGATCATCGTCGCCTGCAACTCCTCGTGCAGGCGCAGCAGCTCGATCCGCGTCTGCCCGCGCAGGGCGGCGTCCAGGTTGGACAGCGGCTCGTCGAACAGGAACACCTTGGGGTCGCGCACGATGGCCCGGCCGATGGCGACGCGCTGGCGCTGCCCGCCGGACAGGTCCTTGGGCCGCCGCTCCAGGTAGGGGCCAAGCTGCAGGATGCGCGCGGCCTCTCCGACCTTGCGCGCCCGCTCGGCCTTGGGGACGCTGGCCAGGCGCAGCGCGAAGCCCATGTTGTCCGCCACCGTCATGTGCGGATACAGCGCGTAGGACTGGAACACCATCGCCAGCCCGCGGTCCGCCGGGCCGACCTCGTTGACCCGCGCCCCGTCGATCCGCAGCTCGCCGCCGGTGATCGCCTCCAGCCCGGCGATCATCCGCAGCAGCGTCGATTTGCCGCAGCCGCTGGGGCCGACGAACACCACGAACTCGCGGTCGGCGATGTCCAGGTCGATGCCCTTGATGACATCGACGGGTCCGTAGGACTTCCGCAGGCCGCGCAGCGTCAGGGTGGACATGGAATGCCTCCTACTTCACGGCGCCGAAGGTCAGGCCGCGCACGAGCTGGCGCTGGCTGAACCAGCCAAACACCAGGATCGGCGCCACCGCCATGGTCGAGGCCGCGGACAGCTTGGCGAAGAACAGCCCCTCGGGACTGGAGAAGGAGGCGATAAACGCGGTCAGCGGCGCCGCCGCCGAGGTGGTCAGGTTCAAGCTCCAGAACGCTTCATTCCAGCACAGGATCAGCGACAGCAGCCCGGTGGACGCGATGCCCGGCAGCGTCAAGGGCAGCAGCAGGTACCAGACCTCGCTTGCCGTCTGCGCGCCGTCCATGCGCCCGGCTTCCAGGATGTCCTTCGGCACCTCCTTGTAGAAGGTGAACAGCATCCAGACCACGATGGGCAGGTTGGCCAGCGCGTAGATGATGACCAGCGCCGTACGGGTGTCGAGCAGCCCCGTGTCGCGGGCCAGGATGTAGATCGGAACCAGCACGCCCACTGGCGGCAGCATCTTGGTCGAGAGCATCCACAGCAGCGTGCCGCGGGTGCGCTGCGTCGGGTGGAACGCCATCGAGTAGGCGGCGGGCACCGCGAACAGCAGCGCCAGCACCGTCCCGCCGACGGAGACCAGGATGCTGTTCCATGCGAAGCTGAGGTAGTCCGCCCGCGACAGCACCTCGGCATACGAGGCAAGCGTCGGCGAGAACGTGAGCCGCGCGGTGATGGCGTCGCCCTCGGTCTTGAAGCTGGTCAGCACCATCCAGGCAATTGGGAAGAACAGCAGCAGCGCCACGCCCCAGCCGATGACGGTGGCGAGCACGCGCTGCAGCAGGGTCTCGCGCATAAGTCTAGACCTCCAGTCGGCGGGCGATGCTGCGCACCAGGAAGTAGGCGACGATGTTGGCCAGGATGATTGCCACCACGCCGCCCGCGGACGCGCCGCCCACGTCGTATTGCAGCAGGGCGCGAGCGTAGATCAGGAAGGCCAGGTTGGTCGTGGCGTTGCCAGGCCCCCCGGAGGTGGTGACGAGGATTTCGGCGAACACGGTCAGCAGGAAGATCGTCTCGATCATGATGACGACGCTGATGGCGCGGGACAAATGCGGCAGGGTGATGAAGAAGAACTGCGCCACCACTCCGGCGCCGTCCATGCGTGCGGCCTCCCGCTGCTCATGGTCGAGCGACTGCACGGCGGTGAGCAGGATCAGCAGCGCGAACGGCAGCCATTCCCAGGATACGATGGCGATGACGGAGGCGAGCGGGTAGTTGGCGAACCAATCGACCGGCTGCACCCCGAACGCCAGCGCCGCGGCGCCGAGCACGCCGTAGATCGGGTGCATCAGCAGGTTCTTCCAGATCAGCGCGCTGACCGTCGGCATGACGAAGAACGGCGAGATCGCCAGGACGCGGGCGATCTTCTGCCCGGGGAACGGCTGGTCGAATAGCACGGCCAGCAAGGTGCCGAAGCCCACGGTGATGACCAGCACCGAGATCAGCAGCGTCATCGTGTTGCGGAGCGAGACCCAGAAATCCGGGTCGGTGACGAGGAACTCGTAGTTGTCCCGCCCGGCGAACCCGCTCACGTCCGGGTTCACCAAGTTGTAGTATTGGAACGAGAACCACAGCGTCATGACCAGCGGCACGATCATCCAGGCAAGCAGCACCGCGACGGACGGCACCACCAGCCAGGAACCGGTTTGGCGCGGCGGCTTGGCCACCACCGCCGCTTTGGTCCCTCGGATGACCGTCGCTGACATGATGTGCCTCCTACTTCTTCGGGTAGCCGGCTTGGCGGATCGTCCGCTCCGTCGCGGCCTGGGCGGTCTTCAGCCCCTGCTCGACGGTGCTCTGCCCGCTCAGCGTGCCCGCGATGGTCTGGCCGACTTGGGTGCCGATGCCCTGGAACTCGGGGATCGCCACGAACTGCGCGCCCTCGTAGGGCCGGGGCGCCTTGGTCTGGCCGGTCGGGTTGGCCACCGAGATCGCCTTCTGCACGAAGTCCGCGAACGGCGCCGCCTGCTTGTAGTCGGCGCTGTCATAGGTGGACTGCCGCGTGCCCGGCGGCGCCGAAACCCATCCGTTCTCCTTCGCGACAAGCTGGATGTATTCCTTGGACGTCGCCCAGGTCACGAAGGTGCGCGCCGCCTGCTTCTGCTTGGACGAGGTAGGGATGCTCAGGTTCCAGCTCCACAGCCAGGTCGGGGCGCCCTTGAAATCGCCGGTCGGCATCTGCGCAAAGCCCACCTTGTCGGCGACCTGCGACTGCTTCTTGTCGAACAGCAGGCCGCCCGCGACCGTCGCGTCGATCCACATGCCGCAATGGCCGCTGGCGAACAGCGCCAGGTTCTCGTTGAAGCCGTTTGACGTGGCGCCCGGCGGACCGTCCGCCTTGAGGATGTCCACGTAGTAGCTGATCGCCTTGCGCCACTCCGGCGAGTCGATCTCCGGCTTCCACTGCGCGTTGAACCACTGCCCGCCCTCGGCGTTCACCAAGGGCGTGACAAAGGCCATGTTCTCGCCCCAGCCCGGCTTGCCGCGCAGGCAGATGCCATACACCTGGTTCGCCCTGTCGGTGATCTTGTCGGCGAACTGCCGGATCTGCTCGTAGGTCGGCGCCTCCGGCATCTTGATGCCGGCCTTGTCGAACAGGTCGGTGCGGTAGTAGGTCATGGCGCTTTCGGCATAGAAGGGCAGGCCGTACAGCTTGCCGTTGTAGGTCAGCCCGGCGCGCACCGGCTTCAGGATGTCATCGACGCCATACTCTTCCGGCAGGTTGTCCATCGGCTCCAGCCAGCCCTGCTTCGCCCAGATCGGCACCTCGTAGTTGCCCACCGTCATCACGTCGAACTGCCCGGCCTTGGTGGCGATGTCGGTCGTGACGCGCTGGCGCAGCACGTTCTCCTCCAGCACCACCCAGCGCAGGTGGATATCGGGATGCTGCTGCTCGAACTGCGGCGAAAGCTTCTGCATCACCACCATGTCGCCGTTGTTCACGGTCGCGATGGTGATGGTGGACTCGGCGCGCGCCGTGCCGGCGGCCAGGCCTGCGGACAGCAGGGTGCCGGTGGCAACGGCGGCCCGCAGGCCGCCCGTGATGCGATGAGCGATGGTACGTCTCCCAGAATACGTTGCATGGCGCCAATGCCTCAGGCGGCCTTGGACGAACGGTTCCACTTTCCGGCACCGGCGTCAACACTCTTGCGGCAAAACACGGTCGTCCATCAGAAATTGAGATGGCGCGACGCCTCCGCCAACGTGTCCCGGCTGCCCCGGCCATACAGCGCGGCGAGCCAGCGCCCGACCGGCTCGATCAGCCGCGGGTCGGCGCCAGTGTCGCCGAACAGCTGGGCGATGCCGAGCAATGGCCGCGGGTCCGGCCCGCCCTCCGCCGCCTTTTCCCGCAGCAGCGCCGCAAGCGGATGGCGTATGTCGATCGGCTGCCCCTGCTCGTCCTCCCCGCGCACACGGCGCAGCCAGGCGGCGAGCGCCAGCGCCAGCAGCTCGACCCCCTCGCCGGCGCGCAGCCGGTCGCGGATCGGATCGACCAGGATGTTGAGCGGCGCGTCGGTGTTCACCCGCTCCACCGTGTCCTTGATCGCCGGGTTGGCGAACCGCTCGATCAGCGCCGCCTTGTAGCCTTGAAGGTCGATCCCCGGCACCGGCGGCAGCGTCGGCCCGGTTTCCCGGTCCATCAGCGCGCCCATGTAGCGGGTGATCAGCGGGTCGGCCATCGCCTCGTCGATGGTGACGTAGCCGGCGAGCCGACCCATGCCGGACACTGCGAGGTGGCTTGCGTTCAGGAGCCGCAGCTTCATGAACTCGTAGGGCGCCACGTCGGCCACGAACTGCGCGCCCACCTCTTCCCAGGGCGGCCGGCCAGCGGGGAAGCGGTCCTCGATCACCCACTGCGTGAACGTCTCGGCGAACACCGGCCAGGCGTCCACGATGCCGTGGCGCTCGGCTAGCGCCGCGGTGTCCGCCGCCGCCGTCACCGGGGTGATGCGGTCCACCATCGAGCTTGGAAAGCTCCCATGCTCGGCGATCCAGGCGGCGAGCGCCGGGTCGCGCAACTCGGCCAAGGCCAGCACCGCGCCGCGCAGCACCTCGCCGTTGTGCTGGATGTTGTCGCAGGTCATCGCGGTGAACGGGGGCACGCCGCCCGCCCGGCGCCGGCGGTACGCCTCCACCACGATGCCGATTGCGCTTGACGGCCGCCCCGGCTGCGCGAGGTCGGCGCGGATCAGCGGATGCTCGGGGTCAAGCCGCTTGGTGGCGCGGTTGAGGCAGTAGCCGTTCTCCGTCACCGTCAGGCTGACGATGCGGATCTCCGGCCGGTCGATGGCGTCCAGCAGGGCCGTGCTGTCCTCGCCCGCGAACACCACCGCGGCGAGCGAGCCGATCACCGTCACCGTCTCGTCCGTGAAGCTCCGCTCCACCAGGGTGTACAGGTTGTCCTGCGGCGCCAGGCTCTCCTGCATGCGCCGGTCGCCCGGCATCAGCCCAGCGCCGACGATGCCCCATTGCAAGGCGTCCGGCCGTTGTTCCATTAGGTTATGCGTGTAGCGCGCCATGTGCGCTCGGTGGAAGTTGCCGAGGCCCAGATGCACGATGCCGGGCGCCACGCGGGCAAGGTCGAAGCCGGGCACCACGACGGGCGCTTGCAACTGGGCGAGGTTGGTTCGGTTGAGCTGCATGGGATTCCCCGTTCACGCCCGCTTGGCGCCGTGCATCAGTGCCCGGCCGCTTCCTGCGTCGAAAAGATGCATCCTTTCCGGCGCAAAGCCTAGCGGCACCACGTCGCCGGCGCGCGCCGCCACGCGCCCATGCGCCACCGCCACCACCATGCGCCCGCCCACGTCGAGCGCCACGTGCGCCTCGTCGCCGAGCCAGTGGTTGGAAATCACGGTGCCCTGCCAATCGCCGCGCCCGAGCACGACGGCATGGGGCCGCACGCCCAGCACGACCTCCGTGCCCATCGCCGGCAGCGCCAGGCCGGGCAGGGCTGCGCGCAGGCCGTCCTCGCCCTGAAGCCGCACGCCGTCGCCCTCGACCGTGCCCGGCATCGCGTTCATCGGCGGCTCGCCCAGGAAGGTCGCGACGAACAGGTTGGCCGGGCGGTCGCGCAGCTCGGCGGCGGTGCCGTACTGCTGCAGCACGCCGCCCTCCATGACGGCGATGCGGTCGGCCATCGCGTTGGCCTCGGTCTGGTCGTGCGTCACCAGCACGGAGGTGAGGCCGCGCGCCTTGGTCAGCGCCTTGACCCGGCCGCGCAGCACCGCGCGCAGCTGCGGCTCCAACTGCCCCATCGGCTCGTCCAGAAGGTGCAGGTCGGCGTCGCGCGCCAGGGCGCGTGCGAGCGACACCCGCTGCTGCTGCCCGCCCGACAACCCCGCCGGCTTGCGCTTGAGGATCGGGCCAATTTCCAGCAGGTCCGCCACCTCCCGCACCCGCCGCTTCGGATCAACGCCGGACTTGCCATGGCCCAGCCCGAAGCCGATGTTGTCCTCGATGGAGAGCGGCGGATACAGCGCGTAGCCCTCGAACGCCATCGCTACGTTGCGGCGCGCCGGCTGCAGCCCGTCGATGCGGCGGCCGGCGAGCGTGATCGTGCCCTCTGTCACCGCCTCGAACCCCGCCACCATGCGCAGCGTGCTGGTCTTGCCGCAGCCGGACGAGCCGAGCAGCGCCACGAACTCGCCGTCGTCGATTTGCAGGTCGAGGTCCCGCACCGCGCGGACGGTGCTGCGGCCGTAGGCCTTGCTGACGTGGCTGAGCGTGAGCGTCATGCTACCGCATCCAGGGCGCGGGCGGCGCGCCGGTCCAGCAGTCCGGTGCCCGCATCGTACAGCAGCGCGCGGCCCGCGTCCGGGCGGATCCACACGGCCGTGCCGGGCGGGGGCGCGTCGCCGATCATGCTGGCCAGCACCTCCTGCCCATCGGGCGTGCGCAGCAGCATGACGGCCTTCTCGTGCAGCGGCGTCGCGACCTCAAACGTGGCCGGCGCGGCGCCCGGCCGCTCGTCCCGAAACAGCGCGATGTCCTCCGGCCGCAGACCGAGCAGGGACTCGCGCCCGATCACCGCGGCGTCGGCCGGCAGCCCGAGGTCGAGGCCGAGCGCCCGCACCCGGATGCCGTCATTGCCGGCATAGGGTCGGCAGGGCACCAGGTTGAGCGGCGGGTCGCCGAACAGCCGCGCCACGGCGGTGGTGGAGGGCGCGTCATAGACCTGCTCCGGATGGTCGGTCTGCACGATGCGCCCGTCGATCAGCACGGCGACGCGGTCGCCCAGCGCCATCGCCTCCCGATAGTCCTGGGTGACGTAGATCGACGCCGCACCGGACCGGCGCAGCAGCCGCGGCAGCTCCATCCGCATCTCGTAACGCAGCTTGGCATCGACGTTGCGCAGCGGGTCGTCCATCAGCAGGATCTTCGGCTCGCCCACCAGCGCGCGGGCGAGCGCGGTGCGCTGCTTCTGCCCGTTGGACAGCGCCCGCGGCAACTGGCCGAGCACGTGGCCGATCTTCAGCAAGGCGGCGATCCGCTCCACCCGGGCCTTGATCTCCGCCGCAGGCAGCCGGCGCGCGTGCAAAGGGCTGGCGATGTTCTCGTAGGCCGGCATGTGCGGATAGAGCGCGAAGTTCTGGAACGCGACACCGATGTCGCGATGCTCCGGCCCCACCACCGACACGTCGCGTCCGCCCACCGTCACCTGCCCGGTCGCGCCCGGGTCCAGCCCGGCGATGGCGCGCAGCAGCACCGTCTTGCCGGCGCCGGACGGCCCGAACAGCACCAGGGTCTCGCCGGGCGCCACCTCCAGGCTGGCGTCATGCAGCGCCACCGTCTTGCCGAAGGCCGCGCGCATGTTGCGCACCGCCAGGCCGCCCACGGCGTCGTTCATCCCTTCACCGCCCCGAGGCTCAGGCCCTCGACCAGCCACCGCTGCGCATAAAGTGCCAAGGCCAGCGTCGGCAGGATCGACAGCACGATGGCCGCCGCGATGATGCCGTACTGGATGCCGGACGCGGTGACGAAGGCGAGCGCCCCCACCGTCACCGGCTGCTTGTCGGCGGACGCCAGCACCAGCGCGAAGACGAAGTTGTTCCAGGCGAAGATGAACGACAGCAGCCCCGCCGACGCGATGCCGGGCGCCGCCAGCGGCAGCGCGATCCGCGTGAAGCCCTGCCACCAGGAATGCCCATCGACGCGGTAGGCGTACTCGATGTCCGGGCTGGCATCCTCAAAATAGCCGCGCACGATCCACAGGATCAGCGGCAGGCAGATGAGCTGATACACCCAGATCAGGCCGACGTAGGTGTTGGACAGCCCGAGATCCTCGAAATAGAGCAGCAGCGGCAGTAAGACGAGCAGCGGCGGGGCGAAGCGGAAAGACAGCAGGGTGAAGGCGATATCCTCGCCGCCGCGGAAGCGGAACCGGGCGAAGGCGTAAGCCGCGGGCACGCCAAGGAACAAGGCCAGCGCCACCGAGCAGACCGACAGCAGCACCGAGTTCCACAGGTTGCCCAGGAACGTCACGTCCAGCGTGCCGGACGCCGTCTGCAGCTTGCCCGACAGCAGGGCCGCGTAGTTGGCGAGCGTCGGATGCACCGCGAGCGTCGGCGGGATCTGCAGGATCTGCTCGTTCGTCTCGAACGACATCAGCAGGATCCAGGCGATCGGGAACAGGAAGAACAGCACGACCACGGTGAGCGCCAGCCCGCGCAGCACCCGGAACACCTGGTCAGACATGGCCGCGCGCCCTTTCCCGCAGCTTGTGCCACTGCTTCACGAAGATGTTGGACAGGAGGTAGGTGATCGCCCACAGGATCATCAGCACAGCCGCCGAGCCGCCGACGTTGGTGTACTGGAAGAAGTCGAGGTAGGCCCGCACCTGGAACACCAGCAGGCTGTCGCCGGGTCCGCCCTGGGTCATGGCGTAGATGATGTCGAACTGCTGGATCGAGTCGATCATGCGGAACAGGATCGCGGTCAGCAGGAACGGCGTCAGCATCGGCAGGGTGATGCGGAAGAACACGAAGCTCGGCGGCACCCCGTCGAGCCGCGCCGCCTCGAACGGCTGCGGCGGCAGGCTGCGCAGCCCGGCCAGCAGCAGGATGATCATGAACGGCGTATAGACCCACACATCGACCAGCACGACGGTGAACATCGCCGAGCCGGGGTCGGACGCCCAGCGGAAATCGGTGACGCTCACCAGCGAGACCAGCCAGCTCAGCACCCCGAACCCCGGGTTGGTCATCAGCTTCCACATCAGGGCGGCAATCGCCGGCGCGGTCATCAGCGGCATCAGCAGCGCAATGGAGATCGCATTGTTGAGCCGCGTGCGCTCCCGCAGCAGCAACGCGATGCCGAGGCCGAGCAGCAGCTCCACGATGACGGTCGAGGCGGTGTAGATCAGCGAGACCTCGACGGTCCGCCAGAAATCGGGGCTGGTCAGCAGGTCCCAGTATTGGTCCACGCCCACGAAGCCGCGCGTGTACGGCATGGCGAGGTTATAGCGTTCCAGGCTGTACCAGATCGCCGTGCCGAACGGCACCAGGATGCCGATGCAGACCAGGAGCGCCGGCAGGCTCAGCAGGTAGGGCAGCGCCCGTGTCGTCCAGGGGCGGCGCTGCGGGATGGGACGGTCGAGGGCAATATCGGACATCGGGCATCCTGCGCAGCGGAACGGGGGCGGCCTGCGGCGCCGGCCGCCCCCGGGTGGTTCAGGCGAGGCCGGCCTGCTTCATCTGCCGGTCGATGCTGGTCGCGAGCTTGTCGAGGCCGTCGTTCACCGGCGTCTGCTTGGCGACCATCTGCTGCAGCGCCGCCGCCCACTCGGTCGTGACGTTGAAGAACAGCGGCTGCGGCGTGAAGTAGATCTTGGCGCCGGGTTCGGTGAGCTGGTAAGTCTGGGCGAAGTTCGGGAAGTTCTTGTCCACCCGCGCCTTGAAATCTTCGTCCTTCCAGATGCTGGCGCGCACCGGGTCGATCTGGTCCTTGCCGCGGGCGCCGAACAGCAGGTGGTCGGTGCCGCTCGCCCACTGCATGAAATACCAGGCCGCGTCCTTGCGGCGGGACGAGTTGGACATCGCGAGCGACCAGATCCACACGTTGGACGTGGGGCCTTGCGCCCCAGGGTTCGGCGCCAGCGGCGCGTAGGCGAGCTGCCCCTTCATCTTGGTGTCGCCGCTGTTGGCGAAGTAGCCGAGGCTGTCGGCGTCGTAGATCATGCCCGACGCGCCGGCGCCCAAGTCGGCGTTGACTTGGTACCAGGTGTAGGTCGCCCAGTTCTTCGGGCCGCTGTCCTGCACCATCTTCACGAACATCGCCGTGAATTCCTTGGACTCCTTGGAGTTCACCGCGGACGTCAGCTTGCCGCCGTTCACCGTGAAGTCCTTGGCGCCGTAATTCGCGTAGCCCGACAGGAAGCCCGGGTGGATCGTCGCCCAGGACCGGCTGCCGCGGGTGCCCACGCCGTAGATGCCGCCCCCGGCGTCGCGGGTGATCTTCGCCCCGGTCTCCATCATCTCCTGCATGTTCTTCGGCGGCTGCAGCTTCATGCGGTCGAACAGCGGCTGGTTGTAGGTCACGATGTTGACCTCGAAGCCCCAGGGCAGCGCCCACTGCTTGGCCCCGGCCCCGCCCGGCGCATCGCCCGGCTTGCCGGACCAGGAGGTGGACGCCCGCAGGTTCGGCAGGATGTCGTCCCAGGCATAGGCCGGGTTGGTCTTGGCCGGGTCCTTGATGTATTCGTTGAGATCCACGAGCCATCCGGCCGGACCGTACTGCCAGGTCTGGTAGGCGCCGGTCATGAACACATCGTACTCGGCGGAGCGCGACGACAGGGCGGCCGTTACCTTGTCGAAGTACACGTCCTCCGGAAAGATGTCGTAGGAAACGTTGATGCCGGTAAGCGCCTTGAACGCTTCGATGTCGGCGATCATCGCGTCGGCGTAGGGATGCTTGTTCAGCAGCAGCTTGACGCTGGTGCCCTGGTAGGCCTTCCAGTTGAAGTCGGCCGCCAGTGCCTCCGTCATGGCGGCGTTCACCAGCATGTCGGCCAGCCCCGCCGTCACGCCGAGCGCCCCAAGGCGCCGCACCAGCTCGCGCCGGCCCATGCCGCGGGCGACGAACGTCTCGCAAAGCTCTTTGGCCTTCTCGTGCATAATCGCTCCCTTCCTTGTTGCCGCGCCGGACCGGCGCGGGCCTCCGAGCTACGGCGTTACGGAACCAAGACGATCTTGATCGACCCCTCGCCCTTCTTCATCATGTCGAAGCCCTGCTTGAACGCCGCGAGCGGCAGAACGGTGGTCACGACCCCTTCCGTCGGCAGGCGGCCGTCGTTGATCGCCGCCGTGGTGAGGGGGTAGCAATACGGGCCGAGATGCGCCCCATACAGGTCGAGCTGCTTGCGGTCGCTGATGATGCTCCAATCGGCCGTGACCTCCTGGCCGAACACGCTGAATTCCACGAAGCGGCCGAGCTTGCGGATCATGTTCAGGCCCTGCACGACCGAGGACGGGTGCCCCGTCGCCTCGATGTACACGTCGCAGCCGTAGCCCTCCGTGAGGTCCTTGACCGCCTGCACCACGTCCTCCTTGGCCGGGTTCATGACCAGGTCGGCGCCGAACCGCCGGGCCAGCTCCAGCCGCTCCGGCTTCACGTCCAGCACGATCAGCTTCGACGGGTTCTTGAGCCGCGCCGCGCCCACCATGCCGAGGCCCAGCGGCCCGGCGCCCGACAGCACCACTACGTCATCCAACTGGATCAGCCCCCGGTTCACCGCGTGCACCGAGCAGGCATACGGCTCGATCAGGATCGCCTTTTCCATCGGCAGGTCGTGCGGCACGTGGTGGGTGCGGCTCTCCTTGGGAAAGCGCATGTACTTCGCCATGCCACCGTTGACGTTGCTCTGGAAGCCATACACGTCATGCCGCTCGCACATCCAGTACTCGCCGCGCTTGCAGTAGCGACACTCCTCGCACGGCACGATCTGCTCGGAGATCAGGCGGTCGCCGACCTTGTACTGGCCCTTCTGCGCGACGCGGTCGCCGACCTCGACGGCGCGGCCGATGAACTCGTGGCCGGGGATCATCGGCGGCTTCACGTAGCGCGGCTGGCCCCGGCCGTCGCCCCAGAACGACGGCGCACCCTCAAACGCCTTGATGTCGCCAGCGCAGATGCCGCAAGCTTCGACCTCGATGATGATGTCGTCCGGCCCGGCGCGGGGCACGTCCACCGTCTCGAACCGGTAGTCGCCGGGTGCGTAGGCGACGACGGCCTGCATCGTCTCGGGAAGCTGGTTGGGCCGGGTGGCCTGGGCCGCGGTCTCACTCATGGCAGCGATCTTTCCTCCGAAGTGTTGGCGTGGTCTGGCAGGAAACGGTTCAGGCGACGTCCTCGCGCTGCAACTCGCGCCGCAGCCCGTCCGCCAAGGTGGCGAGCAGCAGGCTGCACGAGGCCGCACCCGCATCGAGCGTGCCGCGCGAACGCTCGCCGAGCCGGCTGGCCCGGCCGATCCGGGCCACCATGTCGCGGGTGCTTTCCAGCCCGGCCGCCGCCGCCGCCTTCATGGCGAGGAGGCACGCGGCGAACCCCTCGCCCTGCGCCCGCGCCGCATCGAACGCGGCCTGCGCCGGGGCAAGCACATCGACCAGCGTCTTGTCACCCACCTTGGCGCCGCCGAGGTCCACGACGGTCGCGATCCCGGCCCGCAGCATGGCGGAGAAGCGTTCGGCATCGATCTGGTCCGTGCCCTTCAAGGCGTCCGCCATCTCGGTGAAGAACGTGCCATACAGCGGCCCCATAGACCCGCCAATGTCGCCCAGCAGCGTGTCGCCGAGCGTCGCGAAGCCGTGCCCCAAATCGCCGCCGCCCGACAGCCGGTCGCCGGCGAGGCGGAAGCCCTTGCTCATGTTGATGCCGTGGTCACCGTCGCCGATCTTGCCGTCGATTTCCCCAAGGAACCCCTGCTCGCGCACGATGGCGGCGACCATCTCGAGCACGATGGGACCCGCCGCGCGCTGGCTCACCGACTCCACGGCCTAGCTTCCCAGCACGGTCAGGCCGACCGAGCGGGCTGGGTACACCATGAGCCGGTCAAGCTCCGCGTCGAGCCGCGTCACCGTGAGCGAGACGCCGTTCATCTCCAACGAGGTGAAGTAGTTGCCGACGAAGCGGTGCCGCGGCGTGATGCCGCGCGCGCGCAGCATCTCGTCCACATGGGCGTATAGAATATAAAGCTCCATCACCGGCGTTGCGCCGAGGCCGGACACCAGCACGGCCACGTCGTCGCCGCGGGCGAACGGCAGGTCCTCCACGATGCGCTCAACCATCATGCCGGCCATCTCGGCGGCGGGCCGGGTCGGCATGACGGCGATGCCGGGTTCGCCGTGGTGGCCGATGCCGACCTCCATCTCGCCATCCTTGATGGTAAAGTTTGGCTTGCCCGCGGCGGGGATGGTGCAGGCGGACAGGCCGATGCCGACCGAGCGGGTCTGGTCGATGGCTTTCTGCGCCGCAGCGATCACCTCATCGAGCGTGCCGCCCTCCGCGGCCCGGGCGCCGCCGGCCTTCCACATCAGGATCTCGCCCGCGACGCCGCGGCGCTTGTCGCGCTCATGCGGGCCGGCCGAGGCCACGTCGTCGTTGGCGACCACCGTCTTGACCTCGATGCCGTCCTTGGCCGCGAGGCGGGTCGCCATCTTCACGTTCATGTTGTCGCCGGCGTAGTTGCCGTATAGGCACGCCACCCCCTGCCCGCCATCGGCCGCGCGGAACGCGGCGTCGAAGCTCTTGGCCGTGGGCGAGGCGAAAATCTCGCCGATGGCCACGGCATCCAAGAGGCCCGGCCCGACATAGCCGAGGAACGCCGGCTCATGCCCGGAGCCGCCGCCCGTCACCACGCCGACCCGGCCCGACTTAGGCCCAGCACAACGCAGCACGCGCGGATGCTCCGTCGCGGCCAGCAGGTCCGGATGCGCCGCGAGGTAGCCTTTCAGGCTGTCCTCCACGACCTGATCGGGGTCGTTGATCACCCGGTTCATGCCACGGCGCCCTGGACGCAGAGGCAGGCAGGCTCCGGCCCGCGATGCGGGGCGTGCCCAGAAATGCTTGATGGCGAAGTCTCGGCGACCAACCCGTCCTCCCGGCTTTACACAGCTCGCCTTTTCGCGAGCGCGCTTGCCCGGGACCGTGCACCGGCTGTTGAACAGATGTCAAGCAAGTGATCAGATGTTCAGCAAATTTGGCGGGCAGGCGCCGACCATCGACGCGGCATTGTGAGAAAACCACCGTTCGCGCCGGGCTTGCACCCGGATGCAGTCGAGAGCACACTCAAACAGTGGTTGCAAACATGCGGCGGCAGAACAGTTGTGCGCTGCACAAAGGGTGTGCTGCGCCAATTGGGAGAGAATGATCATGGCAATCGCGATTGGCTGCGACGAAGCTGCCTTCGAGATGAAGGGGATCCTCAAGCGCATGCTGGAGGAGGGCGGCCACGCGGTCGAGGATTTCGGCACGTTCGACACGAGGCCCGTGCTGTATCCGGACATCGCCTTCGCCGCCGCCCGGTCCATCGTCGAAGGGCGGAACGACCGTGCCGTGCTGCTGTGCGGGACCGGCATCGGCATGGCGATTAGCGCCAACAAGGTGCCGGGCATCCGGGCGGCGCAGTGCCATGACACCTACTCGGCGGAGCGCGCCCGCAAGAGCAACGACGCCCAGGTGATCACCATGGGCGCCCGCGTGATCGGGCCGGAGCTGGCCAAGACGATCCTGCAGGCCTGGCTCGCGTCGGAGTTCGAGCCGGAACGCTCCGGCCCCAAGGTGGCGCGCATCAAGGCATTCGAGGCCGCCGGGCGCTAGGCGGTCCCGCCTTGGCGCGGGCCCGGCCCCGATGAGCGCCCCAGTGAGCGCCACGGTCGAGCGCCGGTTCGCCGCCGACTGGCGCGACATCCCGACCGAGGTGATCGTCGAGATCGCCAGCCTGTACTACCACCAGGACATCACCCAGGAAGAGCTGTCGCAACGCTTCTCGATGTCGCGCACCCGGATCAGCCGGCTGCTGAAGCGTGCCCGCGAGGAGGGCGTCGTCGAGATCCGGGTGCACCAGCACCCGGGCGTCAGCAGCGAGCTGGAACGCGAGTTCATCGCCCGTTTCGCCATCGACCGCCTGCTGGTCTCGCTCGACCAGCGGGATGCGGCGGCGCAGCGCGTGGCCGTCGCGAGCCTTGTGGCCCACTACCTCGTGAAGACGATGACCGATGGCATGATCGTCGCGACCGGCATGGGCCGCAACGTCGCCGCGGTGGCCGACTGCGTGCCGGCCTCCGTGCGCCGGGCCGTCACCTTCGTCTGCGCCATCGGCGGCTCGGTGCGCGCGGGCGAGCACATGAACCCCGACCACATCTGCCGCCGCCTCGCGGTGCGCTTCAGCGGCGAGAGCGAGACGCTGTATGCCCCGGCGCTGGTGGCCGACGCGGCGCTGCGGGAGGAGCTGTACCGGAACCACACCGTGCGCCTGGTGCTCGACCGGGCGCGCCGGGCGGACATGGCGCTGGTCGGCATCGGCGACCTCAGCGAGGACAGCAACATGGTGCGCATGGGCTGGTTCTCGCCGCAGGAGGTGGCGGAGGCCCGGCTGTCCGGCACCATCGGCGACATCATGGGCTACGACTTCATCGACATCCACGGCCGGCCGTCCAGCACGGACATGCAGGGCCGGGTGATCGGGCTGACCACCCGCGACCTCCTGCGCATCCCGGACGTGGTCGCCATCGCCAGCGAGAACACCAAGGCGGCGGCGATCCTGGGCGCGCTGCGCACCGGCGTGATCAACACGCTGGCGACCAGCTCCACCAACGCCCGCACGGTGCTGCGGCTCGACGAGGCGACCCGCGCGGGCCACGGGCCGGCCGCGCTCAGAACGTGATGGTGGTGCGCAGCCCGAACGCCGCGGCGTCCCCCAGCCGCTTCGCCGGGTTCTGCGGGTTCGGCACGCCGCCGCTCAGGTTGAACAGGTACTGCGCCGTGGGCTGGACCTGCCACCAGGGCGCGATCTGGGCCTGGTACGTCGCCTCCAGCACCGTCTCGGCCCGGCGGATCGGATAGGCGCCACCGGTGAAGCGCGCGGTGTCGGAGTCGAGCTGGCTCGCCGTGTCGCTGATCCGGGCGTAGGCGACGCCCAACCCGGCGGTGTCGCTGTCGTGCCCGGCGATCAGGCCTTTATAGGTCACGCCCGCGTCGGCGTAGAAGTTCACCAGGTTGCGGTCGCCCGGCCCGCCCATGGCGCGGACGAACACGCCGGCCCCGTCGCCCTTGGTCCCCGCCTTGCGCCAGACGAGCTGGTCCGCCACGGCATACAGGCTGTAGTTGCCGCGCCGGTTGCGGCCGACGGCGCCCGTGCCGCCCGGGTCGGCCAGCGACCCGCCGCTGGCGTTGCGGCGCTGGTCGGCGAAGGTCTGCGAGTTGTAGTAGGCGCCGAGCTTGTAGGTGCCGGGCAGCCCCGTCGCGCCGTCCGCCTGGTTCAGGCCGTACTGGACCTCCGCGATGGCGAACACGCCGTCGCGCAGGCGGAAGGCGGTGCCGGACGGGTCGCGCGCCTGAGGGAAGCCGCGGCCCGGGCCGGCCGGGTCGCCGTTGAACACCGCGGCGAGCAGGGTGATGTCGTCGCGGGGAATGTACTTCACCCGCACGCCGGGCGCGGCCAGCGGGTAGGACGGCCCGCCGGAGGGCAGGTCGGTGCTGGGAAAGGTGCTCCAGCCGAAGGTGTGGTTCAGGAACAGGCCGGCATATTGGCTGAGCGTGAACTCCTGGTCGGCGGCGAGCTGGCCGACGCGGATGGCCAATTTCTTGTCGAGCAGCACCTGCTCGTACCACAGCTCGAACAGCAGCGTGCCGCGCAAGGCCTCGATGCCGCTGACCGTGTTCAGGTTGTTGCCGAGGTTGTTCAGGCTGAGGCCCCGGCCATGGATCTGGTAGCCCGTGGCGTTGAACGTGCCACCCGCGAGGCCGAACGCCTTCTCCGCGTCGAGGCCGACGCCGAACTGGGTCAGCCCCTCGTAGATCACGCCCCGCCGCACGCCGCCGGTGGCGTTGCCGAACAGCTCGCTTGATTCCGTCAGGCCGAAGGTGACGCCGAGGTCCGAAAGGCGGGTACGGACGCCGCCGAGATCGCCGAACAGGTTGGCGCGATCCCAAACCCCTTGGGCCGCCTCCTCGCGGGGCTTGACGCTGGATTCGCCGCCGGGAGTGGCCTGCCGGCTTTCCGGAGCCGCGGGCGCGGTGCGTTCGCTCGGGCCTGGCGCGGCCTGCGCAGCCGGGCTTGCGCCGGTTTGGGCGGCGGCGGGGCCGGACGCCAGGGCGCCCAATATGGCGAGCAGGCCCGCGGCGGCCCACCGCCGGGCGCGGCGTCCTGGCGAGGCCGGCCCCATGCGTGCCGTGGTCTCCAAGCCTGGCGCAGTCATTGTGTCATCCTTGGGCACCCCTGGCTCGCTCATCCGAATGCGACACTGTTAAATGCAAATGAGAGTCACTTGCAATCACCTCAGGCTGGTTCGCATGCCGCTTTCCGTCCAAGCCGGCAAGCGCGGGCCGGCCATGACGCCGTACGATGAGCGCCGGGGAGCGCGCCGGTGGCTGCCAAAGAGAGCCTCATCGTTGCAGGAATGCCAGGAACAAGGCAAATCTCCGCTCCGGCGCCGTCTGCAAGCATAATCCCCTTAAGTTACCCGTGTCCCTTGCGGTATTCAAAGAGCTGCTCCCAATTGCCGTGATCGGAGCGGGGCGGCAGCCCGGCGTAGACACAGGCGGACCAGCTTCCATGACACTCGCAGGCATCGACCAGGGCACCATCAGCACGTCGGATCGGCCGGAACGGGCGCCCGCACTGGCCAATTACGCGGGATGGAGCACGCCGGACGTGCTGCGCGACCTGCTGTGCCGGGTTTTCCCGCGGCGGATCGCGCTCGTGTCCTCCTTCGGCATCGAGAGCGCGGTTCTGCTGCACCTCCTGTCCCGCATCGACCGCGCGGCGCCGGTGATCTTCCTCGAAACCGGCAAGCTGTTTCCTGAGACGGCGCAGTACCGCGATGCGCTTGTGGATCGGCTCGGCCTCTCGGACGTGCGCTCGATCAGGCCGGATGCCGGCACGCCGGCTTCCAGGGACCCGGCCGGCACCCTGTGGCAGAGCGACCCCGACGTGTGCTGCTGGCATCGCAAGGTGGAGCCGCTGGACGGCGCATTGGCCGGCTTTCCCGCCTGGATCACCGGGCGCAAGCGGTTCCAAGGCGGGACGCGCGCCGCGTTGCCGCTGATTGAGCACGACGGTGGCCGGGTCAAGGTCAACGCGCTCGCGTCCTGGAGCGCGGATCAGCTAGGGCAGTACATGGCCGAGCACCGCCTGCCGCGGCATCCGCTGGAGGCGCAGGGCTACCGCTCCCTCGGCTGCGTCCCGTGCACGCGGTCCACGGCACCGGGCACCGACCCGCGCGCCGGACGCTGGGCCGGACGCCATAAGACCGAGTGCGGCATCCACCTGCCGCACGCCCCCGCCTCGACCCCGCACATCGCAGCCCCGCCCATCACAGCCCCGCCTATCACAGCCCTGACCGAGACGAGCAGCCACGCATGAACGCTCTTTCCCCGCGCACCAACTCCCTTGCGCCTCCTCTGCCGGGCACAGCACCGCACCTGCGGCAGCTGGAGGCCGAGAGCATCCACATCATCCGCGAGGTGGCGGCGGAGTGCCGGAACCCGGTGTTCCTTTACTCGGTCGGCAAGGACTCCTCGGTGCTGCTGCACCTGATGCGCCGGGCGTTCCACCCCGGGCGCCTGCCCTTCCCGCTGCTGCACATCGACACCGGCTGGAAATTCCGCGAGATGATCGCGTTCCGCGACGAGACGGCGCGCCGCCACGGCCTCGACCTCATCGTGCACACGAACGAGGAAGCGCACGCCCAGGGCATCAACCCCTTCGACCACGGCGCGTCCTACACCCACGCCATGAAGACGGAAGCGCTGAAGGCGGCGCTGCGCCGGCACGGCTTCGACGCGGCGTTCGGCGGCGCGCGGCGGGACGAGGAGAAGTCGCGGGCGAAGGAGCGCGTGTTCTCCTTCCGCACGGCGGCGCAGCAATGGGACCCGAAGGACCAGCGGCCGGAGTTTTGGCGCCTGTATAACGGCCGCGTCGCCCCGGGCGAAGGGGTCCGCGTGTTCCCCCTGTCCAACTGGACCGAGCTGGACATCTGGCAGTACATCCTGGCGGAGGACATTCCCATCGTGCCGCTGTACCGCGCCGCGCCGCGCCCGGTGGTGGAGCGGGACGGCAGCCTGATCGTCGTCGATGACGGGCGCATGCGCCTGCAACCCGGCGAAATCCCGCAGGAGCGCATGGTCCGGTTCCGCTCGCTCGGCTGCTACCCGCTGACCGCCGCCATCGAGAGCGCCGCGCAGTCGCTGCCGGAGATCGTGGGCGAGATGCTCGCCTCCCGCACCTCCGAGCGGGGCACGCGGCTGATCGACCAGGACGAGGCGAACGCCATGGAGCGCCGGAAGCGCGAGGGCTACTTCTGATGGAGCAGGGCCTGCGGTCCCCCGTACGCCTGGGCGCCGCCGCGACACCTGGCCTGCTGCGCTTCCTCACCTGCGGCAGCGTCGATGACGGCAAATCGACCCTGATCGGCCGGCTGCTGTATGACACGCGCGGCGTCCTCGACGACCAGCTCGTGACGCTCCAGCGCGACAGCCGGCGCCACGGCTCGACGGGGGACGACATCGACCTGTCCCTGCTGGTCGATGGGCTGGAGGCGGAGCGCGAGCAGGGCATCACCATCGACGTGGCCTACCGCTTCTTCGCGACGCCCCGGCGCCGCTTCATGGTGGCGGACACGCCGGGGCACGAGCAGTACACCCGCAACATGGCGACCGGCGCTTCCAACGCGGACCTCGCGGTGATGCTGGTCGATGCGCGCAAGGGCGTCCTGACCCAAACCCGGCGGCACGCCTTCATCGCCGGGCTGATGGGCATCCGCCACGTCGTGCTGGCGGTGAACAAGATCGACCTGGTGGGCTTCAGCGAGGACCGGTTCGAGGCCATCGCCGCCGAGTTCCGGGCCAGCGCCGCGGGCCTCGGCTTCCGCACCCTGCAGGCCATCCCCCTGTCCGCCCGGCACGGCGACAACGTCATCGCGCCGAGCGCCGGCACGCCCTGGTACGACGGCCCGAGCCTGCTGTCCTGCCTCGAAGGCGCGTCGGTGGAGCAGGAGGCGCTGTCCCGCCCGTTCCGCATGCCCGTGCAGTGGGTGAACCGTCCGGACCCCGACTTCCGCGGATATTCCGGCACCGTGGCCTGCGGGCAGGCCCGGCCGGGCCAACGTGTGGTCGTGCAACCCTCAGGGGCGGAGGCCGAGATCCTGCGCATCGTCACCATGGACGGGGCGCAGCCCTCGGCCGGCGCGGGCGACGCCGTGACGCTCGTGCTCGACCGGGAGATCGACGTGTCCCGCGGCGACGTGCTGGCCGCGGCCGACGCGCCGGTGGAGGTGGCGGACGCGCTGTCGGCACGGCTGATCTGGCTGCACGACACGCCGCTCGCGGCCGGGCGGGAGTACCTGGTGAAGCTCGCCACCCGCAGCGTGCCCGGCAGCGTGAGCCGCATCCGCCACCGCATCGACGTGAACACCCGCGAGGCGGCGCCTGCGGAGTCGCTGGGCCTCAATGACCTGGGCAGCATCGAGCTGCGCCTGCAGGCGCCCGTGGCCTTCGAGGCGTATGCCGACAGCCGCGACCTCGGCGGCTTCATCCTGATCGACCGGCTGACCAACGCCACGGTGGGCGTCGGCATGGTCGAGGCGGCGCTGCACGCCACGGACCTCACCTGGCAGGCGCTGGACGTGGACCGGGCGGCGCGCGGGCGGCTGCTTGGCCAGCGCCCGGCGGTGCTGTGGTTCACCGGCCTGTCGGGCGCGGGCAAATCGACGGTCGCCAACCTGGTGGAGCGGCGGCTGCACGCGCTCGGCCGGCACACCTACGTGCTGGACGGCGACAACCTGCGCCATGGGCTGAACCGGGACCTGGGCTTCTCGGAGGCCGACCGGGCGGAGAACGTGCGCCGAGCGTCCGAGGTGGCGGCGCTGTTCGCCGACGCCGGGCTGATCGTCATCGCAAGCCTGATCTCGCCCTACCGCGCCGAGCGGCTGCGGGCGCGGGAGCGGGTGCCGGACGGCGGGTTCATCGAGGTGTTCATCGACGCCCCCGTGGACGAGTGCCGGCGGCGCGATCCGAAAGGCTTGTACAAGAAGGCCGACGCCGGGCTGCTCCGCGGCCTCACCGGGGTGGACGCGCCCTACGAGGCGCCCGAAGCGCCGGAGCTGCACCTGCGCACGGCAGAGGCGTCGCCCGAAGATCTGGCCGGGCGCGTGGTGGCGGAGCTGCGCCGCCGCGGCGTGCTCGCCTGAGCAGCCGGCGGGCGGCATGATCGACCCGCTCTACACGGTCTCCGGCTTTGGGGTGGGCGCGCTGGTCGGGCTGACGGGGGTGGGCGGCGGCTCGTTGATGACACCGCTGCTCGTGCTGCTGTTCGGCGTCCACCCGGCGACCGCGGTGGGCACGGATCTGCTGTATGCCGCCTGCACGAAGTCGGTCGGTGTGCTGGTCCATGCGCGCCGGCAGACGGTGGATTGGCCGGTGACGCGGCGGCTCGCCTGCGGCAGCCTGCCGGCGGCGGCGCTCACGCTGCTGCTGCTGCATCAGCTCCATGTCCACACCGCGGCGGTCTCCCACGTGATCACGCCCGTGCTGGCGGTGGTGATCCTGCTGACGGTGCTGCTCCTGCTGTTCCAAGGCCCGCTTCTGGCCGTGCTGGGACCGCGCAGCGCCGGGCTGTCGCCGAGTTGGCTCGGGGGCCTGACGATGGCGGCAGGGGCGGTGCTCGGGGTTTTGGTGACGCTGACGTCGGTGGGCGCCGGGGCGTTGGGCGTCAGCGTGCTGACGCTGCTGTATCCCCGGCTGTCGCCGGTGCGGATCGTCGGCTCCGACATCGCGCACGCCATTCCGCTGACGCTGCTGGCGGGCGCGGGATACTGGTATCTGGGGGCGGTGGATTGGGGGCTGCTGGGGTCGCTGCTGTCCGGCTCCGTGCCGGGCGTCATCGTCGGCAGCCTGCTCGCGACCCGGGTGCCGCTCCTCGTGGTGCGCGGGATGCTGGCCGCCACGCTGGTCCTGGTTGCGGGCAGGCTGCTGGTCTAGATGTCGAGCAGCACACTGGGCGGGACGGCGCCGATGGTCGAGGGCATCCCCTTGGAAACGATTGACGAGATCGGTTCCACCTCCGAGGCGCTGAAGGCGCGGGCGGCCGGCCCCGGCCCGGAAGCCGCTTTGCTGGCGCGGCGGCAGAGCGGCGGCCATGGCCGCCTGGGACGCCCCTGGCATTCGATTGACGGCAACCTGCATCTGTCGGTGCTGCTGCGTCCGCAAAGCCTGCGGTGGCCGGGCCATTGGTCGATCCTGGCGGCGGTCGCCCTGGCCGACACGGTTCGCGCCGATCTGCCGGCCGGCGTGCTGCGGCTGAAATGGCCGAACGACCTGCTGCTTGACGGGGGCAAGCTGGCGGGCGTCCTGCTGGAGGCGGGCGTCGCGTCCGGGCCATGGCTGGTCATCGGCTTCGGCGTGAACCTGGCCGGCGCGCCCATGGATCTCGGGCGGCCGGTCGCCTGCCTGGCGTCGGTGGCCCCTGCCCCGGCGCCGGAAGCCTTTGCCGACCGGCTGCTGCGGAGCCTGCAACGCTGGCGGGCACGCTATGCCGCCGAGGGCTTCGAGCCGGTGCGGGCCGCCTGGCTGGGCGCGGCGCACGCGCCGGGCGAGCGCATCGTGGTCGGCATGGGCGCACAGCGCGTCCGGGGCGCGTTCCGCGGCCTGGGCCATGACGGGACGCTGCTGCTGGACGGACCCGACGGCGAGCTGGCGATCACGGCCGGGGAGCTGGAATAGGACCCGGCGCCCTAGCCGTCCCGGGACAGCCTCGCCCTTCCCGGAACCAGGAGGACGATCAGCAGCGCCGCCGCGGCGATCCCGGCCGTCAGAACGAACACGCCGTGCAGCGCCTGGGCCAGCGCCCCGGTCAGCCGTGCTAGCTCCGCCGCAGGCACGGCGGCGCGGAGCGCGGGTTCCACCAGGTCGCGCACCGCGTCGTGCGCCGCCGGGCCGGCCGCCGCCAGCCCGACGTTCAGCACGCCGCCGAACGCCGCCGCGCCCAAGGCCTGGCCGATCAGGCGGGAGAAGAAGAACAGCGACGTCGCCCGGCCGCGGTCATCCGGCGCCACGCTGCCCTGCACCGCCACGTTGAACACCAGGCTGTGCAGGCCCAGCCCGGCGCCGAGCACGCTGCAGGCGGCGGCCACACCCGCCGCGCCCTGGCCTGGCCGCAGCAGCAACAGCCCCATGGCGCCGGCCAGCAACGCGAGGGAGCCGGCCAGCGCCACCGCGCGATAGGCCACCCGGTTCAGCACCCGGCTGAGGCCCATGCTGGCCGCCGTCCAGCTCACGGTCAGCACGCCCAGCACGAAGCCCGCCGCCAGCGCGTCGCGGCCCAGCACGCCCTGTATCCAGGGCGGCAGGAACGCCGTCGCCCCGATCATCAGCGCGCCGCAGGCCAGGGCCGACAGGTTGGCCGCCACGATCAGCGGGCTGCGCCAAAGATGCAACGGCAGGATCGGCGCGGCGCTCCGCCGCTCCCGCCACGCGAAGCCGGCCAGCGCCGCAAGGCCGAGCGCCAGCAGGGCCGCCAGCGCAGCGCGGCTGAAGGACTCGCGCTGCACCAGGGCCGCCATCACGGCGCCGATGCCCACGGCAAGCAGCACGGCCCCGCCCCCGTCGATGGGCGCCCGCAGCCGGGCAGAGGCGGGTTCGTGCAGGACACGGGCGACGAGGACGGCCGCCAGCAGCCCGATGGGCAGGTTGATCCAGAACACGAACGGCCAGCCCAGCGTGCCGGTGAAGAAGGAGCCGAGCAGCGGGCCGACGATCGCCGAGATGCCCCAGATGCCACTGACGTAGCCCAGGGCGCGCGGGCGGTCGGCGGGGCTGGACACGTCGGAGATGATCATGTTCGCCAGCGGGATCAGCCCGCCGCCGCCGATGCCCTGGACCGCGCGGAACCCGATCAAGGACGCCATGCTCCAGGCGCAGCCGCACAGCAGGGAGCCGAGCAGGAACACCGCGACGCTGCCGAGATAGACGGGCTTGCGGCCGTACTGGTCGGCGAGACGCCCATAGATCGGCGTCGTCACGGCCTGGCCGAGCAGGTAGATGCCGAACGCCCAGGTGAACAGGTCGAAGCCGCCGAGCTGCCCCACGATGGTGGGCATCGCCGTGCTGATGACCGTCACCTCGACGGCTGCCATGAAGGTCGAGACCAGCATCGCGGCGACGACGAGCCGTCCGCGTCGCGGCACGAGTACCCGGCCGGGGTGGGTTGTGCTCATGGGCCAACCCAGGCCGTCGGCTTGCTGCTTGCCGCTTCGGAGATCGGGACCAGACCGGTGGCTGGCCAGAAACTCAGCACGGCCTGTTCACCAGCTTCGCAGCCCCCAGCCCCCCGCCGCAGCCCGCATCATCGGCGCAGGGCAAGCGCCAGCCGCTCGTGCTCGGCATCGACCGCCTCGAACTTGCGCAGGAACACCCGGATGTCAGGGTCCGGCGTCTTGGCGGCCTCGTCAGCGGCATCCTGCTTGTCCTCGGCATTGATGCGGATGGCTTCCTCGATGAAGGAGCGGTCGGCGGTGCTGCCGGTTTGGGAGCTGATGCTGTTCAGCCGCACCTGGTCGCCCGCCGTCATGGCCGTCGGCAACTCGACGCCCTTGGCACGCGCCAGGTCCTGCAAAGCCTGGTTGTAGGCGCCGTGGTCGGCGACGATGCGGGAAGCGTAGGCCCTCACGTCCTCGCGGGAGGTGCGCTGCTGCGCCAACGCGGCGATGGCGATCTCATAGGCGCCGCCCTGGGCGTCCTTGACCAGGAACTGGTGGTCCGTGCTGGTGATCGGCGCCGCCTTGGGTTCGGAACCGGATGCCGGCGCCGGGACGCTGGTGGTCTGGTCGAGGGTAGTCTGGGCCATGAGAGGCTCGGCGGGGGTCGCGAGCAGCAGCGTCGCGGCGACGGCCATCAGGATACGGGTCATGGACGCCTCAATCGTCGGATGAGCCACCCCGAACGCGGGCGCATTGCACCGGTTCCGGGCGGCGTCCCCCGGTCCAAGCCCGCACGATCAGGGCGCGGAGCCTGGCCTACGCATGGCCCCCTTCCCCGGCACCGGCCGTTTCCTGCGCGTGGCGGCTGAGGCAGTCGTCCATCATGCCCTTGAGGCGGGAGACGCCGATCTTGCCGTGCCGAAGCGCCCAAGGCTGATGGTTGCCGTCCCGCTCCTGCAGGAAGACGTGCAGCACTTGGTTCTGATGATCGACAACCGTGTCGGGGTGGCCGGTCTCGCCCTTCGCTGCCTGAGGCTCGAACGGCATGCCCATCGGGGTGAAGGGACTATCGACCGAACGCGACGCCGCGAAGAAGACACGCTGGCGCTCCCCGTCGCAGCCTGACGGCTTCTGCATGAAGCAGACGCCGATCATCAGGAAGTGCGTTTCGCCGAGGCCGATGATCTGCGTGCCTTCCGGGCACCATTCGTAATCATGGTCGGGCCGGCCGGGCTGATTGTGAAACGGTATCTTCGACATTTCCAGGACCAGGCGCGGCTCCGACCACTCCGCGCCCAGCCGGGAGCGGTCCCGCAGCGACATGTAGATGTCGCCTTCCGTCCGGTGCGGCCACGTCGGCTCCATCCTGGTGATGCCGGTGAAGGTCAGGCAGTCATGCATCCTGCCGTTCGCCCTGACCTGCGAGTAGCTGGGATCATAGACGCCGATGAGCGGGTGCTTCGAGGCGGCGACGGAGTCCTTCGTGATCAGCGGCGTCTGCTTCCCGACGAAGTATTCGCCATCGTCGGAGTGCGCCTCCATGATGACGCCACTCGGCTCGAAGCAGGCGGTCTGGATGTACATGGTGTAGCGCGGCTTGCCGTTCTCGAATTCATAGGCCAAGGCCGGCGCGCAGAGCTGAGGACCCGACAGGCCTTCAAGCGTCGGGGACCTCAGTTCCTGCCAAGACCCCTCTAGATCGTTCGCGCCGAAGCGGGCCACTTTCCAGGCCTGTATGTCGGAGCGGCCAGAGCTGGTGTATTTGATGAAGCGGTAAGGGGTCCGCGTGTCGTCGGGATGACGTTCGACGATGGATGGATCTTTTTGTTCTGGACAAGACACGTCTTGGCCGGGAAGTCTGTTCAGATGCAAACCCACTGTTTTCAACATGACTTGTCCTGCGAGTCGCCCGGTTGGCAGCGATGAACTCGACAGTGTTATCACGATAGTGTGATATTTGCTACCTCAAAACAAACCTGGCAGCAAGGCCGCCTCACCGGTTTGCCCGGCGGTAACCTCGGGCCGACCTACAGCCCGAGCTCGGACAGGCCTGCGTGGCCGTCGGGACGCCTGCCGAGCGGCCAGCGGAACTTGCGGCCGGCCTCGTCGATGGGCAGGTCGTTGATGCTGGCGATGCGCCGCCGCATCAGCCCGTGCTCGTCGAACTCCCAATTCTCGTTGCCGTAGCTGCGGAACCATTGGCCGGCCGCGTCGTGCCACTCATAGGCAAAGCGCACCGCGATCCGGTGCTCCCCGTGGGTCCAGACCTCCTTGATCAGCCGGTAGTCAAGCTCGCGGGACCATTTCCGGCGCAGGAACTCCACAATGGCCGCGCGGCCGGTGATGAACTCTGCCCGGTTCCGCCACTGGCTGTCGTCTGTGTAGGCGGGCGCCACGCGCTCGGGATCGCGGCTGTTCCAGGCGTCCTCCGCCATGCGCGCCTTTTGCGCCGCGGCGTCCGAGGTGAAGGGCGGCAGGGGTGGCCGGCTCGACATGGCAAGTGTCTCCTGAGTAGGCTCTGCTGGATGACGGGCTGCAGGCAAGGGTTTCACGCAACCCGCAAGGAAATGCAAAGGGCCATGGAGCGTGCCTTCAACCGACGCGGCTGCGAAGTCTTCCAGGGCCGGCGGCCCGCGCGCCGCGTGTGGGCGGCGGTGGACCGGTGCCGGGCTGGTCCGTGCTGACCCGGCCTGCGCCGCCGGGCCGCTGGCTGATCCTGGCCGACGACCTGACCGGTGCCGCCGACTGCGCCGTCGCTTTTGCCCGGCGCGGCCTGCCGGCCTCCGTCGTTTGGGGCGACGACCCGCCACATGGCGCCGTGCTGGCGCTCGATGCCGACAGCCGCCGGCTGAAGCCGATGGCCGCCGCCGCCCGCCATCGCGCGCTGCTGCACGCCCACCACCGGGAGGGCGCGGCCCTGTTCAAGAAGATCGACTCCACCCTGCGCGGGCAGCCGGCGGCAGAGCTGGCCGCGACGGTGCACGACCTTCGCGCCCGCGGCCGCGGCGCCCTGGCCATCGTCGCCCCAGCCTTTCCCGCCACCGGGCGCACCACCGTGGACGGACGCATCCGGTTGGGCGGCCAGCCGCTGGAGCATTCCCCGCTTTGGGCGCGCGACCACGGCTACCCCGGCGCCGACCTGGTGGCGGCGCTGCGAGGGGCCAGGCTTCGCGTGCGGCTGGCCGGGCTGGACGCCGTGCGGGCCGGGCTGGCGGAGGCCGTGGACGACGCCCTCGCCGCCGGGGAGGACGCCCTGGTCTGCGACGCAACCACCGCGGAGGACCTGCGCCGGGTGGCGGACGCCACGCTGCCGCGGGCGGCGGAGCTGTTCTGGACCGGGTCAGGCGGCTTGGCCCAGGCGCTCGCGTGCGGCGTGGCAGGGCCGGCGACCCCGCCGCCCCCACCGCCCCTCGAGGTCGCGGGCGGCATCCTGTTCGTCGTGGGCAGCGTCGCCGAGGCGTCCCGCGCCGCTGCCGCCCGACTCGCCGCCGACGGCGCCGTCCATGTCGAGCGCATCCCGCCCGACGTGCTGCATGACGGGCCGGGCGCCCTGGCGTGGCAAAGCGCTGCCCGCCGCATCGCCCAAGCCCTGGCCACTGGCGCCGACGTGCTGGTCGAGACCGCAGCCGCCCCAAACACCGACCTGCGCCACGGCGCGATGCTCGCCCGGCGCCTGGCCGCGCTGCTGCGCCCGGCGGCGCCCGGCCTGGGCGCCCTGTTCGCCACCGGCGGCGAGACGGCGCTGGCCCTGCTGGACGCCATGGGCGTCACCGGAATCCGGATGATCGACGAGATCGAACCCGGCGTGCCGCTGGGGCTGACCCGCGGCGCGCTGGCCATCCCGGTCGTCACCAAGGCCGGCGCGTTCGGCGACGCCGGCACGCTGGCCCGCTGCCTGTCCCACTTGCGCCGCTGGCGGCGGCCGGAGAGCTTGCCCCCGGAGAGCTTGCCCTCGGGGACCTTGCCCCTGGAGACCTTGCCATGAGCGCCACGCGCGACACCCGGCCGATCATCGCCGTCACCATGGGCGACGCCTCCGGCGTGGGGCCGGAGATCATCATGAAGGCGCTGGCCCGCGACGACGTTGCGGCGATCTGCCGTCCCCTGGTGGTCGGCGACGCCGCCCGGCTGCGCGAGGCCGGCGCGATCCTGCGCAGCCCGCTCGCGGTGAACGCGCTGGCCGCCCCGAACCAGGCCCGATACGCCCGGGACGCCGTGGACTGCATCGACCTGGGCCTGATCCCGCCCGGCCACCCATGGGGCACGCTGTCGCCGGTGTCCGGAGAGGGCGCGTATCGCTACATCGAGCGCGCGACCCGCCTGGTCGAGGCCGGCGAGGCCGACGCCATCTGCACTGCCCCCTTGAGCAAGGAGGCGCTGCACGCCGCCGGGCACAAGTACCCCGGCCATACCGAGCTGCTGGCCCACCTGACCGGCACGCCGGAGGTGTCGATGATGCTGGTCGCCCCCAAGCTGCGCGTCATCCACGTGACGACGCATATCGGCCTGATGGACGCGATCCGCCGGATCGAGCCAGGCCTGGTCGGGCGGGTCATTGCCCGGGGTCGGGAGACGCTGATGAAGTCCGGCATGGCCGAGCCGCGCATTGGCGTCTGCGGCATCAACCCGCACGCCGGGGAGAACGGCCTGTTCGGCCAAGGGGAAGAAGAGGAGAAGATCGTCCCGGCCGTCCGGGCCTGCCAGGCCCGGGGCTGGACCGTGGACGGCCCGCTGCCGGCGGACACGCTGTTCTTCCGCGCGGCGCGCGGCGATTTCGACCTCGTGGTGGCGATGTACCATGACCAGGGGCACGGTCCGGTGAAGGTGATGGGGCTGGAAGCCGGCGTGAACATCACCGTCGGCCTGCCGGTGGTCCGCACCTCCGTGGATCACGGGACGGCGTTCGACATCGCAGGACGCGGGATCGCCGACGAGGGTTCGCTCGTCGAAGCGTTGCGCCAGGCGGCGGAGCTGGCCCCGCGCCGGGGGTGACGGCAGGCTGACCGGTCCGAACGATGGCGGCCTGCTCGCGACGCCCGGGATCGGCCGGCTGTGTTCGCGAACATGTGTTAGTTGGCGGAAATTGAACTTCGCGTTTGAGGATGTAACCTGCTGTCAATCCAGAGTTTACCGACGAGAGCAGTTCCTCATGAAAAAGCTCCTGTGCGCCGTGGTAGCGGCCTCGATCTGCACTGCTTCTCCGAAGCCGGCGGAAGCCGGAGGCGGCGGTTTCGTGTTCGGCACCATCCTCGGGCTAGGAGTCGGCACCATGGTCGGGTCCGCCGTGGCGCAGCCCTACCCATACGGCTACTATCCCTACAGCTATTACCCTTATGGATATTACCCTTACGCGGCGCCCTACGCCTATGCTTACCCGCCGCCTGTCGCCTATGTGCCGCCGCCCGTGGCCTATGCGTCGCCGGGCTATCCGGTTTCGCTGGCCCCGCCGCCTTCCGGCCCCGCGAATTACGCTTCGCCTGGGTCTCGCCCTCCCGTCGCGCAAAACCCAACGTGCCGTGCTGGCCAGTTCTTCAACACGTTGACCGGCAACTGCGACCGCCGCTGACAACGGTGCGTCATGGGACAGGAAACGTCAGTCAGGTCGATGGTGGAAGCCGCGTCCGGGAAGCTCGCGAGGTGGGGCCGAACAGAAGCCGTTCATCAGGCAATCAGGGAACCTATGCTGCGTCCTGAGCGTGCCCTCGACCACGGCGCGCACGCCCGCGACCGGTCCCATGCCGGTGTGGACGATGCAGTCTGAGGCGTAGCGGTGGATGGGCCGACGTCGCGGCCCTCCCAGATCCGTTCGGTGATCCCAAGGATGCAGACAGGAAGATTGTCGGAATCCGGGTCGAAGCCGTCGAGTGCCGTCATGCCTACCGACCGCGCGGCGCATTGCTTGTCGATGAACGGCGCTATTTCAGGGCTCGGGCGTGGCACGCGGCCAGAACATCCTATCGTCTGCCGTTCGCCGCCGCGAAGACGGAATGATGCGCCAGTTCCTCCGCGCGGTGGCACGCGACCCAGTGGCCGGCCTCCAGCACCCGGAGCGCCGGCGACGCTGTCCTGCACTGGTCCTGCGCATGCGGGCACCGCCCGGCGAAATGGCAGCCCGGCGGCGGCGACAGCGGGCTTGGCGGCTCGCCCGGCACCAGGAAACCGCTGCGCCAGGCCGGGTCGGCACCGGCCTCCGGCAAGGCTGCGGCCATGAGCGACCACGTGTAGGGATGCCGCGCCCGGGCGAACAGCGCCGCGGTGGGCGCACGCTCCACGATGCGGCCCAGGTACATGACCGCGACCTCGTCGCACAGGTACTGCACCACGCCGAGGTCGTGCGAGATGAACACGAGGGTCAAGGCCAGCTCGCGTTGCAGCCGCCGCAGCAGGTTGAGCACCTGCGCCTGGATCGCGACGTCGAGTGCCGACACCGGCTCGTCGCACACCAGCAGCGCCGGGCCGGGGGCGAGCGCGCGGGCGATGGCCAGACGCTGCCGCTGCCCGCCGGAGAACTGGTGCGGGAACAGTTCGGCGGCATCGGCCGGCAGGCCCACGGCCTCGATGGTCGCGGCGGCCCGGGCGGCGCGCCCCGCGGGGTCGCCGACCGCCAGCAGGTCCAGCGGCTCCCGCACAAGCTGCCCGGCCCGCTTGCGCGGATCGAGGGAGGAGAACGGGTCCTGGAACACCATCTGGAACCCGCGCCGCGCCCGCCGCAGCGCCGCGCCGCGGAGTGCCGTGACATCCTGCCCCTCGATGCTGACCTGGCCCCCAGATACCCGCAGCAACCGCATCAGCGCCAACGCCGCGGTCGACTTGCCGGACCCGCTTTCGCCGACGATGCCGAACGCCGCCCCGCGGGCCACCGTGAAGCTGATGCCGGCCACGGCGTGCACCTCGGCACGGGCGGCAAAGGGCCGGGGCCGAGGACCGCGGAAGCGGACGACCAGGTCCTCCACGGTCAGCAGGTCGGTCATCCCGGGTGCCAGCACGCCACGCCGTGGCCGTTCCCCTCCAGCGTCGGGCGGACGGCGCAGCGCGGCTCCGCCCTGGGGCAGCGCGGCGCGAAGGCGCAGCCATCGCCGCGGACGCCCAGCGGCGGCACGGTGCCGGGGATCTCGGGCAGCGTGCCCGCGGGTTCGGCAGCCTCGCGGCCCAGCCGCAAGCGCGGGACGCAGCCGATCAGCCCCTGCGTGTAGGGGTGCGCCGGCCGGCCCAGGACATCGACGGCGCGGCCCTGCTCGATGCAGCGGCCGGCATACAGCACGGCCACCGCGTCCGCCATGTCGGCGACGGCGCCCATGTCGTGGGTGATCAGCACGGTGGCCGCGCCGGTCTGCTCCCGCATGGCGCGCAGCAGGGCGAACACCTGGGCCTGCACGGTCACGTCCAGCGCCGTCGTCGGCTCGTCGGCGATCAGCAGGGCCGGGCGGCAGGCCAGCGCCATGGCGATCATCACCCGCTGGCGCATCCCGCCGCTCAGCTGATGCGGGTAGGCGGCGGCCCGCTGCTCCGGCGCCGGGATCTGCACGCCGCGCAGCAGCTTCACGGCGGCGTCCCGGGCTGTGCTGCGGGCCATGCCCTCGTGCCGCCGCAGGATCTCGGCGATCTGCTCGCCGACCGTGAACACCGGGTTCAGCGCGGTCATCGGCTCCTGGAAGATCATCGACATCGCCCGGCCGCGCAGCGATTGCAGGACGGACGGAGACGCCGACGCGATCTCCTGCCCGGCCAGGCGGATCGACCCGGCCGACCGGCGCATCCCGTCCGGCAGCAGCCCCATGACCGCCAGCGCCGCCATGCTCTTGCCGCAGCCGGACTCGCCTACCAGCGCCAGGGTGCGCCCGGCCTCGACGGCGAAGGACAGGTCCTCCAGCACCGGCACGGCGCCGGACGGCCTGCGCAGCTCGACGCTCAGGCCCTCGACCGCCAGGGCAGGAGGCGGGCCGCTCATCGCCGGCGCAGGCGCGGATTCAGCGCGTCGTTGATGCCGTCGCCGACCAGGCTGACCGCCAGCACGGCCAGGAAGATCGCGGCACCCGGGAAGGTCACCGCCCACCAGGCATCCTGCATGTATCCCCGGTTCTGCCCCAGCATCAGGCCCCAGGTCATCACGTTGGGATCGCCCAGGCCCAGGAAGCTCAAGCCGCCCTCGAACAGGATGGCGACGCCGACCGAGAGCGTCGCCGCGACGATAATCGGCGGCAGGGCGTTGGGCAGCACCACCCGCGCCACGAGATAGACCGGCCCGGCGCCGGCGGTGACGGTCGAGCGGACGAAGTCCGTCTCCCGCAGCCGCATGCACTCGGCCCGGGTCAGCCGCGCCACGCCGGTCCAGGACACCAGGCCGATGGCCACCGTCTCGACCGCGAGCTTCGAGCCGAACAGCGAGACCAGCACCATGGCGAACAGCAGGGCGGGCAGCACCTGGAAGAACTCCGTGCCCTTCATCAGCAGGCGGTCCACCCAGCCGCCCGACCACCCCGCGACCGCGCCCACGCCCACGCCGATGGAGACCGAGATCGCCGCCGCCGCCAGCCCGACCAGCAGGCTGGCCCGGCCGCCGACCAGCAGCCCCGCCAGCACGTCGCGCCCCAGGTAGTCCGTGCCCAGCGGCGCGTCCTCCCCCGGCGGGCTGAACGGCGCCGCTACCAACTCAAACGGATCGACGCCATACCAGGCCGGGCCGGCCAGGCTGGCCAGCACGACCACGGCCAAGACCAGCAGCCCCGCCACGCCGACGGGGCTGCGCAGGAACTGCGCCGCCGCCTGCCGCGCCGGGGCCGTCACCGCCCGCCGGCCGCGATGCGCGGGTCGAGCCAGCGGTGCACCAGGTCGGTCAGGATGTTGGCCGCCATGACCAGCAGCGCCGACACGACGAGCACGCCCAGCAGGGTCGGGTAGTCCCGGCGCAGGATGGAGTCGAACACCAGGCGTCCCATGCCGGGCCAGCCGAACACGGTCTCGACCAGCACGGCGCCGCCCAGCACCTCGGAAAACTGCAGGCCGAGCAGGGTCACGACCGGGCTGATGGCGTTGCGCAGCGCGTGCTTGAACACCACGGTGCCCTCCGTCATCCCCTTGGCCCGCGCGGTGCGGATGTAGTCGGCCCGCAGCACGTCCCCCATGCTGGCCCGCGCCTGCCGGCTGTACTGCGCCATGTACACGACGCCGAGCGTGAAGGCCGGCAGCACCAGGTGGTGCAGCACGGACAGCGCATACGCCGCGCCGCCCAGGGGCTGGCCCACCTCCGCCATGCCGCCGATGGGAAACAGCGGCAGCACCGAGGCGAACAGCAGGAGCAGGAGCAGGCCGCTCCAGAACACCGGCATGGCGTAGCCGGCCACCGCGAGCAGGGTGACGGCGACGTTGGTGGCCCCCCGCGGGCGCCGGGCGGCGGCGATGCCCAAGGCGGTGCCCGTCGTGGACGCGAACAGCAGCGCCGTGGCCATCAGCAGGGCCGTCGCCGGCAGGCGCTGCAGGATCAGCTGGGCGACGGGCTGGTTGAAGTAGAACGAGTAGCCTAGGTCGCCCTGCGCCGCGCGGAGCACGTGGCGCCCAAGCTGGACCGGGATCGGCAGGTCCAGCCCGTAGGCGGCGCGGACGGAGGCGAGCACCTCCGGCGAGGCGCCGCCCATCTCGCCGGCGATGACCAGCGCCGGGTCGCCCGGCGCCAGGTGGACCAGCAGGAAGTTCAGCACCACCACCGCCAGCAGCAGCAGGGCCGCGTTCAGCACGCGCAGCCCGAGGCCCGCAAGCAGCCTCACGCCGGCGGGGTCGCCCAGCGCAGCTCGTGCAGCGGCGACATCGCGCCCCAGATCGACAGCGGCAGGTCCGCCAGGCCCTTGTGCGCGGCGGTGTAGTAGGGGACGACGTTCAGGAAGTGGATGGGCGCCTCGTCCACCACGACCGTCTGGAACTCGGCATACAGCGCGCGGCGCCGGGCCGGGTCCGGCTCGGCGGCGGCCCCCTCCAGCAGCGCGTCCACCCGGGCATTGCGGTAGCCCTGCATGTTGGCCCAGACCACGCCCTTGCGGATGTTGCTGCCGAGGTAGGTGCGGGCCACGCCGATCACCGGGTCGCCCCAGTTGAACACGCTGTCCACCGTCATGTCGTAGTCGTAGTTGGCGACGCGCTCCGCCCAGGTCGGGAAGTCCGGCACCGCCCGCACCTCGGCGGCGATGCCGATCTTGCGCAGCGCCGGCCGCAGGAACTCGGCGATGTTGCGGCCTTGCTCGGGGTCGCCGGGGTCGTAGTCGATCACCAGCGGGAAGCGGGTGCCGTCCGCGCCGCGCGGGTGCCCGGCCTCGTCCAGCAGCGCGTTGGCGCGGGCGAGGTCGGGCGCGTAGGGCTGCACGTCCTTGTTGTAGAAGGGCGAGGTCGGCACGATGGGCGTCATCGCCTCCGCCGCCTTGCCGGACATCAGCACCCGCGTCACCTGCTTGCGGTCCACGGCAAAGGCGATGGCCTGGCGCACCCGCACGTCGTCGAGCGGCTTCCTCATGCAGTTGAAGGCGAGCCAGGTGATCGGGCCGATGCCGGCATAGCCTTGCGGCGTCACGGTGACGCTCGCGATCCGCTGCGCCCGGTCGATGTTGCGCACGCCGGCCAGCAGCGGCGCCATGTGCACCTCGCCCCGCTCCAGCGCCAGCACCATGACCGTGGGGTCGGCGATGATGCGGATGACGACGGCGTCGAGCGCGGGCGGCTTCGGCATGAAGAACTTGTCGAACCGCTCCAGCCGGATGAACTGGCCGCGGGCATACTCGACGAAGCGGAACGGGCCGCAGCCGACCGGCTTCAGGTTCGCCGGGTGGGTCAGGATATCTTGGCCGTCGCCATAGACGTGCTTGGGCAGGATCGGCATCAGCGCCGGGGACATGGCCAGCAGCAGCGCCGGATGCGGATGCTTGAGGCGGATCACCGCCGTGTGCGGGTCCGGCGTCTCGACCGCCTCCACCGGCGCCAGCATGGTGGTGAACGGGTGGCGGGCCTTGATCACGCCGATGGAGAAGGCGACGTCCTCGGAGGTGACGGGATGCCCGTCATGGAACACCGCGTCCTCGACCAGGTTGAGCGTCACGCTGAGCGCGTCGGGGGCGACGGCCCAGCTCTTGGCCAGGTAGGGCTGCGGGTTCCAGTCGGCGTCGAAGCGCAAGGGGCTGGCGAAGATCTGCGTGGCCGGGATGGCCGTCGCGGTGCCGGACTGGATGGCGCCGTTGAAGTGCCGAGGCTCCTGGAGCATGCCCATCACCAGCGTGTTGCTGGCGGCACGGGCGGACCGGGTGGCGGCCAGGCCTCCTTGCAGGGCGGCCGAGGCGGAACCGGCGAGCAGGAGGGAACGTCTGTCCAGCATGGGTGATCCTCGAATACGCAGGCTTGTTCAGGCAAATCACGGGCCAGGAGCGCATGGGCCGGGAGCGGGCGCGAGCAGGGCGCGGCGGAACAGCGCGTCCAGCGCCGTGGGCGGCGGCATGCCGGCCGTGCCGATCACCACCAGCGCATCCTCGTGCCCTGCCATGGGTGCCAGGCTCCAGCGGCGGCCGACGAGTTGCAGCAGATGCTGGCGGCGGCCGGGTCCGACCCGGCAGAAGCCCTTGGCGCGCAGAACCGACTGCGGCAAGCCATCCAGAGCTTGCGCCAACGCTTGATGGTCGAAGGCCGCCATCTCCCGCCAGAGCCACGTCCGGAACGGGTGCTCCGGCGCCGGCGCCGTGAGGCGGCTGCCGGGCCGGCGTGGGAGCGGCGGGCCGGCCAGCAAAGCCTCCGGCAGCTCGGCATGCTCGACCCGGGCGATGCGCGCATCGGGCCGCAAACGCAGCACCGCGGCCTCCGCGGCGTCCGGCCCGGCCAAGTCGCACTTGTTCAGCACGATCAGGTCGGCCCGGGCGAGCTGCCGCTCCAGCGTGTCCGTCAGGTAGCGGTCGGCCACCTGGGCCGGGAAGGCCGCGGCGTCCACCAGGACCAGCACGGCATCCAACGCCAGGGCCGGCTCCAGCTTCACCAACTGCGCGATCCGCCACGGGTCGGACACGCCGCTCGCTTCCAGCAGCACGTGCTCGGGGGCGGGGTCCCGGCCGACCAGGCGCGCCAGCGTGTCGCCCAGGTCCGGGCCGGTGCCGCAGCAGACGCAGCCGTTGGCCAGGGACATGACGCCGCCGTCCAGGCCCCGCACCAGCGCCGCATCCACGTTCACCGCGCCGAAGTCGTTGACCACGACGGCGTAGCGCCGCGTGGCCGTGCGCAGCAGGTGGTTCACCAGCGTCGTCTTGCCCGCGCCCAGGAAGCCGCCGACGATCGTGACCGGGATCATGCCGCGCCGGGGAACGCGACGCCGCCCAGGACCGTCGCGTGCACGCCCACGTCCTTCAGCGCCTCGGGCGGCACCGCCAGCGGGTCGTCGTCCAGGACAGTGAAGTCCGCGAACTTGCCCACGTCGATGCTGCCGACCAGGTGGTCCAGCCGCATGGTGTAGGCGGCGCCGAGCGTGATCGCACGCAGCGCGTCGGCCACCGGAATACGCTCGTGCTCCCCCAGCACGACGCCCGACGCCGTGCGGCGGTTCACGGCGCACCGGGCGGTGAACAAAGGCCCGAGCGGCGTCACCGGCGCGTCCGAATGGATGGCGAAGGGCACCCCCAGGCGCAGCGCCGTGCCGCACGCATCCATGCGGTCGGCCCGGCTGGGTCCCATGGTGAGCGCCAGGTGGGCGTCGCCCCAGTAGAAGATATGGTTGGCGAAGATGTTGCAGCAGATGCCCAGCGCCTTCATGCGGCGGAACAATGCCTCGTCCGGCATCTGGCAATGCTGCAGGGTGTGGCGGTGATCGCCGCGGGGCGCTTCCTGCAAGGCGCGTCCGATCATCTCGACCGCCACCTCGGTCGCCTCGTCGCCGTTGGTATGGATGTGCAGGTGGGCGCCGGCGCGATGATAGGCGAGCACGACGGCCGCAAGCTCGGCCGGCGCCAGGTACCACATGCCATTCGGAGCGCCGTTGTGATAGCCGGGCCAGCGCAGCCGCGCCGTGAAGCCTTGGATGGAGCCGTCCACCACCAGCTTCACCAGGCCGAAATGCAGCTTGGGGTTGCCGCGGGCCGCCAACGCCTGCCAGCGTGCGATCCCGTCCGGCACGCTGTAGGCGCGGGCGGCCAAGGCGGGGACGATGCGGAGCGGGAACCCCTCCCCCCCCGTCACGGCCTCGTAGGTTTCAACCGTCTCTGGGGTCAGCTCGTTCAGCAGGTCGGCGGCGGTGGTCACGCCCGCCATCCGGGCGATGCTGCCGAAACGGCGCAGCGAAGCGGCGTCGATGGCGCGCTCCATCGAGCCGCCGCCGATCACCCGGCGCACCCGGCCCATCGCCTCCGGCCCCAGCAGCTCGCCGCTGGGCTGCCCGGCGGCGTCGCGCACCAGCCCGTCCAGGTCGGTGTCCTGGGTCAACCCGGCACGGAGCAGCGCGACGCCGTTCACGTTCATGATGTGGCCGGACGCATGGGTGATCGCCACCGGGCGGCGCGTGGAAACCTCGTCGAGGTCGGCGCGCACCATGCGCCGCCCGCCGAAGTAGATGGGGTCGAACCCCCAGGCGGTCAGCGGGGCGTCCGCATCGTCCATCCCGCGCTCGATCTCCTGCAAGCGCGCGACGACCTCCCCGATGCTTTTCAGCCCCGGCCAGATGCGGCCGTCCGGGCCGCGACGGTCGAAGAAGCCCAGGTAAGGGTCCTGCCAGGTCAGGCCCTCGAACAGGTGGCTATGCCCCTCCACAAAGCCCGGCAGCAACACCTTGGACGCGAAACGGTCATCCCGCTCGGCCGGGCCGAACGCCGCCATCTCCTCCTTCGTGCCGACGCCCAGGATGCGGCCTTGCCGCACGGCAACGTGGGTCGCAAACGGCGTGGACGGGTTCATGGTAACGACGCGCCGGGCGGAAAAGACGCGCGTTTGATCCGGCATGGGCCTGTGCCTCCTGAAGTCCATTCGGCCAAGCTACGGCGCTTTGAAGGCGCGTCAATGACGCCGAACGCGCCCCCGCCGTCGGGCCAGCATCGGCAGCCGCGCCAGCGCGCCCACGACCAGCCGCGCATGCATGGCGGTCAGCAGCAGGTTGTCCCGGCCGTAGCGGAAATGGGACACGCCGCCATCCTCCGGCCGGAAGTAGCGCACCGGGGCCGGCAGGTTGACCGCGGGAACGCCGGCCCAGCTCAGGCGGACCACCGCCTCCGGATCGAAGTCGAACCGGCGCATGGACGCGGACCGCTCCATGATCGGCAGCAGCTTGCCGATGGGATAGACCCGGAAGCCGAACAGGCTGTCGCCGATCCCGGCCCAGCCGGTTTCAAGCTGCGCCCACCAGTTGGACAGGCGCCGGCCGCGCACCCGCAGCGATGGAGCGTCCGGCCCGAACTGCGGCACGCCCAGCACCATCGCGTCCGGCCGTGCCTGGCTCGCCTGCATGAAGCGGCGGATGTGCCCGGCCGGATGCTGCCCGTCTGCATCCATCACCAGGGCATGGGTGAACCCGGCCGTCTCCGCCGGGCGCAGCGCGTCGAGCACGGCGGCACCCTTGCCGCCATTTCGCGTCCGGCGGAGCAGGCGTAGGCCGCTGCGCTGCCCGAGTGACTCCCCCGACCCATCCGTGCTGCCGTCCAGCACGACCCAGACCACCGGCCATTCCGCCAGCGCCGCCAGCACGGTATCCAGCAGGCGCGCCCCGCTGTTGTAGCTGGGGATCACCACCAAATGCGTGGCGGCGTTCCTCCTGTCAGGTTCCCGCCCTCAGTGCGCGTGCGCCCCGGCAGCTCCCACGCCGGTCTCCGACCGGACGTATTGCTCAAGGAAGGCAGCCTGCTCACGCTTGGCCCGCTGACTGGAGTCAAGCTTGGAGAACAGCCAAATTCCGACAAAGGCGAGCGGCACGGAGAACAGGGCGGGGTTGTCGTACGGGAACACCGCCACCGCCGCCATGTGGAACGTGTCCACCCAGACCGCCTTGCTGAGCACGATCATCAGCACGGCGCTGATCAGCCCGAGGAAGCCGCCGATCAGGGCGCCAAGCGTCGTCGTGCCGCTCCAGAGAATAGACATGAGCAGCACCGGGAAGTTGCAGCTCGCCGCCACCGAGAAGGCAAGGCCCACCATGAACGCGACGTTTTGGTTCTCGAACACGTAGCCCAAGGCGATGGCGACCACGCCGATGACGACGGCGCTGATCTTGGAGACGTTGATCTCCCGCCCCTCCGTCGTGCGCCCGCGGGCAATCACCGAGGCATACAGGTCATGGCTGACCGCGGACGCGCCGGCGAGCGTCAGGCCGGCTACCACGGCGAGAATGGTGGCGAAGGCCACGGCGGAGATGAAGCCATACAGGACGTTGCCGCCGACCGCGCGCGCCAGGTCGATGGCCGGCATGTTGGCGGCGCCACCGATCAGGTCCTTGATCTTGTCGAACCCGCCGTTGGCGCCGAGCTTGTAGTAGCTCGGGTCGTTCATCAGGAAGGTGATCGCGCCGAAGCCGATGATGAAGGTCAGGATATAGAAGTAGCCGATCAGGCCCGTCGCGTACAGCACGGACTTGCGCGCCGCCTTCGCGTCCGACACGGTGAAGAAGCGCATCAAAATGTGCGGCAGCCCCGCCGTCCCGAAGATCAGCGCGAGGCCGAGCGAGATCGTCGAGACGGGATCAGCGACGAAGGCGCCCGGCGCCATGATGGCGTCGCCCTTGGGATGCACCTGCACCGCGGCGGCAAACATGGCGTTCGGGTCGAAGTTGAAGTGGATCAGCACCATCAGCGCCATAAACGACGCGCCGCCGAGCAGCAGGCACGCCTTGATGATCTGCACCCAGGTGGTCGCCTTCATGCCGCCGAACACGACATAGACGATCATCAGCACGCCGACGATAGGCACGGCGAAGCTGTAAGGTAGGCCGAACAGCAGCTGGATGAGCTTGCCGGCCCCGACCATCTGCGCGATCAGGTAGAACGAGACGACGATCAGCGTGCCCATGGCCGACAGCACGCGGATGGAGGTCTGGTCCAGGCGGAAGGCGGCCACGTCGGCGAAAGTGAACTTGCCGAGGTTGCGCAGCCGCTCCGCGATGGTGAACAGCACAATCGGCCAGCCGACGAGGAAGCCGATCGAGTAGATCAGCCCGTCGAAGCCGTTGGAGAACACCAGGCCGGAGATGCCGAGGAAGGACGCCGCCGACATGTAGTCGCCGGCGATGGCAAGGCCGTTCTGCCCGGCGGTGATGCCGCCGCCGGCCGCGTAGAAGTCCGACGCCGACTTGGTCTGCCGGGCTGCCCGGTAGGTGATCCCAAGCGTGAACAGCACGAAGACGAAGAAAATGGCAACGGCCGTGGTGTTCAGGCCCTGCTTCTCCACCGCACCCTCGACCGCGCCTGCGGCCCAGGCCGTAGCCGGGCAGCCTACCGCCGCAAAGGCAGCAGCCAGGCCCAAGCTTGAGCGCGGGGTCACCGGCCCACCTCCCGCTTCAACTGCTCGGTCAGATCGTCAAAGCGGCCATTGGCCCGGACCACGTAGATGCCGGTCAAGACGAAAGCGGATAGGATCACGCCCAGGCCGAGCACGATGCCCAATGAAATGGTCCCGCCGCCGACCTTTTGCGCCAGCAACGGCTTGTCGAACGCGACGAGAAGGATGAAGCCCAAGTAGATGACGAGCATCAAGATCGAGAGCGTCCAGCCGAGCCTGTTGCGGCTGGACACGAGTGCCTGAAACTTGGGGTGTCGCAAGATGCTTTGGTACTCGCTTGCACTCACATCCGCGGTCGTCCGGCTTCCCACAGCGGCCGTAGCCGTCGCGTTCACACTCATCCTCGTCTCACTCCCCGTCCCCGATTTTGAATTTGGCCTTGAGCAGCCATGGTTTGAAATCGCTTGTCAAGAGCGGCCCATGCCCAGGCCGCTGACAGGCCTGCCGGTCAGCGCGGGAAACGCTAAACGGTGACCCTGGCCTGCTCCGACGGCTGTGCGGCAGCGTAAGCGGTGCGGCGCCGGCCATCGCCGAGATGCGAGAGATGCTGGGACAGCCGCTGCGCCGCGAACCGGGCGCCGTAGATGAACCGCATCGACGGCCCAAACGTCGCCGCCCCCAGGAAGCCGGCAAAGTGCAGGCCGGGCACCGAGGACTCCAAGCTGCGGTCAAGCGAGGGGGCGCCCTTGATCGTCCGGATGTCGCCCGCAATCTGCTCCAGGAAGGGAAGGCGGCTGATCTCCGGCCGATAGCCCGTCGCGGCGATGACGTGATCCGCCGAGAGTTCGACCGGTCCTTCGGCCGTGTCCACTGAGAGATGCGCCTGCTCGCCACGCATCTGGACCGTCCGCAGGACGCCGGTGTGGATCGGGATCACCCCATCGACGCGATGCTTGATCCAGCCCGACCCCGCCGGTGCGAACAGGCCGTAGGCTTTCGCGTAGCGGGTGTTTTGCGGCAGGTAGCTGAACTGGTAGGGCATTTCCGACCAGAACCAGGTGCGCCATCCTGGTCCCAGGCCGAAGTTCGGCCGCCGCGCCCGTTGCCAGGCGGTGCGGCGGACGTTCGGGTCGTCCTCGTTCTTCGGCTCGTACCATTTCAGCGGGCGCCGGGTCAGCATGGTGACTTCGGCACCCTGCTCATTCAGCAAGGCGGCAAGCTCGCAGGCCGACTGGCCGGCGCCGATGACCGTGACCCGCCGCCCGCTGAACTTGGAAAGGTCGTTGTGCGCCGAGCTGTGCGACACCATGCCCGGGGCCAGGCCCGCCAGGGTCTCCGGGACGTGGCGCAGGGACAGCAGCCCAGTCGCCACGACCACCTTCCGCGCGAGGACCTGCTCCCCAGAGTCGAGCGTCAGGCGGAAGCCGCGGCGCAGCTTGGCGATGTCCAGGATCCGCGCCTCGTCCACCTCGCCGACGTAGCGGCGCTGGAACTCCTGGCCATACTCGGCCACGACGTCGCCGCGCACCCGCAGGCCGATGGGCGAGTAATCGGTCCGGCCGCTTTCCCGGTAGAACCGTTCCATGGAAAACCCGGTGCCCGGTGCCGCGATGTTGCTGGCGAACGCATCCGACTTGAGCGTCAGGCCCTTGGGCATGTGGTCCGTCCACATGCCCATCGGCTTGCCGAACACCCGGAACGGGACGCGCGCATGACGCAGGTGCGCCGCAACAGACAGGCCATACGGCCCTGCACCAATGACGACAACCTCAACCAACAAACTCTCCTGCGATGAAAGACGCGACAAGGAGGAGGAACTCAGCACGAGGCGCCCTCCCCTCGCACGCCGCTTTGCGAGCGGTCCGCCTCAGCAATCAACCGAACCGCCCCTGGCCATATGAAGCACTGCTCTCGCCGGCGCCCTTGGGCCGCGCCGGCAGATCACGATCTTTCCCACAATGCGGCGGCAAGCATACGGTTCTGATGCACGTGGAAACAAAGCTTATTTCGAGCTGGATATCTATCCAGCAGAAGTCAAATTGCGTGTGTCACACTGAGCAAATCAAATCTCTTCGATTGACCAAACCATCAGATCGCTTAAGGTATAAACAAATGTAAGGTAGACTTATAAGACTGGCCAAAGTTGATACTGACTTGCCCAGCCATCCGATTTCATAACGAACCAGTAAGGGCTCTCGTCGCAAACGTCTTGGGCTAAAGGATCTAGGCCGACACGTGAAATGGACTACGCGCACCGTTGCCTGACCTTGGCCTGCACCCGGGCACCGCCGTGCCCCGGGTGCAGGCCATGCTGGCGGTAGCTCTCGTCCAGTCATGGCGCGGCGTGGGCCGACGTGATCGGATGCCGTCCCGCGTCCGAGAAATCAGGCCAGGTCCAGCAGCCGCTGCCCCATGGCGACCACGGCGCCCTCGCGGCAGCGCAGGGCGGCCACGGTGCCGCTGCGCGGGGCGGCGACGGTGATCTCCGCCTTCATCGCTTCCAGCACGAGCAAGGGCTGGCCCGCGGCAACCCGGTCGCCCTCGGCCGCCAGCAGCTTCCAAACAGCGCCGGCAACCGGGCTGGGCACCGCCTCATGCCCAGGCGCCAGCGCGTCCGGCTCGCGGGCGGGATGCGGGTCGGCGTCGTCCAGGAGGATGCCGTCCGCCCAGCGCGACCGCTCGGCCTCGAAGGCCGCTTGCTGCCGCGCCTTGAACGCGGTGATGGACGCGGCGTTGGCGGCGAGGAAGGCGCGGTGCTCGCGCAGGCTGAACGTGCCCTCGGCGATGTCGAGCCGTGCCTTGCCGTGCGGGAAGGCGTCGCGGAAGCGCAGCAGCGCCTCGGCGCTCACCTCATGGAAGCGGATGCGGTCGAAGAAGCGCAGCAGCCAGGGCTGGCCCGGCGCGAACTCGCGCGTGCTGCGGTGGCTGTTCCACACCTGGCAGGTGCGGCCCACGAGCTGGTAGCCCCCCGGCCCCTCCATGCCATAAACGCAGAGATAGGCGCCGCCGATGCCGACCGCGTTCTCCGGCGTCCAGGTGCGGGCGGGGTTGTACTTGGTGGTGACCAGCCGGTGCCGCGGATCGACCGGGGCGGCGACCGGCGCGCCCAGGTACACGTCGCCGAGGCCCAGCACCAAGTACTCCGCCCCCAGCACGATGCGCTTCACCTCGTCGATGCCGTCGAGGCCGTTGATGCGCCGAATGAACTCGATGTTGCTGGGGCACCAGGGCGCGTCCGGGCGGACCCCGCGCGCGTAGCGTTCGACGGCGAGGCGCGCCGCCGGGTCGTCCCAGGACAGCGGCAGGTGGACGATGCGGGAAGGAACGGTGATGTCGTCGTCCGGCGGCAGGTCGGCCTCCGCCCGGCCGAGCACGTCCAGCAGGCGCGCGAGCGGCAGCGCCCCGGGGTCGTAATGCACCTGCAGCGAGCGGATGCCGGGCGTGAGGTCGATGACGCCCGGCAGGCGCATGGCCTCCAGCGCCTGCATCAAGGCGTGGGCGCGGAAGCGCAGCGCGAGGTCCAGCAGCGGCTCGCCGTATTCAACGAGCACGTTGCGGTCGCCCGCCCGCCGGTAGGCGACGCGCGGGGCGTCCGCAGTCGCGGACCGGGTGCCCAGCACGCCATGGCCCAGGCCGCCCGGCATCCGCCTGAACCGAACGGTGTCCCCGGCGCGAAGCTGGCCCGTCTTCCACAACTCGGACCCGGCGATCACCACCGGGCAGACGAAGCCGCCCAGGCTGGGGCCGTCCGGGCCGAGGATCACCGGCATGTCGCCGGTGAAATCGACCGCGCCGACCGCGTAGGCGGTGTCGTGGATGTTGGACGGATGCAGCCCGGCCTCTCCGCCATCCGCACGCGCCCATTCCGGACGCGGGCCGGTCAGGCGGACCCCGGTGCGGCTGGAATTGTAGTGCACGGTCCACCGCGCCGCGTAGAACGCCGCGAGGCCGGCCTCGGTGATGAAGTCGGGCGCGCCGTGCGGCCCGTCCAGCACGCCGATCTCCCAGGCCGGGCCGATGGCGGGGCGGTCCGCCTCCGGGACGGCGCGGGGCGGAGACGCCGGCTCCGCGCCCGGGCGCAGCACGTCCCCGGCCAGCAGCGCCCGCCCCCGATGCCCGCCGAACGCGCCCAAGGTAAAGGTGGCCTTGGCTCCGAGGTACTCCGGCACGTCCAGCCCGCCGCGGACGGCGAGGTAGGTGCGGCTTCCCGCCGGCGCCCCGGCGCCGATGGCCAGCACGCCGCCCCGGCGGATGGCGACCGGCTCCCAGTAGGGCACCGCGGCGCCGTCCAGGGTTGCCGGCAGCGCCGCGCCGGACAGGCAGATCACCGCGTCGAAGTCGAAACGCAGCGACGGGCCGCTCACGACGATCTCAAGCCCCGCCGCCCCTTCCGAATTGCCGGCCGCGCGGTTGGCGAGGCGGAAGCTGCGGTCGTCCATCGGACCGGAGGGCGGGACGCCGACGTGCCAGAACCCCAGGCGCCCCGGCCAGTCCTGCACGGTGGTCTGCGTGCCCGGCGACAGCACGGCGATCTGCGGCGGGCGGTACTCGGTGTCGGCGAGGGTGGATGTGGTGACCTCCCCGGCCAGCGCGCCGGTGCGCAGCAGGTGGCGCAGGTAGGCCAGGTTGGTCTCGATCCCCTCCAGCCCGGTCGCGTCCAGCGCGGCGGCGAGGGCACGCAGCGCCCCCGCGCGGTCCGCCGCCGCGACGATCACCGTCGCCAGCATCGGGTCGTAGAACGGCGAGACCTCCGTCCCGTCCACGACGCAGGCGTCGATGCGCGCGGTGTCCGGGAAACGCACCCGGGTCAGGCGGCCCGCGGCCGGGCGGAAGGCGTTGCCGGGGTCCTCGGCATAGAGCCTGGCCTCGATGGCGTGGCTGTGGGCCGCCGGCGCAGGCGGCAAGGGTGGGATGCCCTCGCCCGCCGCCTGGCGCAGCATCCATTCCACGAGGTCGATGCCCAGCACCGCCTCCGTCACGCCGTGCTCGACCTGCAGCCGGGTATTCACCTCCAGGAAGCAGGCGGCCTCGGCCTCCACGTCGTAGATGAACTCCACCGTGCCGGCGTTGGCATAGGCGACGGCCTCGCCGAGCCGCCGGGCCGCGGCGTGCAGCTCCCGGCGCACGGCGTCCGGCAGATCCGGCGCAGGCGTTTCCTCGATGATCTTCTGATGGCGGCGCTGCGCGGAGCAGTCGCGGTCGCCTAGTACATCGACCCGGCCCCGCCCGTCGCCGAAGATCTGCACCTCGACGTGGCGTCCGCGGCGGACGGCGCGCTCGACGAACAGGCCGGGATTGCCGAAGGCGCTGGACGCCTGCTGGGCGGCGCGGGCGAACACCGCCGCCAGCGCGTCCTCCGTTTCGCACAGCAGCAGGCCGATGCCCCCGCCGCCGGCCGTGCTTTTCAGCATGACGGGATAGCCGATGGCGGCGGCTTCCCGCCGGGCCGCGTCCAGGTTCGGCAGCAGCCCGCTGCCGGGTGCCAGCCGCACGCCCGCGGCCCGGGCGAGGTCCCGCGCCCGGTGCTTCAGGCCGAAGTCGCGGATTTGCGAAGGCGTCGGGCCGACGAAGGCCAGGCCCGCATCGGCGCAAGCCTGGGCGAACCCGGCGTTCTCCGCGAGGAAGCCGTAGCCGGGATGCACCGCGTCGGCGCTGGCGTCCCGCGCCGCATGCAGCACGCGGTCGATCCGCAGGTAGCTCTCGCCCGCCGCCGCCGGGCCGATGCAGCGCGCCTGGTCCGCCACCGCCACATGCAGGGCATGGCGGTCCGCCTCCGAATGAACGGCGACCGAGCCGATGCCCATCCGGCGCAGGGTGCGGAGGATGCGGCAGGCGGCGACGCCGCGGTTGGCGACCAGGACCCGGCGGAACACGGCTCAGGCCCAGGACCGGACGAGGACGCCGCCCATCAGAATTCCAGCAGGTTGTCCCGGAACTGCCGGCAGCCGTACTGCCTGCGCACCAGGCCGCGCTGTTGCAAGGCGGGGATCAGGCCGTCGGTGATCTCCGCCACGCTCTTGCGGCTGACGTTGGGCAGGGCGAACAGGAAGCCGTCGCCGCCGACCTCCTGCATCGCCTCGCCCATCTGCGCCGCCACCGCGTCCGGGGTGCCCACCAGATCGACGGAGCCGCCGGTGCTGCTGTGGGCGATGATCGCCTCCCGCAGGGTCTTGCCGCCGGCCTTGCGGATGAAGTTGTCGAGGCTGGACTGATGCCCGTTGGTGGAAAGCGGGCCGACCGGCGCGTCGAGGTCGTGGCCGGAGAAGTCGATGTTGGTGGTCCAGCCCATCTGCGCCAGGCGCTGGTCGATGTTGGCGGCGGCGTCCACGGCGCGCTTCGCGGCCTTTTCCTGCGCCTGCTCCATCGTGTCGCCCAGGATCGGATAGACCATGAACAGCACCTTGCAGCTGTCCGGGTCCCGCCCGAACCGCCGCATCTGCGCACGCACGTCGTTGCGGTAGTCCTTCATCCCGTCAATGCCCTTGGGGTGCGCGACGATGGTGTCGGCGTAGCGGGCGGCGATGTTGCGCCCCTTGGCGGAGCCGCCGGCCTGCGCGATCACCGGGCGCCCCTGCGGCGCCGGGCCGGAGTTCAGCGGGCCGCGGCTTTTGTAGTAGCGGCCGGCGTGGTCGATGGTGTGCACCTTGTCCGGGTCGATCAGCACGCCGGTCTCGCGGTCGGCGACGATGGCGCCGGGTTCCCAGCTGTCCCAGAGCCGGGTCACGACCTCGATGTACTCCTCCGCCATCTCGTAGCGGGTGTCGTGCTCCGGCAACGTGTCGAGGCCGAAGTTCTGGCCGGAGAAATCCGAGCTGCCGGTCACCATGTTCCAGCCGGCCCGCCCGCCCGACACCTGGTCCAGCGTGCCGACGATGCGGGCCGTGAGGTACGGATGGTAGGCGAAGGTCGAGAGCGTCGGCACGATGCCGAGCCGCGACGTTGCCGCCGCCATGAGCGAGGCGATCACCGTCGGCTCCTGCCGCGGCACCGACATGCCGTTCTTCAGGAAGATGTCGCGCGAGTTCTGCCAGTTCTGGCCGATGTAGATGGAGTCTTCCAGCAGCATGTAGTCAAACCCGGCGCGCTCGATGGACCGCGCGAGGTCGAGGAACATCTCGGCGGACATCCACTCCTCGCTGATGTTGCCGGTCCAGTCGGCGCCCCAGGCCTGGATGCTCGAACCCTGCAGGAACCAGGCGAGGTGGAAGTGGTCGGCGGCCATGTCGAACCCTTTTTAGACGGTTGCGTGATGCGTGGCCCGCGCCGGGAGCGGCGTGGGGGCGATTGCGCCGGGAAGGGCGGCGAGGTGGCAGGCGATGCTGTGCGTGCCGCTGATGGCCCGCAGCGCCGGGGCGTCATCGCACACCGCCATGCGGTGCGGGCAGCGCGCACGGAACGGGCAGCCGCCGGGGCCGGCGCCGCCCGCCTCGCCCGCATCCGCCGCCGCCTCGTGCGCGGCAGAGGCCAGCAGCGCCCGCGTGTAGGGATGGTAGGGCGGCGCCAGCACGTCGGCGGCCTGGCCGTTCTCCACCAGCCGGCCGCGGTACATGACCGCGATCCGGTCCGACAACTGGCCGACCACGGCCAGGTCGTGCGAGATGAACAGGTAGGCCAGGCCGAACTCGTCCCGCAGGTCCGCCAGCAGGTTGACCACCGCCGCCTGCACCGAAACGTCGAGCGCCGAAACCGGCTCGTCGCACACGATGAACCGCGGCTCGGTGGCGAGCGCCCGGGCGATGGCCACCCGCTGCCGCTCGCCGCCGCTGAGCTGGTGCGGGTAGCGCAGGCGGTAGGCTTCGGGCAGTCGCACCATGCCGAGCAGCGCCGCCACCCGCCGGGCGCGGTCCCGCGGGGGCGCCAGGCCGAACAGGGCCAGCGGACGCTCCAACGCCTCGCCGATGGACAGCCGCGGGTTGAGCGAGGAGCCGACGTTCTGGAACACGATCTGCGCCTGTCGGCGGAACGGACTCAGCGCGCGGTCCGGCACCCCGGTGATGTCCGCGCCGTCGAACTCCACGCTGCCCGCGCCGGGGCGCAGCAGCCGCAGCGCCAGGCGGCCCAGCGTCGATTTGCCGCAGCCGCTCTCCCCCACCAGGCCCAGCACCTCGCCCGGCGAGACCGAGAGCGAGACGCCGTCTACCGCCGCCACCTCGCCCGCGTCGTGCACGAGGCGCGGCCGGCCGTCCGCGAGTGACAGCCGCCAGGCCGCCAGCCCGGAACGCGCGACGAAGCGGCGGTGCAGGCCGGTCAGGTTCAGCAGGGCGTCGCCGCGCTGGAACACCGGTTCCGGCGCGTCGTTCGGCGGCGTCTCCGGCCAGTCGCCCAGCGCCGCCGATGTCCAGCAGCGGACGGCGTGGCCGTCCGGCAGCCTTTCCACCGCCTGCGGCCCGGCAGTGCAGCGCGCCTCGCTCCATGGGCAGCGCGGCGAGAACACGCAGCCGGCCTCGGGCCGTGCCGCGCCGGCCATCTGCCCGGGGATCGACGGCAGCCGCCCGCGCCGGGTGCCCGCCCGCAGCGGCGGCAGGGAGGCGAGCAGGCCCTTGGCGTAGGGATGCGCCGGCCGGGCGAGCACGCGGGCGGCGGCGCCCATCTCCACCATCTGGCCCGCATACATCACCAGCACCTCGTCGCAGACCCGGCGCACCACGCCCAGATTGTGGCTGATGAACAGCACCGCCACGTCCTTGCGCCGGCGGAGCGCGGCCAAGAGGTCCAAGATCTGCGCCTCCACCGTCACGTCCAACGCCGTGGTGGGTTCGTCGAGGATCAGCAAGGACGGCTCGCAGGCCAGCGCCGCCGCGATCAGGGCGCGCTGCTTCATGCCGCCGCTGAGCTGGTGCGGAAAGGCGCGCGCTGCCTCGGCCGGGCGGGCAATGCCCATCTCGGCCAGCAGCTCCACCGCCCGGCGGTGCGCGTCCGCCGTGCTGGCGCCGCGGTGCTGCACCAGCGGCTCGGCGATTTGCCGGCCGACGCGGAGCGCCGGGTTCAGCGCGGTGAACGGGTCCTGGAACACCGAGCCGATGCGGCTGCCCAGCATCGCCCGGCGCTGCGGGGGCGCGAGGCCGGCGAGGTCGCGCCCCTCGAACACGATGCTGCCGCCGATGGCGGCGCCCGGCCCCAGCAGATCCAGGATGGCGCCGGCGATGCTGCTCTTGCCCGAACCGGACTCGCCCACGATGCCCAGCGCGCGGCCGGGCGCCAGGGTGAACGACACGTCGCGCACCGCCACGACCGGCCCGTCGTCGCCGGCGTAGCGCACCGTAAGGCCGCGGACCTCCAGCAGGCTCACGCCCGCCCCCGGCGCCGCGGGTCCAGCACCTGGCGCAGGCCGTCGCCGAGCAGGCTGATGCCGATCACGGCGAGGCTCATGGCGAGGCCGGGGGCGAGCGAGATCCAGGGGGCGTCGTCCACGAAGGCGCGGCCGTTGCTGATCATCAGGCCCCAATCCGCCTCGGGCGGCTGCACGCCGAAGCCCAGGAAGCTCAGCACGGCGCCGAGCAGCACCGCGAACACGACGCGGAGGCTGGCTTCGACGATCAGCACCGGCCAGACGTTCGGCAGCAGCTCGCGCAGCAGGATGTACCAGGTGCGCTCGCCCCGGCTGCGCGCCGCCTCCACGAAGTCCTCGCTCATCAGGTCGAGGGCGACGCTGCGGGTCACGCGGGCGATGGGCGGCACGAACAACACGCCGATGGCCACCGCCGTCTTGACCAGGCCCGGCGGCGTCACCGCCAGGATCAGCAGCACCAGCATGATCGGCGGGAACGACATCATGATGTCCAGCCCGCGCATGATCAGCTCGCTCAGGAGCCCCGGCCGGTAGCCGGCGAACAGGCCGAGCGGCACGCCGAGCGCCATGCTGATCGCCGTCGCGATCACCCCCAACGCGATGGAAAGCTGCGAGCCGAACAGCAGGCGGCTGAAGATGTCGCGGCCATACTCGTCGGTGCCGGCCCAGTAGCGCAGGCTGGGCGGCGCCAGGCGGTCACGGATGTGCATCTGGTCGAACGGGAAGGGCGCGATCAGCTGCGCGAGCAGCGCCACCGCCAGCAGAACGGCGACGATCACCCCGCCGATCAGCAGCGGGGCCGGCCAGCGCCGCCGGCGGCGCAGCGCCCGCGGCAGCGCCCGCCCGGTCAGCGACTCACTCAACGCCGCCGTCATAGCGGATGCGCGGGTTGGCGACGCCGTACAGCAGGTCGGCGCCCAGGTTGGCCAGGCAATACACGGCGGTGAGCACCAGGATCGCCGACTGCATCACCGGCAGGTCCTGGTGCTCCAGCGCGAAGATCAGCAGGCGGCCGATGCCGGGGTAGGCGAAGATCGCCTCCACCGCGACGATGCCGCCGATCAGGAAGCCGAAATCCTGCGCCAGCACGGTGATGGTGGGCAGCAGGGCGTTGCGCAGCGCGTGGCGGAGGATCACCACCCGCTCCGGCAGGCCATGGGCGCGGGCGACCTTCACGTAGGCGCTGTCGAGCGCCTCGATCATGCTGGACCGCGTGAGGCGGGACACGTGCGCAAGCAGGGTCAGCGTGAGGGTCACGACCGGCAGCACCAGGTGGGCGAAGAAGGCTCCGATCCCGTCCGAAAGGTCCGCGGCGCCGGAGGTCGGCAGCAGGTGGAACGTGCTGCCGAACACCAGAATCAGCACCAGGCCCCAATAGAACTCCGGCACCGAGATGCCGATGTAGGTGAACACGGTAGCGGCGTGGTCCGGCCAGCGCCCCTGCTTCACCGCCGCGAGCACGCCGAGCGCCGGGCCAAGGGTGGACACCACCGCCATGGCCGAGAGCGACAGCACCGCCGACCGGCCCAGCGCGTCCCACAGCAAGGGCGCCACCGGCCGCTCCATCATCATGGACTGGCCGAGGTCGCCATGCAGCACGCCGCGCGCCCAGCGCCAGTACTGCACCGGCAGGGGCAGATCGAGGCCCAGCTTGTGCTCCAGCGCCGCCTGCGTCTCCGGCGTGGAGTACTGCCCGAGGATCAGCTGTGCCGTGTTGGACGGCAAGGCGTGGGTGGCAAGGAACACCAGCATCGACATGACCGCCAGCACGAGGACCACCGCCCCCAGCCGCTGCAGGGCATAGCGCGCCATGCGCCGCCTAGGCCTGAACGGTGACGGTGCTGATATCCACCAGGAACAGCGGCGAGGGCGAGAAGCCGCTCACCTTCTTGCTGACGCCGCAGGAGAAGTTCTTCACATAGACGATGCAGCCGGGTCCGTCGTCCGCGACGATCTCCTGGAACCGGCCGTACAGCCTGGCCTGCTCCGCCATGTCCGTGGTGATCCGCGCGGCCTCCAGCAGCTTATCGACCTCAGGGTTGCTGTAGTGCCAGAGCGTGTTGTTCCACGATCCGCTGCTGTGGTACCAGGGATACAGCATCAGGTCCGGCGTGGTGCGGCCGAAGAAGTTGTCCACGTTGAGGGGCACCTTGCCTTCCATCTCGGCATAGAACTTGTCCTGCGGCGTCACCCGGAGCGACACGGCGACGCCCACCTGCTTGGCCGCGTCGCGGAACGCCGTCGCCAGCCGCTCCATCGGCGGGTCCGCCGACGGGATGTACATCTCGATCGGGAACCCGGCGCCCAGCCCGGCCTCCGCCAGCAGCCTCTTGGCGCCGGCGATGTCCGGACCGAGGCTGATGTCTTTCCGGAAGAACGGATGGGTGGGCGGCAGCGGCGACACCGTGGGCGTGCCGTGGCCGAAGGTCGCGATGTCCGTCATCGCCGTCTTGTCCACCAGCTTGATGAACGCCCGGCGCACCCGCGGGTCGTCGAACGGCTTCATCCCGTTGTGCATGACGATGCCCTGCCAGGAGCCGGTCGGCACCTCCATGACGGTCGCGACCGTGCTGCGCTTCAGCCGGTCAGCCTGCTCGGGCGGCAGGTCATAGACGATGTCAATGGCGCCGCTGTCCAGCCCGGCCACTGCGGTCGTCGCCTCCGGGATGATGCGCAATACCGCGCGGCCGATCTTCGGCACGCCCGGCAGGAAGTAGTCCGGGTTCTTCTCCAAGGTCATCTGGTCGCCGGGACGATACTCGACGAACTTGAACGGCCCGGTGCCGACCGGCCTGGTGGTCAGCGTCTCCATCGCCGCCCGGCTCACGATCATCGCCTGGTAGCCCGCCGCCACCGCGGGCATGTCGGCGTAGGGGATCGACAGGGTGAAGCGGACGGTCTGCGGGTCCACCGCCTCGATGCCGGAGACGATCTCAAGGTTGGCCCGCAGCACCGAGCCGACCTCCTTGTCCTTGAGCCGCCCGTAGGTGAACGCGACGTCGTCGGCGGTGAACGGCTTGCCGTCGTGCCACGTGACACCCGGGCGCAAGTGGAACGTCCAGCTCTTGAGGTCCGGGGTGGATTCCCAGCTCGTCGCGAGGTCCGGCAGCACCCGGAGCTGCGCGTCCTGCTGCGTGAGCCGGCTGAACACGCAGAGCGCGTAGTTGTATTCGAGGCCGCCGGTGCGGAACTTGGCCGGGTCGAGGGTGGCGACGGGCGCCGGGTAGGCCACGCGGATGGTCGCCGCGTCGGCGGCGCGGACCTCGAAGGGCGCGAGGGCGGCGGCGCTGAGGGCCAGCGCGGCGCGGCGGGTCAACACTGCGGGCGAGGTGGGATGGGGCATGGCCGTGCTCCTTTGGAGAGTTGCCGCGCCGTGGTGCGCTGCAACGTCCATGCCATGCGCTTTCAATCTGGCCGCGTCGCTCAGCCCGCCAATCCTGCCTGAATTCTAGTCAAATCTGCTGATGAACAAGCAGTTTCGCGCTGCTTCGCCACGTTCAGCCTACCGTTCGGGCACTTTCCGCCAATGGCCTGGATCATGCAGGCTTCCAAGTGCCCCAGCAAAGAGAGTGCCATGCCGCCCAAGCCCTTCCACCTCGCCTGGTTCATGAACTTCACGGCGGGCGACTGGGACAGCGACTTCGCCGCCGGGGGCGCGCCCTGGGACGGCCGGTTCTACGTCGATATGGCGCTGGCGCTGGAGCGGGCCTGCTTCGACTACATCATGCTGGAGGACACCGTGATGGTGCCCGAAGCCTACGGCCACTCCACGGAGGCCGCGCTGAAGCACGCGCTGATGGTGCCGAAGCACGACCCGATGCCGCTCGTCGCCCTGATCGGCGCCGCGACCCGGCGGCTCGGCGTGGTCGCCACCATGTCCACCATGGCCTACCCGCCGTTCCTGCTGGCGCGCCTCTGCACCACGCTGGACCACATCGCCGGCGGGCGCTTCGGCTGGAACATCGTCACCAGCGGCGAGGACGCGGCGGCGCAGAACTTCGGCCTCGACAAGCTGCCGCCGCGCGAGCTGCGCTACGAGATGGCGGACGAGTACGTGGACCTCGTCTGCAAGCTGTTCGACTCATGGGACCGGGATGCGGTGGTGATGGACCGCGACCACGGCGTCTATGCCGACCATACCAAGATCCGCGAGGTCAACTTCGAGGGCCGGTTCTACAAGTGCCGCGGCCCGCTCAACACCGTGCCGTCGCCGCAGGGGCGCCCGGTTTTCGTGCAGGCCGGCGGCTCCCCCCGCGGCCGGGCCTTCGCCGCCCGCAACGCCGATTCGATCATCGCGACCGCCAACGGCATCGACGGCATGAAACGCTACCGCGACGACGTGCGGGCGCACGCCGAGGCCGCCGGGCGCGATCCTGACGACATCAAGGTGCTGTTCCTGATCTACCCGACGCTGGCCGACACGGAGGAGGAGGCGCAGGCGAAGCGGGACCGCCTCACCCGCTCCCCGGCCTTCGTCGAGATGGCGCTGGCAAGCGTCGCCTCCGTCACCGACATCGACTTCTCGCAGTTCGACCTGGACCAGCCGCTGCCGCCGCTCACCACCAACGGCGAGCAGGGATCGCTCGACAAGTTCGCGCAGTGGGGCAGCGGCAAGACCCTGCGGCAACTGGCGGCCGAGCGGTTCGGCGGCCTGCCGCCCGAGCTTGAGCTGGTCGGCACGCCCGACCGGGTTGCGGCGCGAATGGGCGAGATCATGGCGAGCGTCGGAGGCGACGGCTTCCTGATCAGCACCCCGTTCCAGCGCACCAGCCGCCGCTTTATCAACGAGGTCACGGAAGGGCTGGTGCCGGCCCTGCAACGGCGCGGCCTGGCCCGCACGGCGTATGGCAGCAGCACTTTGCGCGACACGCTGAAGGAGTTCTGACCCTCCGCCGCTAGCTCAGCACGATGCCGCCGCACACGTTCAGCGATTGCCCGGTCACGAACGCCGAGGCGTCGGAAGCGAGGAAGCAGGCCGGCCCCACCACGTCCTCCGGCTGCCCCAGCCGGCGCAGCGCGGTGATGCCCACCCACTTGTCAATATTGGCCTGCTCCGACAGGTTGGTGCGGCCCATCTCGGTGACGATGATGCCGGGGCAGACGCAGTTGGCGGTGATGCCGAACGGCCCGGCCTCCTGGGCCAGGACGCGGGTGAAGCCCATGACGGCGGCCTTGCTGGCCGAGTAGTGTGCCTGCTCCGGCGCGCCGTGCTTGCCGCCGATGGAAGCGATGTTGACGATGCGCCCGTAGCCGCGCCCGCGCATATGCGGCAAGAGGGCCTGCACCACCAGGAACGTGCCCTTGGCGTTCACGTCCATCACCGCGTCCCACTGGTCCTCCTGCAGGTTCTCGACCGTGCCCGCGATCAGGATGCCGGCGTTGTTGACCACGGCGTCGATCCGGCCCGTCTGCGCCAGGGCCGCCTCGACCATCGAGCCGACCTCCGCGCGGTCGCTCACGTCGGCCAGCAGCGCGATGCCGCGCCGCCCCAGCATGGCGATCTCCTCGGCCACCGCCGCCAGCTCGGCCTCCTGGCGCGGGATGTCGTTCACCACTAGATCGAAGCCGTCGCGCGCCAGGCCGAGCGCGATGGCGCGGCCGATGCCGCGGCTCGCGCCAGTCACCAGGGCCTTACGGCCGTTTCCCGGGTTCGCCATGCTTTCCTCCCTTAAAAGAACCGAATCTCCCCGCGCAGCACCGCGAGGCTCACGGCGGCGATCATCACGACCCCGCGCACCTCGTTCTGCAAGTAGAAGGGCGCGCCGAGCAGGTTGAGGCCGTTGTCGAGCATCCCGATGATGATGACGCCCACGAGCGTGCCCTGCACCGTCGCCCGCCCCGGCTTGAACGCGGTCATGCCGAGGAACACCGCAGTCAGGCTGTCGAGCAGGTAAGGCTCGCCGGCACCGGGCTGCCCGGTGCCCAGCCGCGCCGTCAGCATGACGCCGCCCATAGCGGCCCCGAAGGCGGACAGGGTGAGCGCCACCACGCGGCAGCGGTCCACGTCGATGCCCGACAGCCGGGCTGCCTGAAGGTTCGACCCGGTCGCGACCACGGCGCGGCCCAGGCGCGTCCGGTTCACCAGCACGTAGAAGGCGGCGACGACCACCAGGGCGACGACGATGGGCACCGGCACCACGCCCCCGATGCGTCCGGTGGCGATGAGGTAGAACGACGCAGGGAAACTCGCATAGATCGAGTCGCCCCCGTCATAGGCATAGTTCGCGCCCAGCGCGATGGGTCCCATGGCGAGCGTCGCGATCAAGGACGGAATGCGCAGCCGGGTGACCAGCAGCCCGTTCACGACGCCGATGGCGATGCCCGCCACCACCGACAGCGCGATGGCCAGCGCGACGGGCAGCCCCGACCACACCATCAGCCCGGCCGCCAGCACGCCGGACAGGCTCGCGACCTGGCCGACCGAAAGGTCGAACTCGCCGCTCGCCACCGCGACGGTCAAGCCGGAGGAGATCACCATCAGCACGGAGATCTGCACCAGGATGTTGCTGATGTTGGCGGCCGAGGTGAACTGGCTGCTGGCGCCGGCGAACACCGCGAAGATCAGCAGCGCGGCGCCCACCGTCCCGTAGCGGGCGGCAAGCTGGCTCCACTCGATGCGGCGCGCGGGGGCGGAGGTCGCGGCGGACATGGCTAGTTCACCTCAAGGAGGAGCCGGCTTTCCGAAAGCTCGGCCCGGGGCAGGCACGCCGCGAGCCGGCCGCCGGCGATGCAATAAACGCGGTCGCACAGCGCGATCAGCTCCGGGAACTCGGCCGAGGCGATCAGCACCGCGGCCCCCTGCTGCGCGAGGCCGCGGATCAGCGCGTAAAGCTCGGCCTTGGCGCCGACATCGACGCCCTCCGTCGGGTTGTCGAGCAGCAGCACCGGCGGGGTCGCCATGCGCCCGATGCGCGCGATCCAGCGGCCGAACACCACCTTCTGCTGGTTGCCGCCGGACAGCTGCAGCACGTCCTGATGCGGCCCGCTGCATTTCACCCTGAGCCGCGCGACGATGTCCTGCACCAGCGCCAGGGCCGGCCCGCGCCGCACGAAGCCGCCCCGGCTGATCTGCGCGAGCGATCCCGCCAGCACGTTCTCCTCGACCGACAGGCCGCGGAAGATCGCCTTGCGCAGCCGGTCGTCGGAAACGAGAAAGATGCCGTGGTCGATGGCCTCCCCCACGCTGCGCGGCAGGCGCCCCAGCCCGGCGATCCGAACCTCCCTAGCGGCGGCCGGGTGCTGCACGCCCGCCAGGCGTTCCAGCAATTCGGTCTGACCGGCGCCGAGCACGCCGGCCACGCCGACCACCTCGCCCTGCCGGACCACGAGTTCCGGCACCTCCAGCCGCCCGACGCGCAGGCCGCGCGCCGTCAGCATGCCGTCCTGCGCACCAGCGCCGGGGACGGCATGGCTGTGCCAGTCGGTGTCTTCGATCGTGCGTCCGACCATGAGGCGCACGACCTCCGGCAGCGTGATGTCCGCCACCGCCCCGTCATGCACCTTGCGCCCGTCCTTCAGCACGACTACGCGGTCGCACTGGGCGAACACCTCGTTCATGTGATGCGAGATGAACAGGATGCCGAGGCCCCGCCGCTTCAGGTCCGAAAGGAACGCGAAAAGCTGCTGCGTCTCGGCGAGCGTCAAGGAGGCGGTCGGCTCGTCCAGGATCAGGACGCGCGGGCCGGTCGCCAGCGCCTTGAGGATGTCGAGGATCTTGAGCTCGCCCAGGCTCAGCGTGTCGCACTCGCGCGACAGGTCGATGCGCACGCCGAACCGGTCGGCCAGCGCCTGCGCCGCGGAGGCGAGCCGGCGCCGGTGGATGAACCCGGCGCGCAGCGGCTCCCGCCCCAGCATGATGTTCTCCGCCCCGGTCAGCGGCCGGATGATCGCGACCTGCTGGTGCGCGACCGCGATCCCCGCCAGGAGCGCGTCGGCGACGCCGCGGAACCGCGCCGGGCGGCCGTCCACCGTGAGCGTGCCCGCGTCGGGCATCAGCGCCCCGCAGATGATCTTCACCAGCGTCGATTTGCCGGCCCCGTTCGCGCCCACCAGCGCCAGCATCTCCCCCGCGTGCACGCTGAGGTCCACATCGGCCAGCGCCGGCGTGCCGCCGAAGCTCTTGCCCACGGCGCTGGCCTCCAGGAGCGCGCCCGGCGGCAGCTCCGACGCCGCCAGGCGCGGGCGGGGCTGCAACCCCGCCACCCCGGTCAGCCCTTCATGCCGGCGAGCGCCCGGTCGCGGTACACGTAGTACAGGTCCGTCGCCTCGTAGGTCGGCGTGCCCGCGGCCGGCACATTGACGCCGGTGACGAGCAAGGGCGCCGGGAATTCCACGGTGGGCACGGGGACAACCTCCTTGGCCGGGCGGCCCCGGCCCACGATCTCGTTGATCAGCCAGCCGGTGTAGGCGCCCCAGATCTCAAACGCCTGCGCCGTCGTGGCCTTGAGCGGGTAGCTCGTATCGCGCATCCGGTCGAGCGCCGTGGGATGGCCGTCGGCCGACACGACGAACACCTTGTCCTGCAGGCCGCGCGACTTAATGACCTCGGACGCCGCCATCGCCGGCTCGTCCCACGGGCACCAGATGGCGTCGAGGTCGCCGCCGTAGCGTGCCAGCCAGTCGTTCACCACGTTCTGCGTGGTCTCGTAGAACCCGGCATACTGGATCACCCGCTCGGCGTTCAGGCCGATCCACTCGTTCTCCGTCAGCACGGCGCGCATCACCTTGCCGCGCTTGCGCGTGCCGTGGTGGAAGTTGGCGACGACGGCGCAGATCTTCGCCTTCTCTTTGCCCTCCCCCAGCAGACGGTCCACCATGTACTGGGTGTACTGTCCGCCCATCACCCAGTTGTTGCTGGTGATGTCGGCGATGGCCGGCGCCTGCCAGCCGCTGTCCAGGCTGAAGAACGGGATCTTGGAGCGCGTCAGGCTTTCCAGAGCGCTGTGCGCGGCCGTCAGCGTGCCGTACATCACCAGCACGGCGTCGGACTTGGCGGTGATCGCATTCTCGATCTGGCTGACCAGCGCGCCGGGGTCGCCCTTGGCATCGGTCATGTTGACCTCCCAGCTCTTGTCGAGGCCCGTCGCCTTGAGCCACTGCTGGAACCCGGCCCAGCTGCGCTGGTCCGACTGCGCCGACATCTGCTGCGCCACGACGGCGAGCTTCACCGGCTTGGCCTGCGCCTGGGCGCGCGCCGGGCTGCTGCCGAGCGTGAACTGGGCAAGCTGCACGCCGCCCGCTGCCGCGGCTGCCAGGCCCATGCCGCCGCCCAGCACGCCGCGGCGCGTCGGCAGGGCAGCCATCGGTCCGTTCGTCATGGTCGTTCTCCCGTTTTGCGTTTTGTTGCGCAGGCACGGCACGTCAACTGAACAGCGCGGCCACCTCCGCCGGCTGGTCCCAATGCGGGACGTGGCCTGCATCCTGGATCAGGTGGACCGCCGCGCGGCTGCCCGCCTGGCTCACCTGCGTCCACGGGATGATGCGGTCCTGCACGCCCCAGACCACCCGCACGGGCATCGCCGCCGCGTGCAGGTCGCCGGTGATGTCGATCTGCTGGCCGCCGTCGTCCACCAGCGCATCGGCCAGGCCAACCAGCCGGCCGCGGGACAGCTCCAGCGCCAGGGCGTCGAGCTGCGCGGGCGTCAGCGCCGCCGGGCGCACCGTCAGCCGGCGCAGCAGATGCTGCAACGCGCCCGCAGCCCGGACCCGCACGATGCCGCGCACGAACTCGACGTCGATTCCCCGGTCGAGGCCCGCAGGCGCCAGCAGCGTGAGCCGCCGCACGCGGCCGGGCGCCCGCCGGGCCACCCGCGCCGCCACCGCGCCGCCGAGCGAATGCCCGACCAGCTCGACGGAATCGCCGCCCAGACGCTCCAGAAAGGCCGTGGCGGCGGCGGCGGCGGTCTCGATGTCCGCCGCCTCGATCTCCGTGGCGCCATGGCCCGGCAGGTCCGCCGCGATCACAGTCCGGCCCGCCCGCGCCAGCGCCGCGGCGAGCGAAGCCCAGCTCTGCACGTCGCCCGCCAGCCCGTGCAGCAGCACGACGCGCGTACCCGCAGTGGCCTCCGGCCCCCAGGTGCGGTAGGCGATGCGGCCTTCCGGCAGGTCGAACCCGTGCAGCACGGCGCCGACCGGGGAGGCCGGCGGCGCCGACGGATGCGCCGCGCGCACGTCGGCCGCCTGGATGCGGCCCCGGCGACCGCTGCCGATCACGTCCGCCAGGGCGATGCCGTGCTGCCGGGCGACCGCCCGCGCCAAAGGGGTCGCACGCAGGTCGCCGCCGAGGGGCACAGCCGCCGGCAGTGCGGGGGCTGGGACCGGCTTCGGGTCTGGCGGCAGGGCCTGCGCGGGTTCGGAGGCCGGCGTGGCCGCCGTCCCGTCCTCATATCGGCACAGCACCGCGCCCACGTCGGCATCCTCGCCGGCCGCCACGACGATCTCGACGACGACGCCGTCAGCCAGCGCCGGCATCTCGACGACAGTTTTGTCGCTCTCCACCTCCACCAGCGTCTCGCCCCGGCGGAACGCCTCGCCGGGCTGCTTCAGCCACGCGGCGATGCGGCCGGTCTCCATCGTCTCGCCGAGGCGCGGCAGGGTCAGGTCGACGATCACCGGCGGAGCATCCGCTTCACCGTGTCCGCGATCAGCCCGGCCGTGGGGATGCTGGCGCCCTCCAGGTCCGGCGACACCGGGATCGGGATGTCCTCGCCGGCGATCCGCACCACCGGGTCCTCTAGGAAGTCGAAGCACTCCTCGCCGATCCGTGCCGACAGCTCGGCCGCGACGCCCCCGGTCAGCACGGCCTCGCTGACCACGAGGGCGCGCGACGTGCGCTGCACCGAGGCGATCACCGTCTCCATGTCGAGCGGGTTCAGCGTGCGCAGGTCGATGACCTCAAGCGAGACGCCCTCCGCCGCCAGCGCCTCGGCGGCCGCAAGGGCGACGTGCACCATGCGCGAGTATGTCACGAGCGTCGCGTCGCGCCCGGCGCGGCGCACCATCGCCCGGCCCCAAGGCGCCGCGGGCGTGTCGAGGTCGGCCTGCTCCTTGCGGACATAAAGCGCCTTGTGCTCGATGAACACCACCGGGTCAGGCAGCGTCAGGCTGTGGCGCAGCAGGTGATAGGCGTCTGCCGCGGTGGCCGGCATCGCCAGCCGCAGCCCCGGGGTGTTCATGATCCAGCCCTCCAGGCTCTGCGAGTGCTGCGCCCCCGCCGAGCGCCCGGTGCCGCCCTGAGTGCGGAGCACCATGGGCACGCCGGTCTGGCCGCCGAACATGTAGCGGATCTTCGCCGCCTGGTTGGCCAACTGGTCCATCACGAGGCCCAGGAAATCGACATACATCAACTCGGCCACCGGGCGCAGCCCGGTCATCGCCGCGCCCACGGCCACGCCGACCAGGCCCGCCTCGCTGATCGGCGTGTCGATCAGCCGCCCGGCGCCGAACTCGGCGATCAGGTCCTTGGTGACGCCGTAGGCCCCGCCATAGGCGCCGACCTCCTCGCCGATGACGACGATGGCCTCATCCTCGCGCATCGCGTCCTGCAGCGCCTTGCGCAGCGCGTCGCGGTAGGTGATCTCGGTCATCGCCATGGGATCAGTCGGACGCGAGGATGCGGTCGAGGCGGCGCTGCAGCGGTTCCGGCTCGGGTTCGCCGGGTCCGTAAACGTCGCGAAACATGCTGGCGTGCGGCGGCGCCTCCGCGGCAGCGGCGAAGTCGATGGTGGCGTTCATCTCCTGCGCCACCTCGGTGTCGAGCGCATCGAGCGCGGCTGCGCTGGCCAGACCGCGCTCCACCAAGGTGTCGCGGGCGCGGGCGACCGGATCACGCTTGCGGCCGACCTCCTCCTCCTCCGCGGTGCGGTACGGGCTTTTGTCCATGCGGCCATGGCCGAAGAAGCGGAAGCAGGAAACCGCCATGAACCCCGGCTTGCCCGCGCGCGCGTCGTCGGCGAGGGCCTGCGCCGTGTGGAACACCGCCTCCACGTCCTCCCCGTCCACCATCTTGGCCGACAGGCCGAACGCCTCCGCCCGGCGGTCGAACGCGACGGAGCGGGTGGCGAGGTCGATGCGCGTGCCCATGCCGTACTGGTTGTTGACGCAGACGAACAGCACCGGCAGGTCCCACAGCGCCGCCATGTTCATGCTCTCGTACAGCACGCCCTGCTGCATCGCGCCGTCGCCGAAGAACGCGACCGAGATCGCGCCGCTCTTCTGCCGCTTGTAGCTCAGCCCGGCGCCGACCACGTGCGGGATGCCGCCGCCGACGATGGCGTTGGCCCCGAGGTGCCCCAGCGCCATGTCGGCGATGTGCATGGAGCCACCCTTGCCGCGGCAATACCCGGCATCCCGGCCCGCGATCTCCGCCATCATCCGGGCGGGGTCCGCGCCGCGGGCGAGGAAGATGCCGTGGCCCCGATGATGCGTGGTGAAGCTGTCCTGCGGCTGCATCGCGGCCCCCACCCCGGCGGCGGCGCCCTCCTCGCCAATCGACAGATGCAGCATCGACCCGGCGGACAGGCCGCGGGCGTAAAGCTCCGCCACCCGCTCCTCGAAGGTGCGGATGCGGCGCATCGTGCGGTAAAGTGCCGCGAGCGGCGTGTTGGACGGCATCATGGCGTGGGCGCCTCGCGGAGCGGTTTCAGGGCGGGGTAAAGCTGGGCGTAGCGCCGGTAGATCTCGTCGTAGCGGGCGGCGCGGGCCGGGTCAGGCTCGATGCGGCGGCCGGGCCGCACCATCGCGGCGATGCCGTCGTCGATGCTGCCGAAGTGCCCGGCGCCCACCGCCGCAAGCACCGCGGCACCCAGCGACGGCGCTTCCGCCATCTCCGGCACCACCACCGGCAGGCCCGCGGTGTCGGCATGGATCTGCAGCCAAAGGGCCGAGCGGGCCGCCCCGCCGCCGGCGGTGATCTCGGCGGCGCCGCAGCCCGCGTCCGCCATGCGGTCGATGATGGCGCGGGTGCCGAAGCCGATCCCCTCCAGGGTGGCGCGGAACAGGTGCGCCGCCGTGTGGTGCAGCGACAGCCCGGTGATCGCGCC
>CAXSHI010000003.1:0-69810 GCA_964236755.1 uncultured Acetobacteraceae bacterium
CCTGCGTGGCGAACACCCCGTCCGCATGGGTGCGGAACACCGCCAGGCGCTGCCCTCCCACCGCGAACACCCGGCCCTCCCCGCGCGGCACCGCGTCGAGCGGGCCGACACGGTGCTCCAGCATCGTCGCAGCTCCCATGTCAGTCATCGCCACCCACCGCCTCCGGTTGCAGGACTTCCGCGAACTGGTTGACGGTGCGCGGCTTCACGGCCTCCTTCCAGGGGTCGTAGGCCGCGGCAACACTGGCCAGCATCGCGTCATCGAGAGCCGCCGCGATGCCGTCCGAGTCGTCCACCACAATGGCCTTGATCCGCTCCAGCCCAATGCGCGGGACGAAGCTGTAGGTGCGCTCCTTCCACTTCGCGTTCTCGCGGTAGTACTGCATGAAGCGGCCAGAGATGCGAATTGCCGTCTCCTCGTTGTCCACGACGCACAGCAGGTCGCCCTTGCGGATGTGCGCGCCGGCTGCCCCGCCGATGTAGATTTCCCACTTGCCCTCGCCGATGGCGACCAGGCCCACGTCCTTGACCAGCGCCTCCGAGCAGTTGCGCGGGCAGCCCGCGGTGGCCATCTTGATCTTGGCCGGGCTGTCGATGCCGCGGAAGTGGCGCTCGATCTTCGTTGCCAGGCCCATGCTGTCGCCCAGGCCGAAGCGGCAGAACTCGGTGCCGATGCAGCTCTTGCAGGTGCGGTAGCTCTTGCCCCAGGCGGTGCCGGCCGGCATGTCGAGGTCCTGCCAGACGCCGGGCAGGTCGGCCTTGGCGATGCCCACCAGGTCGATCCGCTGCCCGCCCGTGAGTTTCACCAGCGGCACCTGGTACTTCACCGCGACCTGGGCGATGCGCATCAGCTCGGCGGGCGTGCAGACGCCGCCGGCCATCTCGGGCACGACGGAGAAGGTGCCGTCCTTCTGGATGTTGGCGTGCACGCGGTCGTTGATGAAGCGGGCGTCGCGCTCGTCCTCGTACTCGCCGGCCCAAACGGTGGCGAGCAGGCTCGCGAGCGGCGGCTTGCTGGCCGCGTCCTCCCCCGTGGGGGCCAGCGCCGCGAACACCGCCGACACCGAACGCAGGCCCTGCTCCTTGATCTTGGCCACCAACTCGGGCTTTGCCAGCGGAATGGCGGGCACGTAATAGTGGATGCTCGGGTCCTCTTCCGCCTCGCCGCCGCAGAACCACTCGACCAGCTCGTTCACGAGACCCTTGCAGGACCCGCACCCCATGCCGGCGCGGGTCGCCTTCATCACGGCGCTGCCGCTGCGCGCGCCGCCGGCGACGCAGGAACCGATAGCGCCTTTGCTCACGCCGTTGCAGTTGCAGACCTGCGCATCGGCCGGCATCTCGTCGAGCGTCACCTTCTGCGGCGGCGCGCCGAGATCGAACAGCAGCTCCAGCCGCTCGTCCGGCAGGCGGGTGTCACGGTCGAAGGCCTGCATCAGGTAGGCGGCCTTGCTGATGTCGCCCATCAGGATGCCGCCGACCAGCCGCCCATCGCGCACGATCAGCTTCTTGTAGGTGCCGCGCTTCGGCTCGCTGAACTGGATCACCTCGTCGTCGTCGCTGGCTGGATTGGTGATGCCCATGCTCGCCAGCTCGACGCCCATGACCTTGAGCTTGGTGGCGAGCTTGCTGCCGAGGTACTCGGCCCCGGTGTTCGCGCCCGTCACCTGGTCGGCGAACACCTTGGCCTGGTCCCAGATCGGCGCCACCAGGCCATACACCTTGCCGCGGTGCTGCACACACTCGCCGACGGCATAGACATGCGGGTCGTCCGGGCTGCGCATTGTGTTGTCCACCACGATGGCCCGCTCCACCGTCAGCCCGGCGCGGCTGCCGATTTCGGCGTTCGGACGGATGCCGGCGGAGACGACGACCATGTCGCAGGCCAGCTCGCTGCCGTCCTTGAAGCGCAGGCCGGCGACCTTCTCGCCGTCCAGCAGCACAGTGGTCGTCATCTTGCCCAGGTGCACCTGGACGCCCATGCCCTCCATCGCCTTCCGCAGCATGGCGCCGCCGGCGGTGTCGAGCTGCATGTCCATCAGGTGCTGGCCCAGGTGGATGACGTGCACCTCGCAGCCATGGTTGAGCAGGCCGCGCGCCGCCTCCAGGCCCAGCAGGCCGCCGCCGATCACCGCGGCGCGCTTGCTGCGGGCCGCCTCGGCCACGATGGCGTTGCAGTCGTCGATACTGCGGAACGCGAAGATGCCGGGGCGCAGCCGGCCGTCCCCGGCCCAGACTCCCTCCATCGGCGGGATAAAGGCGCGGCTGCCGGTGGCGATCAGCAGGATGTCGTATTCCTCCTGGACGCCGTTGTCGGCCGTCACCACCCGGGCCGCCCGGTCGATGTGCGTCACCCGAGCCCCACTGTGCAGGCGGATGTTGTTCTCTTTGTACCAGTCCAGCGGGTTGATGTAGATCTCGCTGGTGTCCTGCTGGCCGCTCAGGATGTTGGACAGCAGGATGCGGTTGTAGTTGCCATACGGCTCGTCGCCGAACATGGTGATGCTGAACTGCTCCGCGCCGCCGCGGGCCAGCACCTCCTCCACGGCGCGGGCGCCCGCCATCCCGTTGCCGACCACGACCAGCTTGCGGACGGTGCTGCCGAACGTCATGCCATCCATGATTGCCCCCTAAATCTCGACCAGGCCGACATCGAGCGCCAGCATGCCGCCGGTGCCGGAGGGCGCTGCGACCAGCAGTTCCAGCCGCGTCTCAGGTTCCAGGTCCTCGACGACCACCAGCGGGATATGCACGGCGCCCTTGGCCCCGATCGGAAAGACGCGCATCGGCGTGCCATCCCGCGTCAGCACGACGGCCACCATCTCGGATGCGCTGCTGCCGGCGCGGAAGTAGATCATCTGCGCGCGGCGGTCGCCGGGCACGCTGTAGCTGACGCCCAGGGACACCGGGGCGTCGTAGCCGCCGCCGTCGAACGCGTACATCCCCGTCAGGATGCGGGGGGTGCTCTCTCTCATTCAGGCTCTCCTGTAAGGGCGGCCGCGCGGTCCAGGCGGACGGCGCAGGCCTTGTACTCGGGGATGCGCGACACCGGATCGAGCGCCGCGATGGTCAGGTGGTTGGCGTTGCCCTCGCCGCTCCAGTGGAACGGCACGAAAACGGTGTCCCGGCGGATGTCCCGGGTCAGGCGAACCGCCATCCGCGCGGTGCCGCGGCGTGTCGTCAGGCGCACCGCGTCGCCGGCCTGAAGGCCGTGCTGGCGCGCGGTGTCGGGATGGATCTCCGCGAAGGCCGCGGGTTCGGCGGCGGCAAGCTCGGCGACGCGCCGGGTCTGAGTGCCGGTCTGGTACTGCCCCATGACGCGCCCGGTGGTCAGGACCAGTGGGAACTCGGCGCAGGGCGGCTCGGCGCTCCCGCGGTGCTCGACGGGGTGGAAGCGGGCCAGCCCGTCGGGGTGGGCGAAGCGTTCGGCAAACAGCCGGGGCGTGCCGGGGTGCGCCGCGTCCGGGCAGGGCCAGAACAATCCGCTCTCCGCCTGCACCCGGTCCCAGGTCGTGCCAGCGTAATCGGCCGGGCCGCCCGAGGTCGCGCGGCGGAACTCCGCCCCGGTGGTGGCCGCATCGCCGGAAAAATGCGCCCCGGCGCCGAGCCGCCCCGCCAGCCCGGCGATCACCTGCAGGTCGGTCCAAACGCCCGGCGGTGGCGGCTTGACCTGGCGGCGCAGAAGCACGCGGCCCTCCAGGTTGGTCATCGTGCCCGACTCCTCCGCCCACTGCGCGACAGGCAGCACCACGTCGGCGATGGCCGCGGTCTCCGACAGGAAGGGATCGGCGACCACCAGCAGATCCATGCTGTCCAGCCGCTTGCGCAACGCCGCCGAGTCCGGGGCGGACACCAGCAAGTTGCAGGCGAACACCAGCAGCCCGCGCACCTTTGCCTCCGCCCCGCCGGCCTCCGCCAGCATCTCGCAGGCCGAGAGGCCCGGCTGCGGCAGGCTTTCGGGCGTGACGCCCCAGACCGCCGCGATCTCCGCGCGGTGCGCCGTGTTGGTCAGCAGGCGGTAGCCCGGCAGTTGGTCCGCCTTCTGCCCGTGCTCCCGCCCGCCCTGGCCGTTGCCCTGGCCGGTCATGCAGCCCCAGCCGCTGCCGGGCCGGCCGGGCAGGCCGAGGGCGAGCGCCAGGTTGATGAAGGCCAGCGTGTTATCGACGCCATGGCTCTGCTGCTCGCTGCCGCGCCCGGACAGGACCAGCGCGCGGGCCGCCTCGCCAAGCAGGACCGCCGCGCGCTCGACATCCCGCGCCGGCACGCCGGTGATCCGCTCCACCCGGTCCGGCCAGTAGCTCGCGACCGTGCGGCGCACCCGGTCCCATCCGGTGGTGCGCGCCTCGATGTAGTCGGTGTCGATCAGCCGACGGGCGACGGCGACATGCAGCAGGCCATTGGCCAGCGCCGTGTCCGTGCCGGGCGTCAGCGGCAGGTGCAGCGTCGCGGCGCGTGCGGTCGCGGTGCGGCGCGGGTCGGAGACGATGATCTGCGCCCCGCGGGCGCGCGCCTCGTCGAACCACTGCATGATGGGCGGCATGGTTTCCGCCGGGTTGCCGCCGCTGATCAGGATGCAGTCGGCGCCGGCGATGTCGGCGATGGGAAACGGCATCCCGCGGTCCATCCCGAACGCGCGCAGCCCGGCGGCGGCGGAAGACGCCATGCAGAACCGGCCGTTGTAGTCGATGTTGGCCGTGCCAAGCGCCACGCGGGCGAACTTGCCGAGCGCATAGGCCTTCTCGTTGGTCAGCCCGCCGCCGCCGAACACCGCGACCGCATCCCGCCCGGCCGCGCCCTGGATGGCGCGTATGCCGGCGGCGACGCGATCAAGCGCCTCGTCCCAGCTTGCCGGGCGCAGCGGCGTGCCCTTGCCGTCCCGCACCAGCGGGCTGAGCAGCCGGTCGGGGCTGTCGAGCAGGGTGGCGGCCGTCCAGCCCTTGCGGCACAGCCCGCCGCGGTTGGTCGGGAAATCCCGCGCCTCGATGCCCCAGCCCGTTCCGGTCTCGACGACATTCATGCCGCATTGCAGGGCGCAATACGGGCAATGCGTCGCCGTTGCCGTCGTGATTGCAGTGTTGCTGTCCATCAGGGGTGTTGACGGGTCCGCATGGGATTGGCCTCGTGCATGTCTCGGGTTGGATAACGGGCAGACCGGCTCTCGCCAAGTCAGAAAAGCAGCAAAGGCAATCACAAGCGCCAAGTGCTTACCGCAATTGCACAATGCACAGTCATACGATGCAGCGAATGAGCATTGTTAAGGCAAAACAGAGGTTGGCTGCAGGCGGCAATCACGCCTGCAGCCCGGCAAGCAATTCTTGTGCTGACGCCGCGGCTCAGGACGCCGCTGCCACGCCGGCGCTTGCGCCCATGCCCATGCGCCGCTGGGCGAGCGCCTGGTCATAAAGCTGCTGCTCCGTTTGCTTATGCGTGGCGGAAAACCGCACCGCAGCGGCGCAAAGGGCACAGCACAGCACGGTCCAGCCGAGGATATACAGCGCCTGGGGCAAGCTCCCCGACGCCTTCAGCAGGAACCCGGCCGCGACCGCGCCGATGTTGCCCCCGGCGCCGATGATGCCCGCAACCCCGCCCAGCGCCTTGCGGTCGATGAACGGCACCAGCGCGTAGGTCGAGCCGCACGCCATGTGGGTGAACATGCCGAAGGTCAGCATGGCGATGATGGCCGGCACCACGGACCCCATGGTGGAAAAGGCGAGCAGGCCGACGCCCTCGCCGACCATCAGCAGGCAGAGCAGCATGGTGCGGCCGTCCAGGCCCCAGGTCCGCGCGACGCGGTCAGACGCGATGCCGCCCAGCGCACGGGCGAACAGCGCCAGCAGGCCGAAGCTGCCGGCCGCCAGCCCAGCCGAGGTCAGGGTCAGGCCGAAGCGGTCCACGTAGTAGCTCGCCGCGACCGCATGGATGAAGATCTCGACGCCGAAGCAGGCGCCGTAGGTGATCGCCAGCATCCAGACGCGGTAGTTGACCATGGCCTGCTTGAACACCGCGAGGCCGCCCTTTTTGCCGGAGTCGACGGTGATGCCGCGGGCGCGCAGCTCAAGCATGTTGCCCTCCGGCGTGTCCTGCGTGCAGCGCCAGTACAGCACCGCCACGATCAGCATCAGCGCGCCGGGCACGAACATCGCGAGGCGCCAGCCCAGCGATTGCTGCACGCCGAGGCTGACGATGGCGGCGAGGATCAGCGGCATCACGCTCTGCGTGACGCCGCCGCCCGCATTGCCCCAGCCGCCCACCGTCGCGTTCGCCGTGCCGACCACGTTCGGCGCGAACATGACCGAGGTGTGGAACTGGGTGATGACGAAGCTCGCGCCGATCGCGCCGATGGCCAGGCGGAACACCAGGAAGCTCTCGTAGGAGGTGGCGAACGCGATGCCCATCACCGGGATCGCGCCCAGCACCAGGAGCGCGGTGTAGGTGATGCGCGGCCCCCACTTGTCGCACATCGGCCCGATGGCCATGCGCACCAGGATGGTGACGCCGACGGCGGCGATGTTGATGTTGGCGATCTGGTCGGCGGTCAGGTGGAACTCGCCCTTGATCACCGGCATCAGCGGGGCGACGGCGAACCAGGCGAAGAAGCAGACGAAGAACGCCATCCAGCTCAGGTGGAAGGCGCGCATCTGCGGTGTCGTGAAGCTGAAAAGGTCAATCCTCGTGGCCTTTTGGGAGATCATCGGCATCATTCCGGTTCAAGTGGGAGCAGCAGACGCTGCGGCTGGCATGGCGGCGCCCCGGCCGTAGCCGGGGGGCGCCGCCGGGTGGCCTAAGGACGGGTCACGCGCATCGCGTCAGGCAGCGACGCCGAGCTTTGCGGCGATGGCCAGGAGCAGGTCATGGTTCGACCGCATCATCTCGGCGTTCGATTTCAACAGCCGGCTGTTGGCCTCGAGCAAGGCATGGTTGGACTGCAGCATCTCGGCGTTGCCGGCCACCGCCGAGGCGTTCGACGTGAGCACCGCATGGTTGCGCGCCATCGCGTCGGAGTTTGCGGCGAGCGTCTTGGCGTTCGCGTCCAGGACGTCTTTGTTGCCCTCGAGCAGCCCATGGTTTGCCGTGAGCGTCTCGCTGTTCCCCGTCACCACCGCACGGTTATCCGCCAGCACCGCGGCGTTCCGGGCGAGCACCTCGCTGTTGGCGCCGATCCGCTCCGAGTTCTGCGAGAGCGCCTTCCGGTTGCCCTCGACCACGGCCGCGTTGCCCTTGATGGCGGCCGAGTTGCCGGCGAGCATGTCGCGGTTCTCAGCCACCGTCGCCCGGTTCGCCTCAAGCAGCGCGTGGTTGGACGCGAGCTGCGAGGAATTCGCTGAGAGCGTCTTGTGGTTTCCGGCGAGGGTGCTGCTGTTGCCGGCCACGATGTCGTGGTTGGCTTCCAGCAACTCGTAGTTGCTTTTCAGACGTGTCGAGTTCGACTGCAGCAGGACGTTGTTCTTGATCAGCAGGGCGTTGTTCGTCTCGATGGTCGTCGTATCGGTCAAAGTGACCTCCAAAGGGCTGCCCCGGACAGGCCGGAAGCGGGAGGCACAAGCTGGCCACAACACTGTGGACATGACGCGCAGTGCGTTCGCGTAGGTCGGGACACGTCAATGTGTCGGTGACGCTGTCATGCATGCGGCGTGCCAGATGTTGCCAGGTGGTGCAGAACTTGCGTTGGGACGGACGGGCCATGATGGAGGGTCTGCCGAACATGACGTCTGCTTTGCTGTCCCTGAGTGCTGCGCCCGGCGCGCCGCCGCTTCTTGACGACCTCGACGCCGTCGGGATCGAGGTACTGCAATCCGACGATTGCTCAACATTGCTGCAGGACGTGATCAGAACTTCGCCTGATCTGGTCGTCATCTACGAGGAAAAGCCAGACTCTGCCCTTTTTTCGAGCACCATGGCGGTCAACATCGCCACGCCGCGGCCAGTGATCGTGTTCACCATCGACCCGGACGCGGAGAAGATCGCGCTCGCGACCCGGTCCTGCGTCCATGCCTACATCGTGAACGGCTACAGCCAGAACCGGCTGCGCTCGGTGATCCACCTGGCCCAGGCGCGCTTCCAGCACGACCAGCTTCTCCGCAAGGAGCTGAGCGAGGTGAACCAGCGCTTCGCCGAGCGGAAGCTGGTGGACCGCGCCAAGGGCATCCTGATGGGCGCCCGCCAACTGCGGGAGGAGGAGGCGTTCCGGGCCTTGCGCAGCACGGCGATGCACACGAAGCAGCGCATCGGCCAGGTGTCGCAGCGGGTCATCGACTCCGCCCGCTATGCGGAGGCGATCAACCGTGCGGGCCAGCTCCGCATGCTGTCGCAGCGCCTGGTGAAGCTTTATGCGCTGGCCTGCGCGGGCATACGGCCGGATGAAACGCAGGGGCTGTTCGCGGACTCGCTCGGCCACGTCGATGCCAACCTGGACATCCTGGCGCGCAGCCTGTCCAAGCCGACCTTCGGCGATCTGCTCGACGCCGTGCTGGCCCCATGGGCGCTGCTGCGCCAGGCCCTCGGGACGGCGCCGCAGGCCGGCCGGCTCGCGGAGGTGGACCGGCTGGCGGAGCAGGTGCTGCTGCGGGCCGAGCAGTTGACGGCCAACCTGGAGATCGCCGGGTTCGCGGCGGCGCTGCGCGTCATCAACGTCGCGGGCCGGCAGCGCATGTTGTCCCAGCGGGTCGCCAAGGCGGCGCTCATGGCCACCCTGCTCAGCGGCGCCACCAGCGCCGCCGCACGGACCGAGCTGGGGTCGGCGACGACCGAGCTGGTGGCCGGCTTCGCCTACCTCGAAACGTTGCCCCTGAGCAACGCCGAGATCGGCCGGGAGGTCGGCCAGGCGGCCCAGGCCTGGGCAGGCCTTCAGGCCGCGCTCTCGCAGGCTGGCACCGCGGCCGGCCAGGACAGCATCGCGACGCTAAGCGAGGCCTTGCTCGCCAGCATCGACCGCCTGACGGAACACCTCGAACGCGGGATGCAGGCGCTGGTCCGCTGAGGGGCGCCGGTGCTTGAGAGATCCGGTGCTTGGGAAATCCGGTGCTTAGGGCATCAGGACAGCCGGGCCAGCCGCTCGAACAGCAGGTCGAAGAAGCCGTCGGCGTCCGCCCGGTTGAGCCATGTGGCATTGGCCGGGCGGCCGGTGACGCCGAACCAGTCGGCAACCGTCATGCCGAGGGTCAGGAGGCTCGCCGTCTCCACCGCCACGTTGACGGCCCGCCCGGCGAACAGGCCCGGCTGCAGCAGGTGCGCGATGACGCAAGGGTCATGCAGCGGGCCGCCCAGCCCCCCGTGCAGCGCCGCGCCGTCGGCGCCGGAGAACAGCGCCGCGACCGCCCGCGCCGCCGCCGTGTCGATCCGCCGCAGCCGGCCGAGCCGCGCCTCCGTCAGCCGGACCTGGTGCGTGAGGTCGAGCGGCAGCAGGGTCAGCGGGACGCCGCTGTCCAGCACCACCCGCGCCGCGTCCGGGTCGGCATGGACGTTGTACTCTGCGGCCGGGGACACGTTGCCCCCCTCGCTGCGCGCCCCGGCCATCCACACCACCTCGGCGATGCGCGGGCCGATGTCGGGCGCCTTGACCAACGCCAGGGCCAGGTTGGTGGCAGGTCCGAGCAGGCACAAGGTGATCTGGCCCGGCGGCGCCGCGCGCAACGCCCCGACCAGGTAGTCCACCCCATGCTCCGGCCGCAGCGGGACCTGCGGCTCCGGCAGGTCGAGGCCGTGCAGGCCGGTGCCGCCATGCACGTGCTCGGCGGTGATGGGCGGGCGCACCAGCGGGCGGGCGCACCCGGCATAGACCGGAATGTCCGGGCGGCGGCCGAGTTCCAGCAGGCGGCGCGCGTTGCTCTCCGTGCGGGTGAGCGGCACGTTGCCGGCCACCGCAACCACCCCGAGCAGCTCAAGCTCCTGCGGCGCCGCCAAGGCCAGCAGGATGGCGACGGCGTCGTCCCGTCCGGGATCAGTGTCGATGATGACCTGGCGGGGCATGCCCTACGTCCCCAGGCGGCTGGCGGCCAGCGCCACGCAGGCCTCGAACACCTCCAGCGAGTCGAAGGGCCGGTCCCGCCCGTCGTCCGGCAGCACGACGGGCTGGCCGCCGCCCTGCACCACCGCACCCTGGATCATCAGGTTGTCCGGCAGGCCGAAGCCCTCGACACTGAGGCCAGGCAGCGGGTCGGGCCGCGCCGCGACCTGCTGGCGGCAGCGTTCGGCGAAGGGGGCGGCGCTGTTGGAGTAGCCGAACACCGGCCGCCCGCGGCCAAGGAACCAGCCGACCTCGACCAGCGTGCCGCTGTCGGCGGACGCGCCGCGAAACGGCGTGAGGTTGGCGATCACCACGCCGCACGCTTCCATCATCGCGATGTCCTTGCGGTAGATGGTGGCCCAGGCATCCTCGTGGCTCATGGCCTGCAAGCTGGACACGTCCTCGTTCAGCGGCGCCAGGCCCTCAAGGCCGTGGCGCGCGCAGATCTCGATCTTGCGGCGGGCGTGGCCGAAGGCGCCGGGCAAGAAGACGTCCGGGCCGGCGAGGTAGGCTTTCGTCATCATGGATCAAGCGTCCTATGCAGTTCCGCAAGGTGGCGGATACCACGGCGGCATAGGGCGTGTCCGGTGCGCATTGTGCAACACGGTCGCCGTCACCGGCGCATCGGTGCCGGCCTCACATGCCGAGCTGCTTCAACACGGCCGGGACTCCGCGCCCAACCTGGCGAATGTCCTCGAACAGCGTCGCGACCTCGAAGCTCATCAGGAACGCCAGTCCATACGCCAGGCCCGGCTTCCGCTGCACCCACTCCACGCCTCGGCGCGCCAGCGTGCGCGGCCCGAACCGCCCGATCATGAGCACGAGGGCCATGCCGAGCGCCGCCCCGGCCACGACGTCGCTCAAGTAGTGCAGGCCGAGGTAGATCCGCGGCAGCACGCCGAAGAGCGCGCTTGCCGTCGCCAGCAGACCGAGCCAGCGAGACTGCCGCCAGATGACGGCGCTCAGGGCGAAAAACAGCGCCGCGTGGTCGCTGGGAAAGGACCCCCAGTGGTTGGCGAGCGCCGGGTCGATGCCGGGGAGCGGATCGAACCCGCTGTCCCAGGCGTGCATCGGCCGCAGCCGCAGCGGCAGCGAGACCTGCAGGAGCCGGCTTGCCACGCCCGATGCCAGGACCGCGGCGAACCCGAGCAGCAGCCGTGCCCGCGCCTCCAACGTGCTGTCGCCGAACCAGCAGTAATAGAGCAGGGCCACCATCAGCGCGCCGGTCAGGATGTCGGTCTGGCCTGCGATGTACACCGCGTGGTTGATCACCTCGTTGCGCGACGCCCATTGGTTGACCGCGGCCGAGATGTACCGGTCGGCCTGCCGCGACAGCGCGAAATGGTCGGCGACAACCCACCAGCACAGCAGCCCGCCCAGCAAGCCGGCGCCGGTCCATGCCCATGCGGAGGATCGCCCGGAGCTGCCCCGCAACGGGTGCGTACGTCCGATCCCGTAGATGATCTCGGACGCCGAGAGGTCCGTGGGCCTGCCCTGGGCGGCATTCCCAGCTTTCATCAAAGCGGGTTGAGTCATCATCGCCCCCGTTGTGTGACCATCCCATAATAATACGATTAAGCAATTGTTGCACACTATGGACATTGTGATCCATGGCGGGCCTTCGGCACGCCCACGCGGCTTCGGCTGGCAGGAATGTCGAGCAGGACCCGGCGCCCGTCGCCAGGTTTTGCCGAACCTTGCCCAGGAGGGCGATGCGCTCAGGTCCGCGGCGCGCCGTCCTGCCGCATCGGGTCAGCCTTCGCGAACGCCTCAAGCGCCTCGCAGCGCGCCGCGATGCGGTTGATGGTCGGGATGGCGGCGACCTCGATCTTGAAGACGCGGGTCACGACGATGATGCTCATGAGCACGATGTCGGCCGTGGTCACTACGTCGCCATGGCAGAAACGGCCGGCCTGGCCGTCCGACGCAAGCCGCTGCTCCACGGCGTGCAGCCCGGTCGAGAACCACTGGGTCTGCCACGCGCGCCAGGCTGCGTCGTCGAAGCCGTGCCCCGTGAGGTAGCGTTTGATCCGCGGCGTGATCAGCGGGTGGGTGTCGGCCGCGAGCATCGCCGCGATCGAGCGCACCCGCGCCCGCCCATGCGGGTCGGCCGGCAGCAAGGGCGGGTTCGGCACGGTCTCGTCGAGGTACTCGAGGATCGCCGACGATTGGGTGAGCGGCGGGAAACCCGTCTCGACCAAGGCGGGGATGGCGCCGAGCGGGTTGATCTTGAGGAACGCCTCGCCGCGCTGCTCGCCGACGTCGATGTTGACGATGCGCTCCTGCGCCGCCAAGCCTTTCAGGTGCAGCGCCACCCGCACGCGATAGGTCGCCGAGGTGCGCCAGAAGGCAAAAAGCTCGAATTGCGGTTGGTCGGCCATGGTGGTCTCCGTGCTGAAAAGGGCGGGTCATCCGATGGGATGGACGTGCGAGGCGCGCGGCGGCTGGCATAACATTTGCTGATCTCAGCAATTGACGTGGTTGCGAATGCGGCGGCGTGGCGACCGACCAACGATCGCGCAGAGGTCCATCATGGCAGCGAACAGCGGCGAAGTCCCGACCCTCCTCATCACCGGCGCCCATCCGAGGCTCTACAACCACGGCCTCGCGCCGACGACACCCGAGGGCCGGACCTGGGGCGTGTTCAGCCTGTTCGCGATGTGGATGTCCGACGTCCACTCGGTCGGCGGCTACACCTTCGCGGCCAGCCTGTTCTTCCTGGGCCTCACCGGCTGGCAGGTGCTCATCTCCATGCTGGCGGGCATCACCGCCGTCTATTTCCTGATGAACCTGATCGGCCGCCCGTCGCTGCGCTACGGCGTCCCGTTCCCGGTGGTCGCCCGCATCTCCTTCGGCGTGATGGGCGCCAACCTCGCGGCCATCGTGCGGGGCGTGGTCGGCATCGTGTGGTATGGCGTGCAGACGTATTTCGCCTCCAAGGCCGTCCAGGTCCTCATCATCACCTTGGCGCCCTCGGCCGCGGACCTGACGCACAACAGCATCCTGGGCCTTTCCACGCTCGCATGGTTCAGCTTCCTGTTCATGTGGGCTTTCCAGCTCGTCATCTTCCTGAGCGGCATGGAGCGCATCCGCCGCTTCATCGACTTCTGCGGGCCGGTGGTCTATGTCGTGATGTTCGCGCTGGCGATCTGGATCCTGTGGCAGAGCGGCTTCTCAAGCCTCGCGCTGCAGCTCAGCCCGCCGGCCGCGTCCAACGCCGCGACGGTCGGCGTGATGGCCAACGCTGCCATGTTGATTGTCGCCTACTTCTCTGCCCTGCTGCTCAACTTCGGCGACTTCGCCCGGTTCGGCAAGAACGAGGCCGCAATGAAGACGGGCAACCTGCTCGGCCTTCCGGTCAACTTCCTGGTGTTCTCGATCATCACCGTGATCGTCACGGCGGGCACCCTCAAGGTCTTCGGGCAAGCGATCATGGACCCGATCCTGATCGTCGAGAGGATCGGCAACCCCGTGGTCGTCGTCATCGGCTCGATCACCTTCATCGTGGCGACCATGGGCATCAACATCGTCGCCAACTTCGTGTCTCCGGCCTACGACATCTCGAACCTCAACCCGGAGCGCATCAACTTCAAGATGGGCGGGCTGATCACCTCCATCCTGTCGGTCCTGGTGTGCCCTTGGCTGTTCGTCGCGAGCCCCTCGGCCATCACCCTGTTCGTCAGCATCTTCGGTTCCGTCCTCGGGCCGATGTTCGGGATCATGATCGCCGACTACTACCTCGTGAAGCGCCAGGTCATCGCTGTGGAGGATCTCTACACGATGTCGCCGCAGGGATCGTTCAATTACGACAGCGGGTGGAACCACAAGGCGCTGATCGCGCTGGCGGCGTCCGGCGTCCTGTCGATCGGGCTGTCTCTGCTCGGCGCTTATGGGGTGATCTTCAACGTGGGCGACTGGGGATGGCTGGTCGGCGCGAGCGTGGGGGCGCTGGTTTATCGCGGCCTGTCCGGGCAAGGCGGCGCGGTTGCCGCGGTGCCTGCGGGAGAGTGATCCCAGGCCGCATGAGGCTGCCTGCATCGTGTTCGTGCCGCGGCGGCGGGCTTGAGCAGGCCCGCCGCCGACAGCTTGCCAGCTTCGACGGTCATCCGGTCGGGCTGCGCCAAGTTGCATGCTGTCACGTCGTCGGACTATGTTCAGGGACAACAAACCAAGATCAAGGAAACGCCATGACTCGCCCAATGACCCTCGCCGCCGGCGCCGCATTCATGGCCATGTCCATGCAGGCCGCCGTGGCGGTCGAGGTGACTGAGACCGTGACGACGACCGCGGCGCCGGCGAAGGTCTGGGGCATGATCGGCAAGTTCGACGCGATCGCCACCTGGCTGCCCGGCGCCGAAAGCAGCCCAGCGGACAAGGGCAGCGATGTCGGCTCGGTGCGGGTGATCACGCTCAAGGCGCCGGGCAGCCCGACCGTGACCGAGCGGCTGACGGCAAATGCGGGCCAGAGCTACAGCTATTCCATCCTGAAGGTGGACCCGAAGGTGCTCCCGGTCATGGACTACACCTCGACCATCGGCGTGGCGCCGGCGGGCAGCGGGTCCACCGTCACCTGGCATGGCAGCTTTCAGCCCGCCGGCGGCGCGGACGACGCGGCGGCGGCCAAGGCGATGAGCGGCGTCTATCGCGCCGGCCTGGACAACATCAAGACGCTCGCGGACCGGTAGCGCCCCGGGCGGCGGGCGCCTCGCCGCGCCCGATCCATTGCAACCTTTGAGCAGGAGAAGCCATGCGCGCCTTCGAGGGCCAGCGTTCGGACGGCCAGCCGGTGAAGCGGTCTCGGGAGGAGAAGGAGAAGCTGTTGCGCGAACTTCGGGAAACGCTGGCCGGGATGAAGTCGCACAGCGCGGCGTCGCTGCGGCAAAGCTTGCAGAAGCGGATCGCCGAGCTGGAAGCGGAGCTTGGCACGTCCGCACGGCGCTGACGGCGCATCGGGGCTGCTCCCGTTTGATGAATAGGGATGTCCACCCCCGCCGCTCCGGGCATGGCCTCCCGCGTGGCATCTGCCGCAGGCCGGAGCCGTCCAGCATCGGGCTGCCGCTCGGCTGACGAGGGACTATTGGTAGCCGCAGCGGAATGCTGTGCGGCACGGCCGAGAGGTCGAGCGCCGCCGCTGGGGTGTACGCGCGCATTGGGCGGCCACGCGGGTGCAGGCAGGCGCCCGTTGGCTCCACGCCTTTAATTTGACACCATTGAGCTTTCTTTCGGCGGCATGAAGCATTCAGGGCTGGGCCGCGCGAACGGCCGCGCGACCATCGGGCGTCACATGCAGCTTGGAAGCGTTCGGGCGGCGCTGGGCGACGTTGAAGCGCCGTCTTGAGGGCGCTCTGCCATGGCGGAGCTGTATGATTACGTGATCGTCGGCGCGGGTTCAGCCGGATGCGTCCTGGCGAACCGGCTGACGGAGGACGGCACGGCCACGGTCCTGCTGCTGGAGTACGGCGGCTCCGATGCCTCGGTGCTGATCCAGATGCCGAGCGCGCTGTCCATCCCGATGAACATGCCGAAGTACGACTGGTCCTATGAGACCGAGCCGGAGCCGCATCTGGGCGGGCGCCGGCTGCACACGCCGCGCGGCAAGGTGCTGGGCGGGTCGTCGTCGATCAACGGCATGGTATACGTGCGCGGCAACCCGCTGGACTTTGACCGGTGGGAGGCAGAGGGCGCCGCCGGCTGGAGCTACAAGCACGTGCTGCCCTACTTCCGCCGGGCCGAGACGCTGGAGGAGGGGGGCGACGAGTATCGCGGCGACGCCGGGCCGCTGCACACCCGTTACGGCACGCTGGAGAACCCGCTGCACGCCGTTTGGCTCGAAGCGGCGCAGCAGGCCGGGTATCCCGCAACCGAGGACTACAACGGCTACCAGCAGGAGGGGTTCGGCCGGATGGGCATGACGGTGCACAACGGCCGCCGCTGGAGTGCCGCCAGCGCCTACCTGAAGCCGGTCCTGTCCCGCAAAAATCTTTTCGTGGTCACGCACGCCCTCGCTTCTGCGGTGCTGTTCGAGGGGCGGCGCGCCATCGGCGTGCGCTACCGGCGCGGCAACGCGAACCACTTGGCCCGGGCACGGCGCGAGGTGATCCTGTGCGGCGGCCCCATCAACTCGCCGCAACTGCTGAAGCTTTCCGGCGTCGGCCCGGCGCAGGAGTTGTCGCAGTTCGGCATCCCGCTGGTGCACGACCTGCCGGGTGTGGGCGAGAACCTGCAGGACCACCTGGAGTTCTATTTCCAGGTCGCCTGCAAGGAGCCGGTCACGCTGCACTCAATCATGAATCCCTGGTCGAAGGCGCTGATCGGCGCGCGCTGGATGCTGCGCCATGACGGGCTGGGCGCCACCAACCATTTTGAAAGCTGCGGCTTCATCCGCAGCCGCGCCGGCATCCGCACCCCCGACATCCAGTACCATTTCCTGCCTGTGGCAGTCGCCTACGACGGCAAGGCCCGGGCCTCCGGCCATGCCTTCCAGGCGCATGTCGGCCCGATGCGGTCGAAAAGCCGCGGCCGGGTGTCGCTGACCTCGGCCGATCCGCGGGCGAAGCCGAGCATCCGGTTCAACTACATGAGCCACCCCGACGACTGGGCGGAGATGCGCGCCTGCGTCCGGCTGACCCGGGAGATCTTCGCCCAGGCCGCGTTCGAGCGGTTCCGCGGCGAGGAGCTGCAGCCCGGCGCCGAGGTGCAAGGCGACGAGCAGATCGACGCCTTCATCGCGCAGAAGGTCGAGAGCGCCTATCATCCGTCCGGCACCTGCCGGATGGGCCGCGTGGACGACCCGATGGCGGTGGTGGACCCGGAAACCCGGGTGATCGGGCTGGAGGGATTGCGGGTGATCGACAGCTCGATCATGCCTTTGGTCACGACCGGCAACCTCAATGCGCCGACGATCATGATCGGCGAGAAGGGCGCGGACCATGTCCTGGGCCGCCCGCCGCTCGCCGCCTCAAACAGCCCGGTTTATGCGGCGGAGGGCTGGGAGGCGGCGCAGCGTTAGACCGAATGCGTCCTGACCGGCATCGCGACGAGGGCTTGCGAAGTCAGCTGGTGCTCGATGCCCTATCGGTCAGCACGGTGTGGACGGCATGGGGGAATACCTCGACCGCGCCCCGCAGGAACCCGGCGCCGTTCATCTTGCCGGCGTCGCCGCGGAACTCGACGGGGGTGAGCCTGGCTGACGGCCGGAACCAGGTTGAGCTTGCCCTTGCCTGCCCACGGCGCCTCCTTTCCCTTTCAGGTCAAAGCAGCGTCATGACCTTCTGGGACCAAACAGCTAGGGCGGTCCGCCGGGCTGCAGCTTGCCGAGGCTCGCTTGGTTGGTCAGCTCGTAGGCGTCGGCCAGCAAGGTGAGCCGGGCGGTGTTCGGCAGCTTGCGGAATGCCTCAAGCAGCAGGAACTCCTCGTTGGAGGGGGCGGGAGCCCCGTCGCCATCCTCCAGCAACATGCCGATCGGCACGTTCAGCGTCTGCGCGAGCCGGATCAGCCGGGACGTTTCCGGAAAGCAGGTGCCCCAAATCCAGGCGTGCACGGCGACGCGCGAAACGTGCATGGTCCGCGCCAAGCCGGCCTGCGTCAGTTTTCGCTCCGCCATGATGCGGCTCAGGTTGTGGCGGAACCGGTCGCGGGACGGGTCCGAACGCGGCTCGGCCTCATTTGGCCAGCCGCTGAGCATCATCGGCTGCCGCGCGTCCGTCATGGCCGGCCCGCCTCCTGCGACCATGGGAGCGCAAGCAGGTTTGGCCCGTCTGGTTTGGCTCGGCATCCCAAGAGACTCCTTCCGTCCGCCTCACGCTCCTGTGACACCATACATCATCGTTACGTTATCAGTATATAGGATATTCGCTTCCTAGGTTTGTAACTGCCGGTATCAGCCTGGCTGAACCGGACCCAGCGTGCCGTCGAATGCCGCGGCCCAGGCCTGGAACATCGCTTCCTGGTTGAATTTCTGCTCCGCCTTGGCGAGATTGGCCATGCCCAGCGCCTGACGCAGCCCGGTCTGTTCAAGCAAGGCCCGCAGCCCCGCCGCCAGGGCTGCGTCGTTCAGCGCGGTGACGTAGGGCGCATTGGCTCCTGCCAGCACCGAGCGGATATCGCCCACGTCGGTGGCCGCCACCGGCAACCCGGCCGCCATGGCTTCCAGCAGCGACAACGGCATCTGCTCGGTATCGGACGACATGGCGAACACGTCCAGCTGCTTGAGCAACCGTGCGGGGTCGGCGACGTGCCCGGCGAAGCGGACGCGGCTGCCGAGTCCAAGCTCCTGCGCCAATCCCTCCAGCGCCGGGCGTTCCGGGCCGTCGCCGGCGATGACCAGGCTGGCCTGCGTGTCGGACGCTGCCCGGGCGAAGGCGCGCAGCAGCCGGGCGATGTTCTTCTCGGGCCGCAGCGCCGCGACGGTGCCGACGACCGGGCCGGGCCATTCCGCCGGCTGCGGCGGCCCGGCGAACCGCGCCAGATCGATGCCGTTCGGCACGTAGCGCAATCGCCGTGGATCCAGGCGCCAGACGCGGGTTGCGATCTCCCAAAGCGTGCGGGACGGCAGGACGACCAGGCGCCGGCGCAGGACGATGCGCCGCAGCCGCACCCGGCGCGGCAGCCGCCCGCCCCGGTCATCCGGCCCGAACCCGTCCTCGACGTGCACCTGGCGCACGGCCGGGGCCAGGTTGGCGACGGACCACTCGATGCTGCCCCAGTTGCTGGTCACCAGCAGGTCCGGCCGCAGCCGGTGCAGCACGCGCCGGAAGCGCAGGACGTTGCCCAGCGTGTCGCCCTTCTGCACCGCGACCGACGGGAACTCGATGTCGAGCGCCGGGTCCAGCCGTTCGCGGCAGGACAGGTCGCCGTCCATTGCGATGATCGCATGGCGCCACCGCCGGCCGAAATGGTTCGCGATGGCGGCGAACCGCACCTGCACCCCGCCCACCGCGAAGGTGGGGAATACGTGCAGGATCAACGGCGGGCTGGTCGCTGGCGGCATCATGGCCCTTGGCAGTGCGCAGCGCGCGTAGCTTTGTCGGATGAAAGATTCAAGAGTGGCGCCGCCGCAACCCGCCCTTCGGGAACATCGGGCGGGCCATCCGAACCGGGCACACGCCGCTTGGGGCTGGTTGCATCGTAGGCTAGCATACCATCGAAGATGCAATCTCGGGGGTGCGGCGCCCGATCCGCTTCGCCTGCAATCGGCCCTGTGCCGTCCTCTGTCGCGTGGAACCCTGACGATGCCTGGCGCCCAAGCTGTGCCGAATGCAAAGGTCCGGAGCAGCTTGCAGCGCGTGCTCCAGCACTCCACGCTGTATGCGCTCGGCAACATCGCCGGCCGGGTCGTCGCGTTCCTGGCGATCCCGTTCTACTCGCGGTTCCTGTCGCCCGCGCAGTACGGGCTGATTGAGCTGATCGAGCTGAGCACCCAGACGGTCGCCATCGTCTTTGGCCTGCAGGCCATCGGCACCGCGCTGACCCGGCTCTACCACGATCAGGTCTCGCCGGAGGCCGAGCGCCACGTGGCATCGACCGCGCTCATCGGCACCGCGATGCTGAGCGGGGGCGTGACGGCCGCGAGCGTCGCCGCTTCCGGGGCGATCAGCCGCGCGGTGTTCCATACCGATGCTTGGGCCACGCTGCTGCAGGTAGCCTTCATTGCCATGTTCTTCGCCAGCACGATCGAGGTTGTGCTGGTCTATGAGCGCATGCGGGGCCACGCACGGTTCTACCTCGCCTACTCCCTCGTCACCCTGGGCCTGAACCTTGGGTTGAACATTCTGTTCATCGGCGGGCTGGACGCGGGCGTGTGGGGCTTCGTGTCCAGCAAGCTCATCACGAGCGTCGGTGGCGCCGGCGTCCTGGCATGGCGGCTGCGGCGGGAGGTGGGCTGGCATTGGCACGGCGCCTATGTGCCGGAATTCGTCCGGTTCGGGGCGCCGCTGATCCTGTCGGGCCTGTCGTATTTCGCCATCCATTTCTCCGACCGCTTCTTCCTTACCTCGGCCGTGTCGCTGGCCGAGCTTGGGCGCTACGCGCTCGCCTACCGCTTCGCCCTGATGGTCAACTCCTTGGTCGGCGACAGCTTCGCGAAAAGCTGGACCGTGTCGCTCTACCGCCACGTCGGCGCCGCCGGGTGGCGGGAGCAGTTCGCCCGGGTTGCTGCGTATTTCACCCTCGCCGTCGCGACGACCGGGTTCGCCATCGCGGTGTTCAGTCCCGAGCTGCTGCGCGTCATGGTGCCTGAGAGCTTCTTCCCCCCGGCGCTGCTGCTGCCGATTCTGGTGCTGGCCTACGTCGTGCGGGACGTTGCGGACTTCTTCCGCAGCCTGCTGCTGATCAACAAGCGGTCCGTCTGGGTCGGCAAGATCGCGCTGGCCGCGGCCGTGCTGAACCTCCTGTCCAACATGCTGCTGATCCCCCAGTACGGGATCTACGGCGCGGCCTGGGCGACCTTGCTGACTTGGTCCGCCTACCTGGTCGTCTGCTGGATCGCCGCGGACCGGGAGCACCGCTTGCCCGTCCGCGTCGCTTCCTATGCCCGCCTGCTGGTCCTGATGGTCGCGGCCTATGCCGCCGCGGCCACGGTCCGCGCCGGCGGCTTCGCGCTGCAGGCGGCGCTCGACGGTGCCTGGGTCGTGCTGTTCGCCGCCATCGCCGCGGCAGTGTTCCTTTCCGCGCCTGAGCGGCAGGCCGCGCTTCGCCAGCTGGCCAGCCTCGTGGCGAGCGCGCTGGTACCAGCGGTGCCGGAGCCGGGTCTCAGGGCCGGCGACCGCCATGTGCTGATGCTCGCCTACTACTTCCCGCCGCAGAACGCGATCGGCGCGGCCCGGCCATACCGGTTCGTCCGCTACCTGCGCCGGCTGGGCACGCCGGTTTCGGTCGTCTGCTCCCCGCTTCCCAAGCCCGGCTCCAGATATGAGGAACGCCCTTCCACCGTCGCGCCGCCGGGCGGGCACGATGGGGGGCAGGGCGGCCCGGGCGGCGACGAGCCTCAGGCCATCCGCGTGCCCGGCGGGTCCCCGGTCCGCGGCCATCGCAGGCTCGACGCGATCAGCCGATTGCTGCAGGCGGTGCAGCGCGTGCTGCTGCCGTATGACGACCGGCTTGCCTGGCTGCCCCATGCCTGCGCGGCCGCGTCGCGGGAGGTCAGGCCGGGCACGGTGCTGATCTCGACCCATCCGCCCGTGGTCACGCATCTCGCGGCGTTGGCGCTCAAGCGGCGGACCGGCCGGCCCTGGATCGCCGACTTCCGCGATCCGCTCTGGGGCAATCCGTCTCGGACGGCGTTCCGCGCCGGGCTGATCGACCGGGCGACCGAGTGGCTGGTCGTCCACCAGGCCGACGCCGTGATCGCCAACACCGACGCCTCCGCCGCCATGCTGGTACGCCGCTACCCTGCGCTGGCCGGGAAGATCAGCACGATCTGGAACGGGTTCGACCCGGAGGACCGGATGGAGCCGCTGCCCCGTGCCGACCGGGCGCGCCGGGTCGTCAGCCATGTCGGCTCGCTGTATGGGGCGCGCACCCCGCTGCCGTTCGTCGCCTGCCTGAACCGGCTGATCGCCAGCGGCGCCATTCCGCCCGGCGCCATCCAGTTCCGCCACGTCGGCTACAGCGATCCCGAGTGCCTCGATCTCGCCGAGCCGGCCTACCAGGCGCTGCAGGCGCAGGGCTGCCTGCAGGCCGTGACCCATATCGTCCCGCAGCGCGAGGCGCGGCAGGAGATGCTGACCGCGGACTGGCTTTTGCTGCTCGACATGAACGAGACCAATCCCGGGGTGCAGATCCCGGCGAAGACGTTCGAGTACATCCGGGCCTGCCGCCCGATCCTCGCGCTGACGACGCCCGGCTCGTCCACCGAACGTGTGCTGGCCTCGTCCGGCATCCCCCATGCCTGCGTCGACTTCGGCGCAGCACCTGAACACTTCGACGCGGAGGTGCTGGCGTTCCTGCGCCGCCCGTTTTCCGAGGCGGCGCCCAGCCCGCAGTTCTGGTCCGAATTCGACGCCTGCCGCCAGACCGCGGCCTTGAGCGCGCTGATCGACCGCGTGCGCGGACCTACCCCGCAGCCGGCCGAAGCTGAGTTCCAAGAGGTTGCGGAAAGCCGGACCGCATAGGCCGACCCGGCGCTTCGATCCGCGACGTACGATGGAAAGCGACTGGAGCGGGCGAAGGGATTCGAACCCTCGACCCCAACCTTGGCAAGGCAAGACGAGCTAAGTGATTCCAGTTACTTAGCCTAGCATAGAGTAGCAATCCACGCACGCAAAGCCAAGGGGCTACCTGGCCATGCGTGTTAGTAGCGTGTTAACGAACCATAATCGTTTTCATCAACCGGTTGCCAATGGGGGCCGGGCATGAACGCAATTTCTCCCGGCCTCGCGCCGCTGTCCGCGGACGTGGAACAGATCGGCACCTTTGTTGACGCCCTCTTTCGCTACGCTGATCCGGGATCGTTCGTTGCGTTGCGGGCCTATTACGATGATTGCAGCGAGCGGTTTGAGATTAGGTCGCACTGCCTAACCGACGATCCCGCGGCGCTGGTGGGAGCCGCCGCACCTGGGGTGAACCGTGCCGCGCGGGAGTTGCGCCCGGTGGTGTTCTGCCCACCGGTTGCGACGTTCCAGAACTGGCAGGCGGACGAGGCCGGCCTAGTGAATGGCCTGGCTCTCTCAGTTGAGTGCGACAAGCTGCCCGCTGCCGCCCGCGTCAGGTTGGAGGCGTTGCTTGGCCCGGCGACGGTGGTTGTCGCCTCCGGGGGCGAATGGACCGACCCGGTGAGCGGAGAGATACAAGACAAGCTGCATCTGCACTGGCGACTGAACGAGCCGACCCGCGAGGGGGCAGATCACATCTTGTTGAAGGAAGCCCGCGCGCTGGCGACCGTGCTGGTTGGCGGCGACAATTCCAACAAGCCGGTTGTGCATCCGATCCGGTGGCCCGGTTCCTGGCACCGCAAAGGCAAGCCGCGCCTTGCGCGCATTGAGGCGTTGCAGGCCGACCAAGAGCTTGACCTTCAAACGGCGCTGGAAAGGCTCAAGGACGCCGCGGAGGCGGCGGGATTGGGCACCAAGCCACAGGCGAGCGGCACGGCTGCAAGTGTCGCTGGCGAAGCGCGCGACACCGCAGAGCTGGTGCGCCAGGTGTTGGCCGGCGACGACTACCACGGGCCGCTTGTTACGCTCGCTATGCGACTGCTGAAAGGCGGAACAGGGGATGGTCAGGCAGTGAACCTGCTGCGTGGGATCATGCAGGCCGTGCCCGATGGGCAGCGCGACATGAAGGAAGGCGGGACACAGCCGGGCCGCTGGCAGGCTCGCTATGACGACCTCCCGCGGGCTGTCAGCACGGCACGGGCGAAGCTGGGCGCAACGCTGGAGCCGGACATAGCGCCGGATGACATGGCCGATCTGGTGAACCCGGCCATGCTGCAAGGTATCGAGCCGCCGGCTCGCGAGTGGGTGGTTGACGGCTGGTTGCCTGTTGGCACCGTCACCTCTCTTTACGGCGGCGCCGGGTTCGGCAAGACGCTGTTGGCACAGCAGCTACAAACCGCTACGGCGATTGGCGCTCCGTTCCTGGGGTTGCAGACAGCCCAATGCAGAAGCCTCGCGTTCTACTGTGAGGACGATCCCGACGAGCTGCACCGCCGGCAGCGCGGCATCTGCTTGCACTACGGAACGGACATGAAGGCGCTGGACGCGATGCGGTGGCAGGCGCGGGCCGGCAAGCCGAATGTCATGGTGACGGTCAAAGACGGCTTGATGAAGTTCTCGGAGTTCGCAGGCTTCGTGTCGAAGGCCGTAAAGGCGACCGGGGCCAAGCTGTTGATCTTGGACAACATCGCTCAGCTATTCGGCGGCAATGAGAACGTGCGCCCGGAAGTGACGCAATTCGTCAACGCCCTTAGCTCCATCGCTCTTGAGCATGATGCAGCCGTCCTGCTGCTGGGCCATCCCGGCAAGGCAACGGATAGCCAATTTTCCGGCAGCACGGCATGGGACGCGGCGGTGCGGTCCCGTTGGTTGCTGGACCGGCCCGCGGTGGAGGCCGGGGACGCTGGCACGTCCGAGCTGGCGGACCGCCGCGTGTTGAGGAAGGCCAAGGCCAACTATGCCGGAACCGGCGATGAAATCCCGCTGCGCTGGGTCAACGGTGCGTTCCGTGTTGAGGGGGCCGGGTCGGTTCAAAAGGTGATCGACCTGGCTGACATCACCGCCGGCATAAACGCAGACGACAATGCGTTTCTTGCCTGCCTCGATGAACTGACCGAGCAAGGACGCGGCGTGAGCGAAAGTGCTAACGCCCTGAACTTCGCACCGAAAACCATGGCGAGGATGACCGCTGCCGCCGGGGTGTCGCGTAAGCGGCTTACTGCCGCGATGGAACGCCTGTTTCATAACGGTTTCATAGAGGTTGGCGTTGCGGGGCGGCGTGTGAGCAACCGCAAACCTATCCGGGGCATCGTCCGAAAAGAGGTTGCAACAGCCGACGCGGAGCCTGCATCCGGGTCGCATCCAGGCTTAACCTACTTGCATCCAGGTGCATCCAGGTCGCCTGTAAGTTGTTGATATGACTGCATCCAGGTGTTGCATCCAGGTTGCATCCAAGTGCATCCAGGTGGCGCTTAAGTCATTGATGTTGCTGCATCCAGGTGCGCCCAGGTGTGTCCCTATATACTACGTATATAATCCCCGGTGCCCTTGGGGGAGCACCGGGGATCAGATCAGTAAAAGGAGCGTCGGTGGCAGGGGCAGGGGAGGGTAAATCTCTTACGCCTTTCGCGGCCCTCTGGACCGCTTCCACCCGCACGCGCGGATTCTAGCCCCTACAGCATTGGAAATGCCAAGCTGCGCAACGATCTAGCAGCTACAAAGGAGTTCCCGGCATATGGTCCCCAAGCCCGACAAGCCAGCCCGCAAGCGGGTCTCATTCGCCCGCATCGGCCCTGGACGCCCGGCAAACCGTCCCGCAACGCCGGTCAGTGAGGCCGAGATCGAGCGCGTGGCGGCGACTGGCGCGACGGCGGGGGAGATGGCCCGGCATCATGCCGCGCGGGCCGTGGCGGTGCTGCTACAGATCGCAGAAGGGGGCGTGAATGAGACGGCGCGGGTTACTGCCGCCCGTGCGCTGGCCGCGATGGGTGATGAGGCGGCGAAGCTGGCCCCAGCCAAGCGGGCGATGACCGAGAACGAAGCCAACTGGGCCGAGCTGCTAGGCGAGCCGACGAATTGAGAACATGTCTGCTTTCAATCGAATATCAGCCCGGAAGCTGACCACCATCGTATCTGACAAACTCTAAAGCTTCCTCCGGGAACGGGTGTTGGTGGAGCACACCTTCATATATCCAAGCGACATTGTATTTTTGCTCTGGGTCCTGCGAATTTTTTAACACGGATACGATTGTCATATGTTGAGGGCAGGACTTTAGTTTGACCACGTTTCCCAGATTGAACATTGCCATGATTTCTCGCCTTCGCAACAATTTATGGAGTGGAGGTTAAGATTAAATAACCCCATAGCTTGCCTGCAAGGGGCCGGCGGTTTGCCCGCCGCGTTGTGGTTATAGCTTCAGTTTGTGCTCAAGTTAGCTTCACCTTTGATGCACCTTTGATGCACTGTTTTTGCCCCGTTTGAGTGTTCCACACCACTGCATCCCTGCTGGATGCCTCTGGTAGGCCCAGTAACCGCCAAGGTGTGCAAAATGGCTATCTGCGATCCGTGCCTATGGCGCCTTGCGGAACTACAGAGCCATTGCTACTTAGGACGTTGAAAGTGGGGTTATATGCTCAAAAGCGATTTGGTTCCAGCGGCGCCAAGGAACATGATTCCGTGGATCATAATGGCTTTGCAGAATGGACCGATGGAGCGAGACGCGCTTTTAACAGCAGTCGATGTTATAGCGAATGCAAATGGATTTAAAGCTAAGGAGAATATGTTTGGACTTAAAAAAGCTCTCAACAAACTCAGTCATAAAGATAATAAAGAGAATAAAGTCAAAAATATTCGTAAAGGATGGTGGGCGTTAGCCGACAAAATCGTTGTGGATGAAGAAACTAGTCCATCAAAACTTGTCGCTGGAAAACGAAGTGTTGATGTGCTTCGTGAGATAGGTAAAGGAACACAATCTGTTTATATATTTCAATATAAAGAAGATGTGGATCAGGCTAAAAGTAAAAAGCATGATTGTTGGAATTGCAAGATTGGCAAATCGAAGAATGCAGAAAATCGTGTTACCGGTTCCAGCACATTCATTGTCAAATCACCGCAAGTTGGTCTTTTGATACGCTGTGACGACTCTGCTGTTGTGGAAAAAATCCTGCACTGGTCATTAAGTAAGGTTGGGCAAGGGGAAAAGCACGACGCGGGCCATGAATGGTTCCGCACGTCCCCACAGCTTGTCGAGACGTTTTATCGCTCATGGTTACAAGCGTGCGAGTTGCTAAAGCGCGAACCTTATTAGAAGCTCGTAGCAGCGAATTGCCTTTGCATCCTGCCACAGATGGCATCCAGCATGGACGCATTGGTGTACCTCAGATTCTCGCGTTCGTTCATGTGCATCCGTGTGCGCTGGCGTGCGTTCGTGACCGTTCGTGTGCGCGCCCGGTCAATGAACCGTGGCGCTGCCAAGCTGCTCCGCGCCTTCAAGGGCCAGGCGCAGCAGGGTCCGCTCCCATACGTTCCCGCGGCTGTATTCCTCGACCTCGCAATCTAGCGCGCCCGTGCTCCGGTTCACTGCCAACAGGCGTTTCCCTGTCCAGACCTCAAGGAACACGCGAGCGCCCTGAGTATAGACCCTGGCGGACAGTGACCCGCCAGGCTGAACCCATAGAAGGGCAATGTCTTTCGTGCGTTCGTCGGTCTGCATCGCGCCTGCCGTGCGACATAGAAGAAATGCCGCGCCGGCCAACTCGCAAGCGCGCTGGGTCCTGGCGTTCATGCCGCCACGCCCCGCGCCGCACGGGCCAGCAGTTCCATCGCGCTTTCTTCCCAAATGTCAGGGCGAGAAATGCTGAACTTGAAATCATCCGGCGATGTCCAGACGGCGCAGAACACTTCCCGGCTTTGGTGATACATGACCAGATTTTTCTCTGGCTTTATGCCGTGAACGATCAAGAAAGGCTTAGCCGTTAACAGCATCGACAAGTCATTGTTTAATTCTGTGACCACTCCATGCTCACGCACCAGCGCCAGGAAATGATTGACGATCGCGGAGACTTCGGCTTGCAGGGCAGACATTTGGCTGTTCCTCAATAGAAGGTGCCCGATAATTTGTAATGTCACCTTGCATTTTTCAAGCGCGAGACATACCTGTTTGTCGGCAATAGGAAGCTGAAATGAACGAACCTGAGCCGCATGTGCCCTACTACTCAACCGCGGAGGCTGCTCACGCTGCCGGCGTGACCGTCAATGTGTTGAGGAACTGGGTGTCGCGGCAGCCTCAAGTGATCCTGCTGCTGGAAGAGGAACGCGAGCACTTCGGGCACGGCCACCCGATCCTTTACAGCCGCGACCGGGTTATGCAGATCGCCGTTACTGCCCGGCTTGTTTCACTGGGATGGCAACCTCGGGCGGCGACAGAGGCCGCTATTGTCTTTTCGGATAGCGCGGATGGTCCGCTACCCGGGCAGCCGGCGCGGTGGCCCGGCCAGCTATTCCCAAGCGGCCTGACGTTCCTGATCGCTCATGGCACCGCGGCCAAGCTGCTGAACATCACAGGCCCGGATGCGCCGTTGCTGGTGTGCGCTTTGATGGGCCTCGAAGCGGCTGCTGTGATTGACCTCAACGAGCTAGTGGCGAACGTTGAGCGGCGGCTGGCTGAGGCGCGATGATCCGCGCTCACCCTAACGGCATGGGCACCCGTGCGAACGCCGTGAGGCGTCCGGTCCCTCAGATGGACGCCCGACAGAATGCCCTGCCCGCGGAAGAAGACGGCTCTGGCGGGCCGGTCGGGCAGCGAAGATCGCCTCGGGAAGCCGGCGGGGCACTCCTACTCGGGCAAGGCGATCAAGGCCCGCACCACACCCGCCGGGATGGCGGCTAATCCCATGAAGGAAATTAATACATGACGGCCATTCGGGACCTCATTGCCCAACGTGACGCGCTACAGACCGAGATGCGCGGGTTGCAGGCCGCGGCGGACGGCGGCGACCAGGCGGCGGCAACGCGCTTCGATGCGGCTGCGGCCGAATTGATCGAGTGGCAGGCTCGTGAGCGTCGCCAGGCCATCATTGACGATCAAGACCGCTTGCGTTCCGGCACGCCGCTGGGCGGCTCCGGTGATGCGCGCTGGGACGAGCTGCGCAACAGCGTGGGCCTGCTGGCCGTGATCCGGGCGCAGATGCGCGACCATCGCGACACGGCAGAGTCTGGCCGGGTTCGGGAAGTCTCTGCCGAGCTGTCCCGCCGCTCCGGTCGCGCGCCGGCAAATGGTTATTTGTGGGACATGCGTTCAGCGCCGGCCGAGACGCGCACGCTGACGACGGGCAAGCAGGGCACGCCGCCGAACGGGCAACCGCTGGTGCCGTTGATCCAACGCGCCGACCTGTTCACGGACATTCTACGGGCCAACCTCGTGATCGAGAGTTCCGGCGCGACCGTGCTTTCGGGACTGACCGGCGACATCGCGATCCCGCGCCGCACGAAGTCGGTCCAGCCGGCATTCGTGGCAGAGAACCAGCCGCTTCCGCTGTCCGATCCGGGCTTTGACCAGATCAAGATGACGCCGAAAACGGCGGGCGTGGTCAGCGAGATCAGCCGCAACATGGTGTTGCAGTCGTCGCCGGACGCGGAGGCGCTGTGCCGCGACGACCAGGCCAAGAGCCTGGCGGAACTGATCGACCGTGCGGCGCTGCTGGGCGATGGCACGGGCGCGAACCCGCTGGGCGTCATCCCGCAAGCCGCCGGCAAGGACACCTATCCGAAGGGCGGCGCTCCGACCTTCGACCAGGTGCTTGAGCAGCCGGACAACCTGGAAGCAGCGTTCGTCACGCCGACACGCTGGATTGTCGGGCCTGGCGTGCGGCGCAAGCTGATGCAGACCGCGCGCAACGCCTCGGTCGGCTTCAATTTCATCATGGAGACGCCGGACGACCTGGCGGGCGTGCCGCTGGTGCAGACGGGCATCCTGCCGCCGGGCACGCTGCTGCTGGGCGACTTCCGGCAACTGATCGTTGGGTACTGGTCAGCAGTCGAAATCGTGGTGAACGAATTTGCGCAGGACGCTTTCATGCGCGGCAACGTCCTTGTGCGGGCCATCGTGACGATGGACGTGCAAGTGCGCCACCAGGCGGCTTTCTCCGTTCTCACGATGGCCGCGAGCTAGGCCCGTGAACGTCCGCGGGCCGAACCAGACTGAGACGCGATCCCGGCCCGCGGAGTTCCGGGCCGGGGCCGGGCGCATCCTGGCAGGCTATGCCGCCATATGGGACAGCCCGGCGCAGATCGGCGGCGCGTCGGGCTTTCAGGAGGTGGTGCGCCGGGGGGCCTTCGCGGCGTCCCTGGCGTCAGGGGCCGATGTGTTCCTGTTGAGCCAGCACGATTGGCATCAGCCGCTTGCACGGGTCCGCGCCGGCAACCTGGCTTTGCAGGAGGATGCCAAGGGCCTGGCATTCGAGGCGACGCTGGTTGAGACGCGGGCGGCGGATGACGTGCTGGCCCTGGCCCGGTCGGGCACGCTCACAGGGGCCTCCTTCTCCTTCCGCGTGCCCGATGGCGGCGACCTCTGGCCGACGCGGGCCTCTCGCGAGCTGGTGCGGCTCGACCTGCTGGAGATATCCGCGGTCACTGTCCCGGCCTATGGCGAGGCGACAGTGTCCGCGCGTGCGCTGGCTCGCGCTGCCGGCTATGCCGAGGCGTCCGCCCGCATCCGCCTGATGCAGATTTTGGGCGTCTAGGGCCATGGGCATCTTCTCCCGCGTCGCCGCCCCACGCCAGGACCGCCGCGAGCCTGTCCTGGCAGCGCCGGAGACGCGGCGCGGCGGCTTTCGCAACGGGAGCGATGGCTGGGGGGTGGCAAGCCTGTCCAGCGGCCTCACGGGCGCTCACGCCAGCCCTGCGACTGCCTACCTGGCAGAGAACCTTTCGGCGGTCCTGGGCGCAGTCGAGCTGATTTGCGGCTCGCTTGCCAGCCTTCCGGCGACCCTGATCATGGATGCGCCGGACGGGCAGGTGCCCGCCCCGGCAACCGCGACGGGCTGGGCGCTGCTGGCGCGGCCGAGCCGCTGGCAGTCATGGCCTGCGTTCGTGGCGAACCTGGCGGCGTCCATGCTGCTCCACGGCAACGGCCTGGCGATGCTGCAACGCGACGGGCGCGGCGCAGTAGTCGGGCTGGTGCCGATCCCATGGCCCTGGATCATGCCCAACGTGGTCCGCGGGGCGGGCGGAGCCCGGCTGGTATTCGACGTGGTGACGACGACACCGGAGGCCGAGCTGCTGGGCCTGCCGCGGCGGCTGCTGGACAGCGACGTGCTGCACATCAAGGCGCGTTCCGAGGCCGGCATCATCGGGCGTTCGGTGCTGAGCCGGGCCGCGGGCGTGGTGCGGGAGGGCATAGACCTGGCAACCGCCGCACAAGCCTTGTGGGCTAACGGCTTGAACCTGTCCGGCTTCCTATCCACTGGCGGCGAGGTGTTGACCGATGCGCAGCGCGACCGCTTCCGGTCCAGGCTCAACGAATTGCGAGGCGCCGGCAACAGCGGCAAGACGATGCTGCTTGAAGGCGCATTCAGCTACAACGCCTTGTCGATCACGCCGGGCGATGCCGAGCTGCTGGGTTCGCGGGCCTTCTCCGTTACTGAGGTAGCACGGCTGTTCAGCATCCCGGTCGGGCTGCTGCATCCCGGTCAGGCTTCGCAGAAATACGAGGAACTGCTGGCGGCGTTCGCCCAACTCGCCCTTGCGCCCATCGTGGCCGTGATCGAGCAGGAGTTTGACGAGGCGGCGCTGCCGCCGGGCTTGCATGTGCAACTCGACATGGCGGGGCTGCTGAGAGGCAGTTTCAGCGGCCAGGTGGGTGCATTCTCTGCCGGGGTGCAGTCGGGCTTCCTGACGCCCAACGATGCCCGCCGCGGCCTGGGCCTGCCTGCCCATACAGACGGCGACGCGCTGCGGCCTGGCAACGCTCCTAGCTGGCCTGCCGATGCCAAGGGGATGCCGCACCTGGGGCCTTCGCCGGGTCCGACCGGCACGGGCCTGCCGGACGCTGGCAGCAATCAGAATGACGGGGCGGCATGAGCGAGCTGGTTCAGTTCCCGCCGCTGCTGACCGAGCATGAGGCCGCAGAGCGGTTGACGTGCTCGGTCCATACCTTGCGCCGGCTTCGGCAACAGGGGCGGATTGGCTACGTGCTGATTGCCAGCCGGCCGCGCTACCGTGAAAGCCACTTGATTGCCTACCTTGAAGCCAGGGACGTGAAGCCATGCAAAAGCGGAGTGACCGCCCCGGCCAAGTCGGCGACTACTGGCTATCCAAGCGGCCCAACTCGCCCGTCTGGTGCCGCACATGGTTTGATGTCGCAAGCCGACAGACAAGCCGCGCATCGCTTGGCACTGACGATCTTGCAGCCGCCCGTCTCGCCCTCGCCCAATGGGTCACGATCCACGGGCACCGGGCGGCGCAGCAACCGCAAGACGTGCTGATGGGTGACGTGTTCGCCCGATACATGGAGAAGCACGGGAAGCATACGGCCGGGGCGGGGGTGCAGCGCCGCAACCTGGTCATTGCCCTGGAACGGATGCAGGAAGGCTTGAGCGTTGGCGAGTTCACGTTGGATGCGCAACACGCCCTGATTCGGCGCATGGAGGCGAACGGCTACCAGCGCGGCACAATCAAGCGTGTGCTGGGAGCCGTGAAGGCGGCGGTGCAATGGGCCTGGAGGAATGGCGAGCTGGAGCGGCCCATTCCGTTCCTGCCCGTGCCGGATGGACAGCCGCGCGAACGCATCATGGATGCGGCCGAGCTGGCGGCGCTATGGGACGCGGCCGAGCTGCCGCACCTGCAAATGTTCATGCTCCTACTGATCGGCACGGCCGCGCGGCCGGCGGCCGTGCTGCAACTGACGCGGGAGCGGTGCGACCTTGAGCGCGGCCTGATCGACCTTAATCCGGCCGGGCGGGCGCAGACGAAGAAGCGCCGGCCCGTGGTGCCGATGCCTGACTTCCTGCGTCCCTGGATCGAGCAAGCCCCACCCGGCCCGCTGGTGCGCTTCCGGGGCAAGGCGGTGCAGAAGGTGAGCAAGGCTTGGCGGGAAGCGCGGGAGCTTGCCAAGCTGGACCCGGCGGTTGTGCCCTACACAATCCGGCACACGGTGGCGACGGAGCTGCGCGCCCGTGGCGTGCCCGAGCTGGAGCTTGCCGGGCTGCTGGGGCACTCCATGCCCAACTTCAGGACAACAGGGAGGTATGCAAAGTATGCGCCCACACACCTGAGCGCGGCGCGGGCCGCGATAGACGACCTCGCAAAGGAAATCGGCCGGGAGGCAACCCGACCGATCAATCCGAAAACCAATATGTCTGAAAACAGCGTGCGTGTTAGCTGCGTGCTAGTCTCTGCGCCAACGGCCGGCAAGCCGTTGATTTCTGGAGCGGGCGAAGGGATTCGAACCCTCGACCCCAACCTTGGCAAGGTTGTGCTCTACCCCTGAGCTACGCCCGCATCCCGGCGCGCCAGCGTTCTAGGCGGGTCCGCCGCATCGCGCAAGAGCCGTTTGCGGGTCGCCGGGGCGAGCTGGGCGTCTTGCAGGGGCGAGCTGGGCATCGCCTCCGGAAGGCCCCGCCGAATGATTGCGCTGGCTTGCACAGCCCACCGACGCGCAACATCTATGCAGCAACGGACCATCGGGATAGGCGATTTCATGGACATGCTCATCGGTCAGAAAACTGGGGCGCAGAAAAGGCCAGGGCCGGCCGCCCCGGGCCAACCCTCGCCGCGCAGCCCGGCGGGAGGCGTCGCGGGCGCCGCGCCGGACGAGATGATCATCGACGGCACGCAGCAGACCTTCATGCAGGACGTGATCGAGGCGTCGCGGTCCATCCCCGTGCTGGTGGACTTCTGGGCCACCTGGTGCGGTCCCTGCAAGCAGCTCACGCCCGCCTTGGAGAAGGTGACGCGGGCGGCAGGCGGGCGGGTCAAGCTGGTCAAGATCGACATCGATGCCAACCGGGCGCTGGTCCAGCAGCTTGCGCAGATCGGCCTGCCGCTGCAATCCGTGCCGACCGTCGCGGCGTTCTGGCAAGGGCAGATTGCCGACCTGTTCCAAGGGGCGCTGCCGGAAAGCGAGATCAAGCGATTCGTCGAGAGCCTGCTGAAGCTGGCAGGCGGCGCGATGCCGGCCGCGGACCTGCTGGCGGAGGCGAAGGCGGCGATGGAGGCCGCGCGGTTCGAGGAGGCCGGTAGCCTGTTCAGCGCCCTGCTGCAGGAGGAGCCGGAGAACCCGGCTGCCTGGGCCGGACTGATCCGCGTGCTGATGGCGCTCGGCCAGGAGGACCAGGCCCGGGAGGCGTTGGAGCAGCTCCCACCGGCCATTGCCGGGCATGCCGAGATCAACGGGGTGCGCAGCGCGCTGCTGCTGGCCGAGGAGGGCCGCCGGGCCAGCAGCCAGCTTGGCGAGTTCGAGCGCCGGCTCGCCGTCGATCCGGACGATCATCAAGCACGATACGAGCTGGCTGCGGCGCTGAATGCCGGCGACCGCCGGGCCGACGCGGCCGATGCGCTGCTACACATCGTCAAGCATGACCGCGCCTGGAACGACGATGCGGCCCGGCTGCAGCTGCTGAAGCTGTTCGAGGCTTGGGGGCTGACCGACCCCGCAACCCTGTCTGCGCGGCGCAAGCTGTCGGCATTGCTGTTCAGGTAACCCCATGGCCCAGTTCGGCTCGGACCAACTGCCGACGGAGTTCCCGGTGTTTCCCCTGGGCGGCGCCTTGCTGCTGCCGCAGGGCAAGCTGCCGCTGAACGTCTTCGAGCCGCGTTACCGCGCCATGGTGGAGGACGCGCTGGCCGCGGGCCGGGTGATCGGCATGGTGCAGCCGGACGAGAACCGGCCCCGGACACCCAGCGGGCCGGCGCTGTATAGGATCGGCTGCCTGGGCCGCCTGTCCTCCTTCAATGAAACCGACGACGGGCGGTATCTGATCACCCTGACCGGCATGGTCCGGTTCACGATCAGCGTGGAGCTGGAGATGCAGCGAGGCTACCGCCGGGTGCGGGCCGACCTGTCGCGGTTCCGGGAAGATCTGGACGACAAGCCCGTGATCCCTGCCGTTGACCGGGATGCGCTGACCCAAGCCCTCCGTACCTACTTCAACGCCCGCGGATTCGACGCCAACTGGGATGCCATCGACGAGATGCCGGACAACGCGCTGATCGTGACCCTGGCCATGGTCTGCCCGTTCGATCCCGTGGAAAAGCAGGCGCTGCTGGAGGCGCCGAGGTCGGCCGACCTGGCCAGCACCTTGCTGACGCTGCTGCAGATGGGTGCGCACGCCACCGATCCCGGCCGGCAAGGCCGGCAGGCAAGCTAGGAGGGCAGGACGCCATGCCTGACGTCGTGGCCATCGACCCCCGCCTGCTCGCCATCCTGGTGTGCCCGGTGAGCAAAGGTCCGCTGATCTATGACCGCGCCGCGCAGGAGTTGGTCAGCCGAAAGGCTGGCCTTGCCTTCCCGATACGCGACGGCATCCCGATCATGCTGCCCGAGGAAGCGCGCCTGCTTGACGAGGCCTCGCTCGACAGTCCCCTGCCTGCCGCCCGATGACGTCGCCGCGGCCGACCGACATCCGCATCCGACGTGCGACGCAGCGCATTGAGCTGGATTTCGACGACCAGAGCACGATCTCGCTGCCCGCCGAACTGCTCCGGGTTGAAAGCCCCAGCGCCGAGGTGCAGGGGCACTCGCCGGACCAGAAACAGACCGTCGCAGGCAAGCGCGGGGTCGGGATCGCGGCCGTCGAGCCGATTGGCCACTACGCCGTGCGCATCCGCTTCACCGACGGCCACGACACCGGGATCTACACCTGGGCGCTGCTGCATCAGATGGGTCAGGAGCAGGCGGCGCTGTGGGACGCCTATCTGGCGGCATTGGCGCAGAAAGGGCTGAGCCGGGACGCCTGATACCCTGCCGGGGACGATGTTTTTACTCGCCTCGCACCAGGATGCCCGTCAACCCGGCTTCCAGCAGCATGCGCAAATCCGGCAGCGCGAGCGCGATGCAGCCCTCGGTCGGTGCGAAGTCCGGCCGGGCGACATGCAGGAAGATCGCGCTGCCGGCCCCGCGCTGCACCGGAGCGTCGTTCCACCCGAGGACGCCGATGATGTCGTAAACTGCATCGCTCCGCCAAAGGGCCTCATGCCGGCCATCATGCGGCAGGCGGACCGGACGGTTGTAGTCGGCGTGAGACGGATCGTCGCACCATCCGTCTTGCGGCGCCAACGGCATGGCCGGCACGGCGGCGCGCGGCCGTGCCACCCGATCTGCGCGGTACAGCACCCGGCGCAACGGCAGCAGCCCGGCCGGCGTCGCCCCGTCGCCTTCCTGCTTTCGCGCACCGATGCCGCTTCGCCCGAATGCCGCGCGGTGCCGCACGCTGCCCAAGGCGAGGGTGCCGTCAGGATGCAGCGTCGCCTGGCCGGCGGCCTCCCCGCTCACGCCAGCCCCTTCTCAAGCGCCTGGGTTCGCATCCATTCCTGCGACGCCAACTGATAGGCGGCGCGCCCACGCTGTGCGTCGCCGGAAGCGAACTGGGTCGGGCTTTGCAGGAACTCCGGAGTCAAGGTGGCGAGCGTCGTGTACTCGCCTGGCTTCATGGTTCCGGGCGTGACCGGAGTCATCGCCGCTTCGGACCCGGTTGCCGACATCCCGGCCGGCACCGAAGGACGCGACAGATCCGGCCCCATGGTGAACAGCGCCCCGACGAAGCTCATGACGGCGGCGCCAAGAATGCCGATTGGGCCGCCGAAGATGCCGGCGCCCAGGATGCGCAACGGCGCCGGGATGGTCTCGCCGGTTGCCGCCCGGTAAATTGTGCCCACCCCCGGCACATGATGCAGGGGGTTCAGCGCCTTCAGCACGTCGCCGAACGGCACGTCGATCGGCTGCGGCCAAAGGCCGTCAGGCCCAATCGGCCCGGCGCCGTCCGGAGGCGTCGCGGAACCAAAGAGGCGGGAGGCAGGGTCGGCGCCAGGTGTGGGTGGGATCATGGTCCTGCATACAGCAAACGCCATGCCACACCTTGATCAATCCAGGAGATGGCCGAACCGACGCAATTTCGTCGCCAGGTAATGATTGTTGATGCCGTTCGGCGCGATCACCAGCGGCTCGCGCGCCTCGATGTCCACCCCACACGCGGCCAGGGCCGTCAGCTTGTCGGGATTGTTGGTCAGCAGCCGGATCCGGCGGATGCCAAGCTGGTCAAGCATGGTCGCGGCAACCTGGAAGTTCCGCTCATCCGCATTCCAGCCCAGGGCGCGGTTCGCGTCCAGCGTGTCCAGCCCACGGTCCTGCAGGGCATAGGCGCGCAGCTTGCTCGCGAGGCCGATGCCGCGCCCCTCTTGCGCCAGGTAGAGCAGCACCCCGCCGCCCTCCGCCCCCATGCGGTCCAGCGCCGCATGCAGCTGCGGCCCGCAGTCGCAGCGGAGGCTCCCCAGCAAATCCCCGGTGAAGCACTCGGAATGCACGCGCACTAGGGGCGCCGGCCCGGCGGCGCCCGCATGCTCCGGCTTGCCGATCAGGATCGCCAGGTGCTCGATCCCGGCATCCGGCGCGCGGAACGCCACGACGCGCGCGTCGGCGGACGCGGCGAGCGGCACGTGCACCGACGCCACCTGCACCAAGCCGGAAGCCGCCGCGTCCGGAAAGGCCAGCACGTCCGCCGCTGCCACCGTCAAGAGGACGAGGCGCGCCGCCTGTGCGGCCGCATCGGCGCGCACGGGCGCCACAAGGGCCGCCGGCAGCAAGCGGCCGAGCTTGACCAGGGCGAGCGCCGCGGGCGCAGGCGCGGGCAGGGCGGCCTGCTCCGGCGGGTCGGCGAGGAGTTGGGCCGCGGTGGGATCAGCCATCCCGCGCAGCAGCGCCGGGTCAAGCAGCCCGCCCGTGCGCAACGCGATGGGCGGACCTGGCTCAACCGGGCGGCGGAGCAACGCCGCAGCACGCACCGGTGACAGCAGGAGAACAGGCGGCCCCGCAGCAAGCGCCGCCAGCTCCGCCAATCCGGCCGAGCCGACCGTGTCGGCGGCAAGCACCACGACATCGGGGCTGCCCAGCAACAGCACGGGCGTGCCGCGGCGCAGGTCGGCCACCGCACGATGCACGGCCCGAACGCGCAGCAGGTCCGGATGGGGCAGGGGAGATGCGGCCGACCGGTCCGCCTGTGATCCTCGCGGCTGGGCCACGTCGTCTCCATCTATAATTGGCATCCGACAAGGAATATGGCGCTCGCTTGCGTGCCACACCCAACTGCCTCACAACGATGTGTGCATCCTAGGGCATCGTGGTATCATTTTACAGGGCCTGGCATGCGTTAGACCCAGCGTCAGATCAATTTCGAGGGCGTCGTCCCATTTTGTTGGTTTGTTGAACAGAATGACACCGAAGGCCAAGGCTGGCGCCTTGCCTTCGGCTTTGCAAAGGGAAGTTGCCGAATGACGGCTGAGCGTCCGATCCTCGTTGTTGATGATGATGCGACTCTGCGGGAGGCGCTTCTTGAGCAGCTTCAGATCGACGGCGAATTCGCGGTCGCCGAAGCCACGACGGTCTCGGAGGCGGAGGCGCTGCTGACAAGCAAGGACTCCCGCTTCGATGCGATCATTCTCGACGTAGGCCTGCCCGACGGGGACGGCCGCGACCTGTGCGCGCTGCTGCGCAGGCAGGGGCTGCGCATGCCGATCATCATGCTGACCGGATCGGATGACGAGGCGGATGTGGTCCGCGGGCTGGACGCCGGCGCCAACGACTACATCGCCAAGCCGTTCCGCTTGGCCGAGCTGCTGGCCCGGCTGCGCGCGCAGCTGCGCATCTTCGAGAATTCCGAGGACGCCGTCTTCACCATCGGCCCCTACACCTTCCGTCCCAGCGCCAAGCTGCTGCACGAGCCGGTGAAGAACCGCCGCATCCGCTTGACCGAGAAAGAAGCTGCCATCCTCAAGTTCCTGTACCGTGCGGGGACGCGGCCGGTGGCGCGGCAGGTCCTGCTGAACGAGGTCTGGGGCTACAACGCCGCCGTCACGACCCATACGCTCGAAACGCACATCTACCGCCTGCGGCAGAAGATCGAGCCGGACCCAGGCAACGCGCGGCTCCTGGTGACTGAGGGCGGCGGCTATCGCCTCGATCCGGTTGGAGTCACGGCAGACGCCTGAGCGTCGCTGGAAGGCGCTCACCTATCGGTCGCGGGACAGCAGCCCGTCGGGGCCATGAAGCTGGTCGGCTGGCCTCGGCCTTTTAGCCGGCGCATTCGGAGGCTGGCCGTTTCGGCGCAAGCCAGGCGCCTGCCCGCGGCACCTGCTTTTCCGACCAGCCAAGCAGGTCAGCAGGGTCCGTCACACCCGACGCAGGTCTATTGGCCTGGTAAAAAATGCGGCTGTTCTCATATGAAAATCAGTTTCATGCCGTTTTCGCACTGATGTCGCAAGTTGTGAAGCGTGGCGGTCGCACTGGAACCTCCAAGTAGTCCCAGAAATGGCTAAGTTGGGGAGACATGGTCAGGTCAGGACGCTGAATAGGATGAAAGTAGATTTCCGTACTCAAGAGATGCTTTTTCCTGACATCGAAATGCAAGTTGAAGAGGCGAGATCTGTAGGTGAGCAACTGAGCAGGGATATAGAATTCTACGCTGACCGTGGTGCGACAAGTCGGCCGCACTCATTTCGAGGTTTGACCAGATTTTGGGTCGGCATTATTGGCCTTGTCTGTGCAGGCATGGCGACGCTTGAAGTGCTGGGACCGCCGAGGCGCAATGACCTTGCATCCGATGTGGCTCGTGCGCCGGGCCTGGCCGGCACCCTGCTCGACACGGCCGGTCCGCGCGTCGCGGCCCCGCCGGACCCGCCGGCCGCGGCATTCTATCGCCGCGCCGCGCCGCCCAGGCCCGGTTCGACGGTCCTAGCGCCGCGGCAGGCTGAGACGGCTCCGGTGCCCCAATCCCCCGATCAGGACTTGCAGCAGGCCAACTCCCCGGCAGATCCCACAGCGGTCGAAGGCCCGGTCCCGCATCCGGCGAGCACGGTGCAGGAAGCCCTGCAAACGGTTCGGCCAGCAGTCCTGCCGGTGATATCCGAACCGAAGATGGTCACGCTTCCCGGCGGCATCCTGCGCATGGGGAGCAATGACGACCACTCGGAGCGGCCGGTGCACAGCGTCCTGATCGAGCCGTTCTTGATGGCAAGGTCCGCCGTCACGGTCCAGGAATGGCAGGAGTGCCTGGACGCAAAAGGATGCACGCTTCAGCCGAAAGGCAGGCCGGACCAGCCGGTCACCAACGTGAGCTGGGACGACGCGCATCAATATGCGGCATGGCTCTCGGGCGCGACGGGCAAGGATTATCGGCTGCCGACCGAGGCCGAATGGGAGTATGCCGCCCGGGCCGGGACGGACACACGTTACTCATGGGGCAATGCCATGGTGCCCGGCAAGGCAAGCTGCAAAGGCTGCGGCGAGCCGGTCAGCATGCAGAAGCCGCCCGCAATCGAGGCCTATCCGCCCAACCCGTTCGGCCTGTTCGGCATGGGGGGCGGCGTCGCCGAGTGGGTGGCCGACTGCTGGCATCGCGACTACCAGGATGCGCCGCGCGTCGCAACAAACGCCTGGGACGCCCCCGACTGCCGCGAGCGCGTGCTGCGCGGCGGCTCCTGGATGGCAGACGCGAAGTACCTGCGCCCCTCAAGCCGCGACTACTACGACGCCTCTGTGCGCTATCCAACACATGGTTTCCGCATCGCCCAAAGCGAATGACCCCCCTCGGCTCTGGAGCCGTACGGGCGTCTGAAAGGAGCATCATGCCAATTGACCGCAGAACGTTGCTGCAAGCCGCCGCCCTATCGACGGTTGCCGCGTCCGCGCCGGCCTGGGCCGGCAAGACGCCTTCGCCGAAGGACACGCTGCTCTACATTATCTGGCCGCATGACGGAGACCGCCTCCGGGGCGCATTCTGGTGCCGCTTCGGATTGCGCAACATGGGCGTCACCCATGCCGGCGACGCAACGCCGAATTTCGGGCATCACCATCTGCTCCTCGATGTCAACGAGCCGCTGAACCCTGAGGAGCCGATCCCGTCCGACCGGAACCACCTGCACTTCGGCGCTGGGCAGACCGAAACCCGCCTCGATCTGCCGCCCGGGCGGCATACGCTCCAGCTTGTGCTGGGAGACGCCGAGCACATGCTGTTCGTCCCGCCGGTCGCATCGCGCAAGATCACGATCCTCGTGGGGTAGCGGCGCCCGGGCCTGGGGCGCAGGCCGCTACACGTCGAGTTCGACGCAGACGGGCACATGGTCCGAAGTCCGCGGCCAGTCCCTTGCCTCGTTCAGCACGGTGCTCGACCGCAGGCTGGGCACTAGGTCCCGGCTGACCCAGACATGGTCCAGCCGGCGGCCGCGGTTAGCCTGCCTCCAATCCCGGTTGCGGTAGGACCACCAGGTGTAGAGCTTCTGCTCCGCCGGTACGAAATGCCGCATGGCGTCTGCGAAGCCCGTGCGCATCCAGGCCTCCATCGCGGCGACCTCCACGGGCGTATGGCAAACAACCGCGAGAAGCTGCCTGTGGCTCCAAACGTCATGCTCAAGCGGCGCGATGTTGAGGTCGCCCACCAGGACGCACCGCTCGGGCCGGCGTGCGGCGAACCAGTTGGTGACCTCGCCGACGAAGGCCAGCTTGTGGGCGAACTTCGGGTTGGCCGACGGGTCCGGCTCGTCCCCGCCGGCCGGCACGTAGAAGTCGTGCAGCGCCACGGGTCCCGTCGGCGTCGAGAGCGCCACCCCGACATGCCGGCAATCGCCGCGCTCGCACCAGTCGGGGCCATCGAGCGGGACGAACGGCACGCGCGACAGGATGGCGACGCCGTTGTAGCCCTTCATGCCGCGCCGGGCGACGTGGGGGTAGCCGAAGGCGCCGGGCGCCGCGTCGGGGAACAGCTCGTCCGGCACCTTGGTCTCCTGCAGGCAGATCACGTCGGGGTCGAGCGCCGCCACCAGCCGCTCCACCAGCGGCAACCGCAGGCGGAGCGAGTTGATGTTCCAGGTGGCGATGCGAAGCGTGCTCATCGCGCTCCCATGGCCCGGCGCACAGGCGGGTGCAAGCCGCCTTGATTATCGGGCCGTTTCGGATACGGTCCCGGCCCGATCCGCTGTCCTCGAAGGGAACACCGACGATGCTTCGCAGAACCCTGCTCGCCGCTGCCGCGACGCTGGCGGCGGCCCCGTCCGCCTTCGCGCAGGCGGGCGTCCCGATCCCGGTCGGCGCCATCGAGATCCTGAGCGGCCCCAATGCCGCCTACGGCACGGCGATCCGCGCCGGGCTGGAACTGGCGCTGGAGGAGGTCAACGCGCAAGGCGTGCTGGGCCGCAAGGTCGCGCTGACAATCGAGGACAGCGCGGCCAACAAGGACCAGGCGATCAACGCCGCCCGCAAGCTGATCGGCCGGGACAAGGTGGTGGCGATCATCGGGCCGACCCTGTCGAACGAGATGTTCGCGGCGGGGCCGGTCGCGAACGAGCGCAAGATCCCGATCATCGGCACCAGCACGACCGCCGCGGGGATCACCGAGATCGGGCCTTACGTGTTCCGCACCAGCCTGCCGGAAAGCGACGTGATCCCGGTGACGCTGGCGCGGGCCAAGGCGCGGGGCGTGAAGACCATCGCGCTGATGTACGCGAACGACGATGCGTTCTCGAAGTCGGGCTTCGACACCATGAAAGCCGCGGCGGAGAAAGCCGGGCTGACCATCCTGGCCATCGAGAGCTTCGGCAGCAAGGACACCGATTTCAGCGCCCAGCTGACCAAGATCCGCGCGCTGAAGCCCGATGCGGTCGGCATCTCGGCGCTGGTCGAGCCGGTGTCCGGCGTGCTGCTGCAGGCCCGGCAGCTGGGGTTCGGCCCGGAGACGCTGTTCGTCGGCGGCAACGGCAGCAACTCGCCGAAGCTGGGCGAGATCGCAGGCGCCGCAGCCGACGGCCTGCTCGTCGGCAGCCCGTGGTTCGTGGGCAAGGACGACCCGCTGAACCAAGCCTTTGTCGCCAAGTTCCGTGAGAAGAACGGCCACGACCCGGATCAGTTCGCGGCCCAGGCCTATGATTGCATGCACATCCTGGCAGACGCCATCACGCGCGCCGGGGCCGCCGAGCCGGCCAAGATCCACGATGCCTTGCTGGCCACGAAGTACAGCGGGGTCATGGGGCCGTTCACCTTCAGCCGGGGCCGCGACCCCGCCAGCACCGAGGGCGTGGTGGTGCTCACGATGCAGGGCGGCAAGTTCGGCATAGCCCCGCAGTAGCGTCCTCGGGAAGGGCTTGCGGCGGGCGTCCGAACCCCATACGACCCAGCGATGCTTGCCCAGCAGCTTATGAACGGCGTCCTGCTCGGCGCCGCCTACGCCCTGTTCGCCCTCGGCTTCACGCTGATGTTCGGCGTGCTGCGGGTCATCAACCTGACCTACGGGTTCTACTTCTCGGCAGGCGCCTTGCTGGCGCTGTGGATGGCGCGGCAGGGCGCCTCCATCTGGCTGGCGCTGCCGCTCGCGGCGTTGGGCGCCGGGTGCATCGCCGTCGTGCTCGACTGGGTGCTGCTGACCCGGCTGCGCCGCATCCGGGCGCCGGAGCTGTCGTCGCTCATGGTCACGCTCGGCGGCGTGCTGGCGCTGTACTCGGCGCTGACGAGTTGGCTTGGCCCCGACATCCGCCGCCTGCCGCCGGACCTCGTGAGCGCGGATGCGTTCCATGTCGGCGACATCCGCATCACCACGGCACAGATCCTGATCCTCGCCGCCACGGCGGTGCTGGTCGGCGCGCTGCTGGCGCTGATGCGCGGAACCCGGCTGGGCCTCGCGATCCGCGCCATGGCGGAGAAGCCGGACGCGGCGCAGCTCATGGGCATCGACACCGGGCGGGCGGCGGCCTTGGTCTCCTTCATCTCCGGCTGCCTGGCCGGGGCAGGGGGGGTGCTGATCGGGCTGAACTTCAACGCGATCCACCCCTACATGGGCGAGGCGATGATGCTGCGCGGCTTCGTCGTCATCATCGTGGGCGGCCTCGGCGACATCCGCGGCGCGCTGCTGGCCGGGTTGGCGTTGGGCGTGATCGAGGTGATGACTGCGGGCTACGTGTCGTCGGGGCTGAAGGAGGCGGTGGCGTTCCTGATCCTGGTGGCCGTGCTGTGGACCCGGCCGTCCGGCCTGTTCGGCCGCGCCGTGCTGCGGCGGGCCTGATGCCGGCCTGGCTCGACGATGTCCTGTGGACCTACCAGAACCTCGTGTATGCGCTGGGCGTCAACGGCCTGCTGGCGCTGTCGATGTACGTCGTGCTGGCGGTGGGTCAGTTGTCGCTGGGGCAGGCGGCGTTCATGGGATTGGGCGCCTACTCCTCCGCGCTGATGACCCTGAAGCTGCACCTGCCGTTCCCCGTGGTGCTGCCGCTGTCCGTCGTCGTGCCCGTCGCCTTCGCGCTGGCGATCGGGGTGCCGACGCTGCGGCTGGCTGGCGTCTATCTCGCCATCGCGACCATCGGGCTGGGCGAGGTCCTGCGCGCGGTCTATCTCAACGTGGACCTGTTCGGCGGCGCGCTGGGCCTGTCCGGCATCCCGGAGCGCGCGACGGCCTCCATGATCTACGGGCTGCTCGGCGCCGCGGTGCTGGCGCTGTGGCTGATCGGGCGCAGCGGCATCGGCCGGGCGATGGAGGCGATGCGGGAGGACGAGACGGCGGCGGAGGTCATGGGCGTGCCGGTCCGGCGCTACAAGATGGGCGCGCTGCTGGCCTCGGCCACGTTGGCCGGCCTCGCCGGCTGCCTGTCCGCCCACGTGTCGAGCTTCATCGGCCCCAACGAGTACGGCTTCGAGCCGGCCGTCACCATCCTGTCCTACGTGCTGCTGGGCGGCATCGGCACGCCGCTCGCCCCGGTGGTGGGCGCATGGGTGCTGACCCTGCTGCCCGAGATGCTGCGCGGGCTGAGCGACATCCGGCTGGTGCTGAACGGCGTGATCATCGTGCTGGCCGTGCTGTTCCTGCCGAACGGCCTGCTGGCGGTGCGCATGAAGCGGATCGGCGCCCGCACCGCCGCATGACCCCGCTGCTGGAAGTAAGCGGCCTGACCCGCCGCTACGCCGGCCTGGTCGCGGTGGACGGCGTCGATATGCAGGTGATGCCGGGCGGCGTCCATGCGGTGATCGGGCCGAACGGGGCCGGCAAAACCACGCTGTTCAACTTGGTGTCCGGCCTCGTGCCGCCCAGCGCCGGGCGCATCCGCCTGGCCGGGCAGGACGTAACCCGGCTGCCCGCCGACCGCCGCGCCGCGCTCGGCCTTGCCCGCACCTTCCAGAACATCCGCGTGTTCGCTGCCATGACCGTGCTGGAGAACGCGCTCACCGGCCTGCACGCCCGGCTCGCCGTGGGCCTGCCCGGCGTGCTGCTGCGCCTGCCGCGCTTCCGGGCGGAGGAGCGGCGCGCCGTGGCCCGGGCGCGTGCGGCGCTTGACCTCGTGGGCCTCGCCGACAAGGCCGGGCAGCGCGCGCAGGCGCTGTCCTACGGCGACCAGCGCCGGCTGGAGATTGCCCGCGCCATGGCGCCCGAGCCGCGCCTGATCCTGCTGGACGAACCCGCCGCGGGCATGAACCCGGCCGAGACCGAGGCCCTCGCGGTCCTGGTCCGCCGGTTGAGCGGGTTCGGCGCCACGGTGCTGCTGGTGGAGCACGATATGGGTTTCGTCATGGACATCTCCGACACCGTCACCGTGCTGAACTTCGGCAAGCGCATTTTTGAGGGTGCGCCGCAGGCCGTCCGGCAGGAACCCGCCGTCATCGAGGCGTATCTCGGCCACAAGGTCGCCGCGCGCCTTGCCGCCGGCGCCCGGGCCGGGGTGCGCGGCGCCGGATGAGCAGCCTGGAGATCGACGGGCTTGAGGTGGCCTATGGCCGCACCACGGCATTACATGGCGTCTCGATCACCGTGGGGGAGGGGCAGGTGGTCTGCCTCATCGGCGCGAACGGCGCCGGCAAAACAACGGCGATGCGCGCCATTTCCGGCCTGGTGCGCCCGCGCGCCGGGCGGGTCCGCTTTGCTGGGCAGGATATCACCGGCCAGGCCGCGCACCGGATCGCCGCCGCGGGGCTGCGCCAGGTGCCGGAGGGCCGGCAGTGCTTCGCCGAGCTGACGGTCGCGGAGAACCTGGCGCTCGGCGCCTATCTGGTTCCCAGCCGCGGCGAGGTCGCGCGGCGACGGGACGGGGTGCTGGCCCGCTTCCCCCGGCTGCGGGAGCGGCTGCACCAACTGGCCGGCTCGATGTCGGGCGGCGAGCAGCAGATGCTGGCCATCGGCCGGGCGTTGATGGGTGCCCCGCGCTTGCTGCTGCTGGACGAGCCGAGCATGGGCCTGGCGCCGCTGTTCGTTGAGGAGATCTTCGCGATCATCGCGGCGCTGAAGGCGGAGGGTACGACGATCCTGCTCGTGGAGCAGAACGCCTCCGCGGCGCTCGACGTGGCGGACCATGCCTATGTGCTGGAAACCGGGCGCATCGTCCTGTCCGGCGCAGCGGCGGCGGTCGCCAGCAACCCGGCTGTCGCCGCGGCGTACCTGGGCAGTTGATCGGCCTCAGGGCGCCGGGAGATCCTGCTGCTCCACCGGGGCCGGCGGCGGGGCTGCAGTCGGCTCTTGCAGCCAGTCGCGCAACGAGCGGCGGATCTCGAACTCCAACTCCACGTTCATGTCGTCCATCATCTGCCGGGTGAGGTCATACAGCGCGCCGCGCAGGTCGCCGTCCATGGTGGATGACCGCGACACGCGCGCCTCGGCGAAGCCCGCCCGGGCGCCGTCGGCGGTCAGGATGTCGAGGTGCACGGCAAGAAGGCCGCTCAGGCCGCCGGAGCCTTGGCTGACCTGCGCCTGGTCGATGACGAAGGCCGCCCGGCCCGAGGTGCCGCCAGCCGCGAGGCGATCCAGCGCCATCTGCCGAAGCGTCGCGCCCGCCGGCGCCGGGGACAGCGCCTCGACCGGGCTGGGCGGCGGCGCATCCCCCACGTCCACCGCCGCCACGTTCAGCCGCAGCGGCGTCAGGTAATCGTAGCGCAGCGGCGGCATGGGGCGCGACGACGCCTCGCCGCCGCAGGCTGCCGCGGCCCACGGCAGCAGCAGGGCCGTGCGCCGCGGCAGCCTAGTCAAGTGGGTCATCAGTTGAGCCGGGCATCAGTTAAGCCGGTCATCGCCGCTTTTGCCGTGCACCTCGTCGCGGTTGAACCGGAAGTCGAAGTTGCAGAACTCGCAGGTCATGACGATGTCGCCGCTGACCGACATGTGGTCCAGGTCGTCCGGCGGGAACGTCTCCAGGATGCCGGACAGCCGGGCGCGGGAGCAGCGGCAGCCGTAGGCCAAGGCGCGGTTGCGGTCGGCGGCGACGCCAGCGGCGCCGAACAGCAAGTAAAGCAGCCGTTCCGGCGGGATGCTGTCGTCGAGCAGTTCCTGCTCCTTGAGCGTCGCGGCGAGCGCCGTCGCGGTCCGCCAGCTTTCGGCCTGCGCCTCGGCGTCGAGGTCCGGGCTGATGCCGCCCTCGCCGGGGATGCGCTCCAGGATCAGCGCGCCGGCCCGCCAGCCTGCCTCGGTCCGGGCGCAGGCGAGGCGGACGCTGCACTGGATCTGCTCGCTGGTCTCGAAGTAGTGCAGCGCCATGTCGGCGAGGCTGTCGCCCTCGATGGCGACGATGCCCTGGTGCCGCTCGCGGTCCGGGCCTTGGTCCACGCTGAACGCCAGATAGCCCTGGCCGAGCAGGGCGGCGGCCGACGGCGTGCGGTCGCTGGCCAGCAGGGTGGCCAGCCGTTCCGGCTCGGCGCGGGCATAGCCGCGCAGCGCCCCGGACTCGGTGCAGTCGGCCAGCAGCATCGGCACGGCGCCGTCCCCCTTGGCCTGCAGGCTGAAGCTGCCCTGGAACTTCAGCGCCGTCGCCAGCGCCGCCGCGAGCGCCAGGGCCTGGCCCGACAAGGCGGTGACGGCGTCGTGGTTCTTGTGCCGGGTGAGCAGCGCGTCGGCCAGCGGGCCGAGCCGCACTAGGCGTCCGCGGACCGGCTGGCCCGAAAGGTGGAAGGGGGTGACGCCGCGGGGCACGACGATGTCGGGCACGTCCGGGCGGGCGCTGTCCAGGAAGGCAGGGGTCGATGTCATGCCCCCTACATAGGGATCGGCGGCGCCGAGGTGAACCTGTCGGGTGCGAGCGATGCACCTTGGGCTGAGCTTCGGGGAAGAACCATGACGATTCGGGCGATTGAGGACCGGGACGCTGCGGCCGCGGCCGCGCTGATCCGCACCGCGTTCAGCGCGATCCCGGAGCCGCTCGATCCTCCGCCAAGCGCGTTGCGGGAAACCGAGGCAAGCATCCTGGCGCATTTGGCCGCGGGCGGCGGCGCGGTCATCATGCGGGCGAGCCTGGTCGCCGCCGTGCTGTGGTCGGAGCAGGACGGTGGCCTCTACCTTGGCCGGCTCGCCACGGCGCCGCAGTGCCGGGGCCACGGGCTTGCCACCGAACTCATCCACGCCGCAGAGGCCGAGGCCCGGCGGCGCGGCCTGCCGCGGCTTCACCTCGGCGTGCGGCTGGCCTTGCCGGGCAACCGGCGCCTGTTTGCCCGCCTGGGGTTCGTCGAGACGACGCAGCACGCGCACCCCGGCTACAGCGAGCTAACCTGGACGGAGGCCGAGAAATGGTTGGTCACGGCACCACACCTAAGAACACCGGGTTAGTCGCCCCGTGCAGCGCCGCCCTGCGCCTAGTCCCAAGCGTCCTGTCCAAAAGCCTATACGCGCGGCCTAGCTGTCCTCGGCGATCTCCGCTTCCAGCGCCTCAAGCCGCCGGTCAAGCTGCGCCAGCGCGTCGCCGTCTAGCCCAAGTCCCGCCAGCGTGTGATGCAGCGCCGTCCGGCATCCGTTGAACTCGGCCCCCAGCAGGTCCGACGGCGCGGCCGGGGCCTTGCGGCGGCCCAGGCAGGCGCCGTAGGCCTCCCGCGCCGGGCCGGCACTGGCCGGCAGCACGGCGAACGCCTCGTCCAGCCGCTGCTCCACCCAGCCCGGCGTCGAGGCGATCTCCTCGGTCAACGCGCGGCTCCCAACGCCCAGGCCAGCACGCCTTTTTGGGCATGCAGCCGGTTCTCGGCGCCGTCGAACACCACGGATTGCGGGCCGTCGATCACCTCCGCCATGACCTCCTCGCCGCGGTGGGCCGGCAGGCAATGCATGAAGATCGCGTCCGGCGCCGCCTGCGCCATCAGCGCCGGGGTGACGCAATAGGGCGCCAGCAGGTTGTGCCGGCTCTCGTTGGGATCGTCCGCCATGCTGACCCAGGCGTCTGTCACCACGCAGCGGGCGCCGCGCACCGCCTCGGCCGGATCGGCGAACTCTTCGATACGCGCGCCGGCTGCGCGGGCCCAGTCGATCAGCGCCTGCGGCGGACGCAGGATGTCGGGCGTCGCCAGGCGCAGCGTGAAGCCGAAGCGCACCGCCGCCTCGATCCAGCTGCTGAGGACGTTGTTGCCGTCGCCGGTCCAGGCCACGACCTGTCCGGCAATCGGCCCGCGATGCTCCTCGAACGTCATGACGTCCGCCATGAGCTGGCAGGGATGGCTGCGGTTCGTCAGCCCGTTGATCACCGGCACCGTCGCGAAGGACGCCATTTCGCGGAGCTTGGCAACGTCGTCGGTGCGCAGCATGATCGCGTCCACGTATCGGGACAGCACGCGGGCGGTATCGGCCACCGTCTCGCCACGCCCGATCTGCAGCTCCTTGGCGGACAGGTTGATGGCCTCGCCGCCCAGCTGCCGCATCGCCACCTCGAAGCTGACGCGCGTGCGGGTGCTGGGCTTCTCGAAGATCATCGCCAGCGTCTTGCCGGCGAACGGCCGCGACGACACTCCGCCGGCCTCCTTGTACCCCGACGCGATGTCGAGCATGTGGCGCAGCGTCGCCGTCTCGAAGTCGCGCAGGTCGAGGAAGTGGCGGGGTGGCTCCTGGCCCTCCCCGGCGCGGCGGTCGTCCGCGCTGTCGGCGGGACGACGGAGCGCCCCGCTCACTTCGCGGCCACCGAAACAGAGGCGGGCAGGCAACGGCGTACGCCGCGGCGGATCATCTCGACCGCCGCGTCGCAATCCGCGTCGGTCAGCACCAGCGGCGGCACCAGGCGCACCACGTTGTCCCCGGCCGCGACGGTGAGCAAACCCTCGGCGGTGAAGGCGTTCTGCAGCTCCATGTTGGGCACGACGCCTTTCAGTCCCAGGATCAGCCCGGCGCCGCGCACCTCCGCCAGCACGGTCGGATACTCCGCCACGACGGCCTCCAGCGCGAACCACAGCCTGCGGGCCTTGCGGTCTACCTCTGCCAGGAACCCCGGCGCCAGGATCACGTCCAGTACCGCGTTGGCGGCGGCGCACGCCAGCGGGTTGCCGCCGAAGGTCGTGCCGTGGGTGCCGGGCACCAGGTGCTTGGCGACCGCCTCCTTGGCCAGGATCGCGCCCATCGGGAAACCGCCGGCGATGCCCTTGGCGATGCTCATCACGTCCGGCGCGATGCCCGCCCACTCATGCGCGAACAGCTTGCCGGTGCGCCCCATGCCGCACTGCACCTCGTCCATGCCCAGGATCAGCCCGAACTCGTCGCAGGCGGCGCGTAGGCCGCGCAGGAAGTCGAGCGACGCCGGGCGGACGCCGCCCTCGCCCTGCACCGGCTCCACCATGATGCCGGCGGTCTCCGGCCCGATCGCGTCGCGCAGCGCGTTCAGGTTGTTGAACGGCACGTGGTCGAAGCCGTCCACCTCCGGCCCGAAGCCGGCCAAGTACTTCTTGTTGCCCGTGGCCGCCAGCATCGCCAGCGTCCGGCCATGGAACGCACCGTCGAAGCAGATGACCCGGTAACGCTCGCCCCGGCCGGTCTCGTGCATGGCCTTGCGGATCATCTTGACCATGCCCTCGTTCGCCTCGGCGCCCGAGTTGCAGAAGAACACGCTGTCGGCGAACGTCGCCTCCACGTAGCGCGCGGCGAGCCGCTCCGCCTGCGGCACACGGTACAGGTTGCTGGTGTGCATCACCCGCCCGGCCTGCTCGGCGATGGCCTGCACCAGATGCGGGTGGCCGTGCCCCAGGGAGGAGGTCGCGATGCCGGAGCCGAAATCCAGGAATCGTCGGCCGTCCACCGCATACAGCCAAGCGCCTTCGCCCCGCTCGAAAGCGAGGTCGGCACGGTTGTACGTCGGCATCAGGGCGGAGATCATGGGAGCTTGGCACCTCAGTGCATCTCCCCAGGCTGTTTTCAGCGCCCAGCGACCCGTCGCGGGCGGTCCCGGGGAAGCGAGGAGGATGGGGCGGGCTTTCGCGGGAAGTCAAACCCTAATCGGCGGATCGCCCGCTAATAAACGAAGTTTGGCATTGCGTTCAGCGCATCCTTGGAGGCACCCGGCAGCACCACGCGGTCGGCGTCCCGTTTCAGCTGCCCGAACGGCACCGCGACCAGCTTGCTGCCCAGGCCCAGGAAGCCGCCCACCGAGATGACGGCGACCGTCACCTTGTCGTCCCCGGTCATCACCAGGTCGTCCACGCTGCCGACGCGCTCGTTCTGCTCGCTGTAGACCGTGGCGCCGATCAGCCTGCTGGCCCGGACGCCATTCTCCAGCCGCACGGAGGCGACTGCCAGGTTCGGGTTGTTCGTGGTCGCCTGCACCCCGGCCGGCGGGACCGCCTGCTGCGCCGCCAATGGCCATGCAAACGCCGCAAGCAGCGTCATCACGCCGGCGAGGGACAGCTTCGGCATAGGGCACCTCGGGACTAAATGCGGGTCTGCCATCGAACGTGGCGTGGCCGGTCCGGGTTCCGGCGCCGCGCGTCTCATGGCATCGTGCCAAAATGATGGAGCGTCCCACAAAAACTGCGAAGCCGGCCGGCCGCGCCCGGCGCACGCCCGGCCCCGCCGGCGCGGCGCCCAGCCGATCCCGCCTGCACGACGCCGCGCTGGCGCACCTGGCGCGCTTCGCCGTCACCGAGACCGGGCTGGTCCGCGTGCTCGACCGCCGCATCGACCGTTGGGCACGCGCCGCGGGGGCCGAGGGCATGCTCGATCCCGACGCCGCTGCCGCCGCGGCCCGGGCGAGCCGGCAGGAGGCGCGGGAGGTCGCGCGCGCCCTGGTGCAGTCGGGCGTGGTGGACGACACCGCCTTCGCCGGCGCCCGCGCCCGTAGCCTGACCCGTGCCGGCCGCTCCCGCCGGGCCGTGAGCGCGCACCTGGCGGCCAAGGGCGTGCCGCAGGAGCTGGCCCAGGCCGCCCTGCCGGACCCCGAAAGCGAGCTGGCGGCGGCGCTCGCCTACGCGCGGCGCCGCCGCCTCGGTCCGTTCCGGCTTCTGGACGCCGACGCCGACACGCGCCGTCGCGAGCTTGGCGCCCTGGCGCGCGCCGGCTTCCCGCAGCCGGTGGCGCAGCAGGCGCTGCGCATGGACCCTGAGGACGCGAAGGCGCTCGTGACCCGGCTGAAGCAGGGCTGATGTCCCGCAGCCGCCCGCGCTTTTCCCGCGCCGCCGTCCTGGAAGGTGCCCGCCGCAGCCTGCCGGTGCAGGTCGCCGTGGTGCCGTTCGGCCTGGTGTGCGGCGTCGCGGCGCAGGCGCAGGGTCTGTCCTGGGCAGAGGCCACTTTGATGAGCGGCGTCGTCTATGCCGGCTCGGCGCAGCTGCTGGCGCTCAGCCATTGGTCCAGCCCGGCGCCGGTGCTCGCCGCCGCCCTCGCGTCGTTCGTGGTGAACCTGCGGCTGGCGCTGATGGGGCCGGTGCTGGAACCCTGGCTCGACCGCCTGCGCGGCTGGCGGCTGTGGGTCAGCCTATTTGTGATGGCGGACCAGAACTGGGCCATGTCGGTGGCGCAGATGCAGGCCGGGCGGTGGGATGCCGGGTTCCTGTTCGGGTCCGGCGCGCTGATGTGGCTGTTCTGGGTGGCGTCTACCGCCGCCGGGCATCTGTTGGGCGCCACCATGCGGCCGCCGGCCGGGCATCCGCTGTTCTTCACGGCGCTTGCGGTCTTCGTCGCGATTCTCGTGTCGATGTGGCGGGACGGGCGCGACGTCGTGCCGTGGCTCGTGGCGGCGGCAGTGTCCATGCTGTTCGCCCGGCTGCTGCCGGGGACGAGTTGGTATATCGTGCTCGGGGCGCTGTCCGGCAGCGCCGCCGGGGTGTGGCGCGACCGTCGGCGCGGCCTCCCCGCATGACGCTCGATCCTTGGGTGCTCGCCGCGATTGCCGCGATGGCGGCCGCCACCTTCGCGACCCGGGCCGGCGGCTACCTGCTGTTCCGCGCTTTCCGCCCGCCGCCTTTGGCGCGGGCCATGCTGGGCTACATCCCCGGCACGCTGTTCGTCAGCTACGTGGCGCCGGCGCTGGCCACGGGCGGCGTGCAGCAATGGGTGGGCGCGCTCGCGACGGTCGCGGTCATGCTCGCGACGCGCAACCTGGCGCTCGCGATCCTCGGCGGCACGGCGGCGGCGGGCGTGGTCTGGGCCGCCGGGTGAGTGGGGCGGCCATTTGCCTCGCGCGCCCAGGCCGGCGCCGCGCGGCGCTGTGGGGCGGCCTGGCGCTGCTGCTGTCCGCCTGCGGCTCCGGCCAGCGCACGCTCGGAGCCATGGGCGCGCCTGCTTCGCTGGAGTGCGTGCCCTACGCGCGGCGGGTTTCGGGCATCCAGCTTCATGGCGAGGCGTATTCCTGGTGGGAGCAGGCGGACGGGCGCTATGACCGGGGCAGCGTCCCCCGACCGGGAAGCGTCCTGGTGTTCCGCCGGAGCGCCCGGCTCGGCTCCGGCCACGTTTCCGTCGTGGACCACGTGGTGTCGGACCGGGAGATCATGGTGATGCAGGCCAACTGGGTGCCTCGCCGCATCACGCGCGACGAGCCGGTGATCGACGTCTCGCCCGACAACGATTGGAGCATGGTGCGGGTCTGGTGGGCGCCGTCGCTTTTGCTGGGCCGCACGGCCTACCCAACCTACGGCTTCATCGGTCCGGCGCAGGGCGGCGGCACGGCCGAAGCGACCGGTCGCTGAACATTGCCAAACTGCTTGCAAGCATCGCCGCGCCGCGCCATGTCATGCAGCGGGGCGGGCTTGGTCCGCCAATCGCCATTCTGCAATCAGGGCGTACCCCGACAGGGCGCACGCTCGCACGGAGGAACCATGGGTAGCTTCAGCATCTGGCACTGGATGGTCGTCCTGATCGTGGTCCTGCTGCTGTTCGGAAGCGGCAAGGTCAGCGGCCTGATGGGCGACTTCGCCAAGGGCATCAAGTCGTTCAAAAAGAACATGGCCGACGACACCGATGCGTCGATGGAGGCCAGCGCCAACGAGCGCCCGGCCGGCACGATCGCCGCCCCTGGCTCGACGACCACGGTGCGCGAGACGGCGACCACTCGCCACGGCTGACGGGCGGCCCACTGGTAGGTCCTAGGCTGGGCGCCTTACCCAGTCATCCCAGCCGAGTGGACACGTGGAGCTGTGCATTTGTCAGCTGGCGTGGTCTGCACGGTGAGCGGTGCCATGATGCCGTCATTATACGGCAACGGCTCTGTCGATTTGGACTGGCGGCTCGGATTTTCCAATCGCAATAGTCACACGTTCGTTATCGAACGGCGTCGGTGGGATCGCGTTTCCGGATACCCGCCGTATCCCGGTGTGGCTTAAGGAGACTCTGATGCCGACATACGATGCCACGATCAAGGCGCTCAAGGCCGGTGCCAAGAGCATGACGGTGAACGCCGCCGTGAAGAACATTGAGAGCTGGGAAGCCACCCTCGAAAAGGTTGAGGTCAGTGGCGTCAAGACGGTGATCAAGGATCTTGAGAGCCTGAAAAAGCATCTGCAGAAGCCGGAAATTGATGGTGCAGCGGTGCACAAGCTGATTGCCAAGCTCGGCAAGGAAACTGTCACGATTGCCGGCCGGACCGAGGGCAAGAACGCAGAGAAGGTCAAGGCGCTTGGCGAGGCGCTGAATGGCGCAGCCGAGACCCACGACGAGAAAGCGGCCTGAACTCCGACCCGCGCCCGCCTGGACCGCGCCCGCCTGGACCGCGTTAGGGCGGGCGCATTGCGCAACGGACCGTTCCACGGTTCTAACGGCAAGGAAGCCCCTTATGAGCGCCAGCACCGCCGTGTCCCCGGAGCAGGCTGGCTTCTCGTCCCAGCGCCTGCACAAGATCGACGGCTGGATGGAGCGTTTGGTCGAGGATGGCAGGCTGGCTGGCCTGTCCGTGCTGGTCAGCCGACGTGGGCAGTTGGCTTACGAACGCCATGCCGGCTTTGCCGACATGGCACGCGGGCTGCGCATGCGGCCGGACAGCATCTTGCGCATCTACTCCATGACCAAGCCGCTCACGAGCCTTGCGGTTCTCATGCTGTATGAGGACGGGCTGTTCCAATTGGATGACCCGATCAGCGACGTGTTGCCGTGCTTCAAGGAGATGCGCGTCTATGCTGGAGAGGGCAGGGAACCCGTGCCGGCCGGACGCGGCATCACCTACCGGGATTTGCTGACCCATACCGCCGGGCTGACCTATGGCTTCATGAACGCCACGCCGATTGACGCGATGTACCGCGAGCAGGGCGTCGATTTCCAGACCTCGGACGGCACCCTGGCCGAGGTCGTGGAGCACGCCGCGACGTTGCCGTTGCTGGCGCAGCCCGGTTCGGCCTGGAACTACAGCATCGCCACCGACGTGCTGGGCCATTTGGTCGCGGTGCTGTCCGGACAGGATTTTGCGCAATTCCTGCACGACCGGGTCATCGCGCCGCTTGGCATGGCGGATACGGCGTTCCAGGTGGCGCCGGACAAGCTCGGGCGTTTCGCCGCCAACTACGCCCGCGGCTCGGACGGCCGGGCCGTGCTGCTCGACGACCCGGCGACCAGCCGCTTCGCGGTTCCTCGCGCCATCGCATCCGGCGGCGGCGGCTTGGTAGGCACCGGCCGCGACTACATGCGGTTCTGCCGCATGATGCTGAACCGCGGCACCCTGGACGGGGAGCGCCTGCTGGGCCGCAAGACGGTCGAGCTGATGACGGCGAACCACCTGGGCGGCGACATGGCCAGCATGGGGCAGGCGCGCTTCAGCGAGAGCAACTACGAAGGCATCGGCTTCGGCCTGGGCTTCTCCGTCATGCTTGACCCGGCGCGCGCGCAGATTCTGGGGTCGCCCGGCGAGTACGCCTGGGGGGGCGCGGCCAGCACCGCGTTCTGGATCGACCCTGTTGAGGACATGGCCGTCGTGATGATGACCCAGCTCACGCCCAGCTCCACCTACCCGATCCGCCGGGAGTTGCGCGTCCTGACGTATCAGGCGCTGGTGGACTGATCGACCAAGCCGATCTCCGGGTTCGGCTCCGGCGCCACCGCGCGATGATAACGGTCCATCACCTCCCGCGGGTTCCCGTCGGCCACGATCCGGCCTTGGTCCAGCCAGATTACCCGGGTGCTCCAGTCGAGGATCACCGGGACGGAGTGCGACGACAGCACCAGGATCTCGGCGCCGCGCACCATGTCCTCCAGCCGGCCCCGCGCCCGTTCCATGAACGCGGCGTCGCCGGCCAGGAACCATTCGTCCATCAGCAGCACCTGCGGGCGGATGGCGGTGGCGAGCGCGAAGCCCAGCCGGATCACCATGCCGGAGCTATAGAAGCGCACCGGCAGGTCGAGGAATTCCGCCAGCTCGGCAAATTCCTGCACGTCGTCCTCCAAGCGCCGGATCGCCGGGCGGGACAGGCCGCTGTACAGCCCGCGCAGCGCGATGTTCTCGCGCCCGGTCAGCTCGGGGTTCATGCCAAGGTTGGGGTCCAGCAAGGCACCGATGTTGCCATGCACATGCACGGAGCCGACGACCGGCTCATAGATGCCGGCCAGCGTGCGCAGCAGCGTGGTCTTGCCCGCCCCGTTGCCGCCGATCAGGCCCAGCCGGTCCCCGGTGCGGAGGCGCAGCGACACATGGCGGAGCGCCTGCACCACGATGCGGTGCCGCCCGTCCTGCTGCAGGCGCTTGCTCGCGGCGGCGAACACCGTGCGTTTCAGGCTGCGGCTGTTGCCATGGTAGATCGGGAAGCTGACGTCCACGCCGTCCACGTCGATGGCCGCCATGTGCGTCAGACCCAGAACGCCAGCCGGCCACGCACCCGCGCGAACAGCAGCCAGGACACGCCGCAGAGCAGGCCGCTGTAGCCCAGGGCGGACAGCCAGACCGGCCCGTCCGCCGCCTGTCCCAGCAACGGCGCCCGCACGACCTCAAGCAGGGTGTAGAACGGGTTGAAGGGCAGAAGCGCCGCCTGCGGCCCCTTCAGCAACTCGGGCTTCCAGATGACCGGGCTGATGAAGAACGCGATCTGCATGACGCTGCCGACGATGGGCGGGATGTCGCGGAACCGGGCGCACACTGCGCCCAGCAGCAGGCACGCGGCCATCCCATCGACCACCCATAGCAGGATGCCGGGCGCCGCAGCCCACGCGGCCACGCCCGGCCACACGTTGAAAACGGCATAGACCACCAGGATCACCGGGATGTTGTGCGCCAGCACCAGCAGGTTGCGGGTGATGACCCGGATGGCATAGAGCGTAAATGGCATGCGCTGCGAGCGGATCATGCCCTCCGCCTGCTGGAAGCTGCCGCAGGCGTCGTTGACCACGCTTCCCAGCACGTTCCACAGCACGAGCGACAGCGCGAGGAACGGCAGGTAGTCGTGCAGCTCCATCTTGAACAGCTGCGAGTACAGCACGCCGAGCGCGCCGATCATCACGCCCGTTGACAGGGTCAGCCAGAACGGGCCGAGCACCGAGCCGCGGTAGCGCAGGCGGATGTCGAACCAGCCGAGCGTCATCCCGAGCCGCCACAGCGCCAAGCCGTCCCGGGCGTCCCGCACGGCCAGGCGCTGGCGTGCCCCAGCCGAATGGTCTGATTGCAGCACGAGATCAGCGGTGCTGCGAGGGTCCAGGGTTGCGCTCACCGGCGCGCGATAGCCGATCCGGCGCGGCACTGCAACCAGTGCCTGGCGGCCAGCGCGCGGCCGGGTGTCGCCACAGGGCGACACCGCCGCGGGGTTTTTCAGGAAATATCGCTAACCCGAAACAAACTGTTGCCAGAGAATTCAGCCTAGGCTAACGGGTTGGACCGGGTTGCTCCCTGCTGACCTGAGCGACGGCACGCAAAGCCGTCGTGCCTTCCGGCCGTTCGACGGCCGCGCCACGACGGAGGCCGTGTCCATGTCGCATCGCCGTTTTCCCGCAGTTCCGCCGGTTCGCATTCAAGCCGCGACCTGCCTTCTGGGTAGCCTCACCGCGATCGCCCTGCTGTCGGCCTGCGCAAGCCGGCCGCAGCAGATCAGCGCGCAGCAGGAATCGACGCAGTACTTGTCGCATGCCCGCCGCACCTACGCCCCGCCAGGGCCGGCCAGCGATCCCTGGGGTCCCTACGTCGCGGAGGCTGCCGCCAAGTTCGACGTGCCGGAGCGATGGGTTCGCGAAGTGATGCACCAGGAGTCGGGCGGGCACCTCTATGGCCGCGGCGGCGACCTGATCACCTCCGGCGCCGGCGCGATGGGCTTGATGCAGGTCATGCCCAGCACCTATGACGAACTCAGGAGGCGCTACCCCGAGCTGGGCAGCGACCCCTTCGACCCGCACAACAACATCACCGCGGGCACGGCCTACATCCGCGAGATGTATGACATCTACGGCTCGCCGGGGTTCCTGGCGGCATACAACGCCGGGCCGGGCCGCTTGGACGATTACCTGACCCGCAGCCGCTCGCTGCCGCAGGAGACCCGGCGCTACGTGGCGAGCATCGGACCCAAGATCGCCGGCGTGTTCCCCACCACGCGCTCGCCGGGCGAGCAGTATGCGATGAATGCCTTGCCGATGCAGATTCCGGACGGCCCGCGCTATGCCGATGGCTGGGCGCAGGGCGTCGAGGCGGCAAGCTATTCCCCCGCGGTGGCTGCGGTGCTGAACCCAGCATCCCCGGGGTCGCCTGCCGCAGCGCAGCCGATCGTGCTGTCGCCGCCAAGCCCGCCGGTGCAGGTCGCCCAGGCGCCGGAGGCGCCGCCGGCCTCACCATCGGGCGGCTATATCACTCTTTCGCCGCAGCCAGCCGAGTCCGCGGATTTCTTGGAAGCTTCGCCCGTCGATCTGCCCGAACCCGCCGCGGCAGCATCGCGGCCGGCGGCGCCGCGTCCGGAGCCGGCCTTCCTTCCGCGGCAGGCACATGTGGCATTACCGGGACGCACCCGGGGCGTCGAGTCGCCGCGGCGGTTCGCCGCCCTGGCGCCCGTTCCACGGCACCCCGCGGTGTTCAGCCTGGTGTCGCCGGCCAACGCGGCGCCGGTCGTCATTCCCCGCGGTGGATCTGCGGCCGGCAACTGGGCCGTGCAGGTCGGCGCGTTCCAGAATGCCACCCTGGCGTCGGCCGCCACCGTGGCGGCGCGCGACACGGCGCGCGACGTGCTGGGCGGCGCCCGTCCGGCGGTGTCAAGCGTCCGCCAGCCCCGCGGCACCCTGTATCGCGCCCGCCTGGTCGGCCTGTCCCGGGATGCCGCCGCGCATGCGTGCGAGCGGCTGGTCCGCATCCGCACCAACTGCATGATCGTGTCGCCCGACGCCCAATCCTGACGCCGGGCCGCCTGAGGGCTGAATGGTCAGGGGATCTTGGTGGTCCCCGCCACCACCGGGGAGCGCAGCCGCGATGCCTTCTCGATCACGCCGCTGATCCCCTCGCGGCGCTCCAGTTCGGACCACACGTCCGCCGGTTCGATCCCCGCCGCGACCCACATGACCAGGAGGTGGTATAGCACGTCGGCACTCTCCGAGATCAGCGCCGGGTTGTTGCCCCGCACAGCCTCGATCAGGCACTCCACCGCTTCCTCGCCGAACTTCTGCGCGACCTTCGGCGTGCCGCGGCTCAGCAGGCGTGCGGAGTGGCTATGCGCCGGGTCGGCCGAGCGCCGGTCCATGACGACGGCCCAAAGTCGGTCCAGCACCTCGCCAGAGAGCGCCGTCGGGACATTCGGGCGCGCCTGGCTCTTGGCCTTCGGCACGGCCCTCTTGGCCGCGGCCGGCTTCCGTGCTGTGGCCTTCTTGACGGTCTTCGCCATCCTCAGGCCGCCATGACCACGGGCGGGCGCACCGGCAGGCCCGCGGCGTCCAGCGCGGCCTTGACCTGGGGAATGGTGAAGACGCCAAAATGGAATACGGAGGCCGCCAGCAGCCCCGTGGCGCCGGCATTCGCGCCGTCCACGAAATGCTGCAGGCTGCCGACCCCGCCCGACGCGATCACCGGCAGGCGCACCGCGCCGCACACCGCCCGCAACAGGTCGAGGTCGAAACCGCGTCCGGTGCCGTCACGATCCATGCTGGTCAGCAGGATCTCCCCGGCGCCCAAGGCCTGGACCTGCCGGCACCATTCGACGGCGTCGCGGCCGGTGGCCGTCCGTCCGCCATGGGTGAAAACCTCCCACCGGCCAGGGCCGCTGGCCCGGGCATCGACGGCGACCACGACGCATTGGCTGCCGAACCGGATCGCGGCCTCGCGCACCAGGTCCGGACGGGCAACGGCCGCGGAGTTCATGCTGCACTTGTCCGCGCCGGCCAGCAGGAGCCGCCGCATGTCGTCGGGCGACCGTATGCCGCCGCCAACGGTGAGCGGCAAGAAGATCTGGGCGGCCGTGCGCGACACCACGTCGAGGATGGTGTCGCGGTTCTCTTGGCTCGCAGTGATGTCGAGGAACGCCAACTCGTCCGCGCCGGCGGCGTCATAGACCGCGGCCTGCTCCACCGGATCACCCGCATCGCGCAACGATACGAAATTGACGCCCTTCACGACCCGCCCGTCCTTCACGTCAAGACAAGGGATGATGCGAAGTTTGAGCATGCGCTCTTGAACCCTATCAGTTTAGCCTGGTGCAGACATCAGCCACGCTTCCGCAGCTTGCCAGCGCAATCTTACAGCCATTCATTCCAGCACGGAAAGGTTGCAGCTATCCCATGAGCGACGCAAGCGCCGCGCCCAATTCGACTCGGCCGTCATAGAGCGCCCGCCCGACGATCACCCCGTCGATGCCCGCGGGCGCCTGAGACCGCAGCGCCTGCAAGTCGGCGAGCGACCCGACCCCGCCGCTGGCGATCACCGGGGTGCGCAGGCGCGCGGCCAGGTCAAACGTCTGCTCGAGGTTCAGCCCGGCGAGCATCCCGTCCCGCCCGATGTCGGTGTAGATCACGGCCGCCACACCTGCATCCTCGAAGCGCAATGCCAGGTCGATGGCGGACACCGCCGACGTCTCGGCCCATCCCTCCAATGCCACGAGGCCGTTTCGGGCGTCGATGCCGACCGCGACCTGCCCGGGGAAGGCGCGGCAGGCCTCATGCACCAGCTCCGGCGTCTTCACCGCGGCGCTGCCGAGGATAACGCGGCGCACCCCGGCCCGCAGCCAGCGTTCCACCCCAGCCATGTCGCGGATGCCGCCGCCGAGCTGCACCGGCACTCGGGCCGCGGCCAGGATGGCGGCGACCGCCTCGATGTTGACGGAGCGCCCGGCGAACGCGCCGTTCAGGTCCACGACGTGCAGCCATTGGCAGCCGCCGTCCTGCCACGCCCGCGCCTGGGCGCCGGGATCGCTGGAATAGACGGTGGCATCGTCCATGTCGCCGCGCCTCAGCCGGACGCAGGCGCCGTCCTTGAGATCGATCGCGGGATAGAGGGTCAGGCTCACGCCTTCGGGTCCCGCTGCAGCAGCTTCACGTAGTAGATGCCGCGGATGGTGCGGCCGCCGACCCGGGCATAGCACGGGTGCTCGCCCCAGCGATGGTAGCCGAGCGTCTCGTAGAGGTGGATGGCGGCTTCCTGCGTTTCGCGCACGTCGAGGTTCAGCACCTGGTAGCCGAGCGCCCGGGCGCCGTCCTCGATGCGCCGGGTCATCAGGCGGGCGAGGCCGTGGCCCCGGGCATAGGGAGCGATGAAGGAGTGCATCAGCGTCGCCGCAAACGCCTGCGCCTCGTTGTTGCGGGGCGGGCGGACCAGTTGGGCGCTGCCGACGATGACGCCGTCCAGCCGCCCGATGAACAGCTCGCGCTCCGGCACCAGCAGCACGCCGCGGAAGTAGCTCTGCAACGCCAGGCGCCCCGGCGACTTGACCCAGCCGAAGCCGCCGCCTTCCAGGATCGCGGCGTCCGCGGCCTCGCACAGCGCGTGCAGGTCGTCGTCGGCCAGCTCGGTGGCCCGTTCCACCAGTAACTCGGGGGTGGGGCTGCTGCCCGCCTCGCTCAGGCGGATCATCCCGCTACGGTGCCCCATTCCGTCCAGGCTCTCAACGTTCAGGATTCCAACGCAAGAAATTGGCCAGGATGCGCAGCCCGACCTGCTGGCTCTTTTCGACATGGAACTGCGTGCCGGCGCGGTTGCCGCGGGCAACCAAGGCGGGCACCGGGCCGCCGTAGTCCGTGGTCGCCAGCAGGTCGCCTGGGGCGCCGTCGCGCAGCGCGTAGCTGTGCACGAAGTAGGCATGGTCGCCGGGCTGCAGACCTTCCAGCAGCGGATGCGCGCCCGGCATGAACTCCAGCGCGTTCCAACCCATCTGCGGCAGGCGCAGCCCCGGCGGGTCCATCGGCGCGACGTCGCCGCTGATCCAGCCAAAGCCTGGCGTGGTCGCGTGCTCCAGCCCACGGTCCGCCATCAGCTGCATGCCGACGCAGATGCCGAGGAACGGGCGCCCGGCCGCAGCACTTCCCTCGATGGCCTTGCGCAGGCCCGGCACCGCCGCAAGCCCGGCGGCGCAGTCGGCGAACGCGCCCTGGCCCGGCAGCACGACGCGGTCCGCCGCCGCAACCCGGCCGGGATCGCCAGTCACCTCGACCCGCGCATCCAGCCCGGCCTGCTCCGCCGCCGCCGCCAAGGCCCGGCTCGCGGAGGCGAGATTGCCGCTGCCGCAGTCCACCACGGCGACCCGCATCATTCCATCGGCCCGATCAACGAGGGGTGGAGGTCGGTGCGGGCGTGCAGCAGCCGGGCCAGCGCGCTGTCCGCATCCCGGGCCGCCAGCACATGGGTCAGCAGGTAGCCGCGCCGCTCCAGCGACCAGCGCACCGCATCCCGCCCGAGCAGGCCCGCAAGCACGCCGAACCCCAGGCCGATCAGCCCACCCATGCCCGGGGGCGCCAAGACCATGACCAAGAGAGCCGCCGCGCCGAACAGCACCGCCGGAATCCAGGCGCGGTGCGCCAGCAGCCAGAACGGGCCGAACACCGCGGCGCCCCAGCTCCAGCCTTCCAGCAGCAGGACCGGGGGGCAATCCGGCTTGAGGTGCGCGGTGTAGCTGTTCATAGGGCGCCCTTGGTGGATGGGATGGCGCCCGCCGCCCGCGGGTCGGCCTCGACCGCCATGCGCAGGGCGCGGGCCACCGCCTTGAAGCACGCCTCCGCCACGTGGTGAGCGTTGCGGCCGGCCTGCTGGGTGACGTGCAGCGTCATCAGGGCGTTCATCGCCAGCGCGCGGAAGAACTCCTCGAACAGCTCGGTGTCCATCTCGCCGATCTTGTCGCGCCCGAACGCGACGGACCAGGCGAGGAACGGCCGGCCCGACAGGTCCAGCGCCGCGCCGACCAGCGCCTCGTCCATGGGAACGACGGCGTTGCCGTAGCGCCGGACGCCGCGCTTATCGCCGACGGCCCGGGCCAGCGCCTGCCCCAGCACGATGCCGATGTCCTCCGTCGTGTGGTGGAAGTCGATGTGCAGGTCGCCCTTCGCATGCACCGAAAGGTCGATCAGCGCATGCCGGGCGAACGCGGTCAGCATATGGTCGAGGAAGCCGACGCCGCTCGCGATCTCTCCCTGGCCGCTGCCGTCCAGGTCCAGCCGGACGGTGATGTCGGTCTCGGAAGTCGTGCGGGTGATCTCAGCGGTACGGGCCATGCGCGCCTGATAGCGCAAACGGCACCCTGGGCAAACTGGGATCGGGGTACCCTGTCCCAAGTTGCCTATATCTTGTGCAGCCCGGGCGCGGACCCCATTTGGGCGGCATCATGCAAGCATCATCCCCCCACGATCCCGTCGGCTGGCACGGGACCACCATCCTCTGCGTCCGCCGCGGCGGCCGGGTCGCCATGGCCGGCGACGGCCAGGTGACGCTGGGCCAGACCGTCATCAAGGGCAATGCGCGCAAGGTCCGGCGCATCGGCACCGGCGGCGGCGTGCTCGCCGGGTTCGCCGGCGCCACGGCCGATGCGTTCACCCTGCTTGAACGGCTTGAGGCCAAGCTTGAGCGTTTTCCTTCCCAGCTCGAGCGCGCCTGCGTCGAGCTGGCCAAGGACTGGCGCACCGACCGTTACCTGCGCCGGCTGGAGGCGATGATGGCGGTCGCCGACGACGTGCACAGCTACACGCTCACCGGCAACGGCGACGTGCTGGAGCCGGAGGACGGCGTGATCGCCATCGGCTCCGGCGGCAACTACGCGCTCGCGGCCGCGCGGGCGCTGCTTTCGGTGGACGGGCTGGAGGCGGAGGAGGTGGCGCGCCGGGCAATGGGCATCGCCGCCGACATCTGCGTCTATACCAACCACTCCCTGATCGTGGAGACCCTGTGATGGATGTTCCCACCTATTCCCCGCGGGAGATCGTGGGCGAGCTTGACCGCTTCATCGTGGGCCAGGAGGACGCCAAGCGCGCGGTCGCCATAGCACTCCGCAACCGCTGGCGCCGGCAGCAGCTTCCGGAGGGCATCCGCGACGAGGTGGTGCCGAAGAACATCCTAATGATCGGGCCGACCGGCTGCGGCAAGACCGAGATCGCGCGCCGCCTCGCCAAGCTGGCGCAGGCGCCGTTCATCAAGGTGGAGGCGACGAAGTTCACCGAGGTCGGCTATGTCGGCCGCGACGTGGACAGCATCGTGCGCGATCTGGTGGAGGCCAGCATCGCCATGCTGCGCGACGCCGGGCGCAAGGACGTGCAGGCCAAGGCGGAGCTGGCGGCGGAGGACCGGCTGGTGACGGCGCTCGTAGGGGAGGGGGCCAGCGCCGACACCCGCGGCAAGTTCCGCAAGATGCTGCGCTCCGGCGAGCTGGAGGACAGGGAGATCGAGATCGCCGTGGCCGACGCCGGCCCGTCCATCGGCCAGATGGACATCCCCGGCATGCCGCCGGGGCAGATGGCCAACCTGGGCGAGATGATGAAGGGCATGTTCGCCCGGCCGCCGCAGCGCAAGCGCATGACGGTTTCCGCGGCCCGCGTGGCGCTCGGGCGGGAGGAAGGCGACCGGCTGCTGGACAACGACCAGCTCACCAAGGACGCCGTGCATCACGCCGAGCAGAACGGCATTGTGTTCCTGGACGAGATCGACAAGGTCTGCGCCCGGTCGAGCGAGGGCGGATTCCGCGGCGGCGACGTGTCGCGCGAAGGCGTGCAGCGCGACCTGCTGCCGCTGATCGAGGGCACGACCGTCAGCACGAAGTACGGCCCGGTGAAGACCGACTATGTCCTGTTCATCGCGTCCGGCGCCTTCCACCTCGCCAAGCCGTCCGACCTGCTGCCGGAGCTGCAGGGCCGGCTGCCGATCCGGGTCGAGCTTGCGCCGCTGTCGCGCGCGGATCTGCGCCGCATCCTGACCGAGCCGGAGCACAGCCTGCTGAAGCAGTATTCGGCGCTGCTGGAAACGGAGGCCGTGACGCTCGACTTCACCCCGGGCGCGGTCGATGCCCTGGCGGATCTGGCCGCAGACATCAACGACCGTGTGGAGAATATCGGCGCGCGCCGGTTGGCGACGGTGCTGGAGAAGCTGCTGGAAGAGATCAGCTTCACCGCGACGGACCGGGGCGGCGAGCTGGTGACGGTGGACGCTGCTTACGTGAACGAGCGCGTGGCGCCGCTGGCCGCGAAGGGCGACCTCAGTCGCTTTATTCTGTAGTCGAAACCTTGACGGCGCAGGCTTGTTGTTGTTTCGTAAGGTTCCAACCGGGAGCCGATCCATGCGCCTCAAGCTTGCAGCCTGCTTGATTATTACCGGCGGACTCGCCGCCTGCGCGAGTACGCCGCCGCCCCCGCCGCCCATGGCAGCCGCCGAACCTGCCCCGGCCCCCATGCCGGCGGCCACGATGCCCGTGGACGGCATGTACTCCGGCACGGTCGTCTCCAGCGACAACTCAGGTCCGCGTTGCCGGAAGCTGCCGGCGACCGCCCGTGCCCAGGTGCGCAACGGTGCGTTCGCGCTTCAGGGCCTGCGCGGCAAGGTCGGGCCGGACGGCAGCGTGACGGCCGCGGGACGCCGCGGCATGACCATGAACGGCATGTTTGCCAACGGCGCGCTCGACGTGACGACCATGGGCCATGGCTGCGGCTACCATTACTCCCTGACCCACGCCTAGCTCGCCCCCGGCCGGCCCTGCGTTCGGCATCGAAGGCAGGGCCGTCAATCTGAATGGGCGGGAAGGGCTGGCCTTGGCGTGCCGGCGGTGTAGCTTTCGCCGTTCCGCGCCATATCTCAGCAGCATGCCAGATTTCTTCGTCCATCCGGAAGATCCGTCCGCCGCCGCCGCTATCGCCGCCATCGGCGAGGAGTTGGAGGTGTTCGACGATTGGATGGACCGCTACCAGTACATCATCGAGCTTGGCCGCAAGCTGCCGCCGTTCCCTGCGGAGTGGCAGGACGACGCCCACCGCGTGCCGGGCTGCCAAAGCCAGGTCTGGATGGAGGCGGCCGTCCAGGAGGGCCGCATGATGCTCGCCGGCGCCTCCGATGCGGCGATCGTCTCTGGCCTTGTTGCCCTGCTGCTGCGCGTTTACAGCGGCCGTCCGCCCGCCGAGGTCCTGGCGACCGACCCCGTGTTCCTGAAGGATTTCGGCCTGCTTGAGGCGCTGTCCACCAATCGCGGCAACGGCATCGCGTCCATGGCCCGGCGCATCCGCGACGCGGCGAAGGCCTGCGCGGTCGCCGCCTGACCGGTGGCGCGTGACGGGCTGCGCGTCGGCCTGTTCCTGGCGGCGTTCTTCGCGGCGGGCGCCATCGGCACCGCCTACCTCCCGGTCTGGTTTGCCGGCCGTGGGCTGACCAGCGCCGAGATCGGCCAGGTGCTCGGGCTGGGGTTTCTGCTCCGCGTCATCATGGTGCCCGGCTGGGGGTGGCTGGCCGATGCGCTCGGCGGCCGAACCGTGCTGTTCGTGGGCGCGGCCGTCGCGGCCGGCAGCGCCGCCCTGTTGCCGGCAGCCCAGGGCTTCGCGGCCATTCTGCTCATCTCGGCGGTGCAGGGGGTGTCGGCCTCGGCGCTGACCCCGCTCAGCGACGCCCTGGCCCTTGCCTTGGCGGCGGCCCGGCGGCTCGATTACGGGCGCACCCGCGCATTCGGCTCCGTCGCCTACATGGCCTCGACCGCCTCCGGCGGCGCGCTGCTCGGCATGCTGGGCGCCGGCTTGGTCCCGTGGTCCATCACCGGCTTCTATGCGATGGCCGCCGGCCTGGCGCTTGCCCTGCCCAGCGTCACGGCGCCGCCCTCGGCGATGCGCATCCAGCAAGGGACGTGGCGCTTCCGAAGCTTCCGCCTGGCGCTCGTGGCGACGGCGCTGATCCAGGGGGCGCATGCCGCCTATTACGCCTTCGCCACGCTGCATTGGCGCACGGTCGGCATCCCGGACGGCATCATCGGGCTGCTGATCGCCGAGGGCATCGTGGCGGAGGTCGCGCTGTTCATCTGGGGACGCTCCCTGGTCGAACGGCTCGGACCGGCCCGGCTCACCGCGGTGGCCGCGGGGGCGTCTTTGCTGCGCTGGACCGTGACCGCCTTCGCCACAGAAGTTTCGGTGCTCGCCGCGGTGCAGCTCCTGCATGCCGCGACGTTCGCCTGCCAGCATCTTTCGACCATGCTGGTGCTGCGGACCCTGCCGGCGCAGCGCGCCGGGACGACCCAGGCGCTGATGTCCGCGCTGGGGTTTTCCGCCCCGACCGGGCTGCTGATCTGGCTGTCCGGCCTGATCTACGGGACCGCCGGCGGCCTCGCCTTCCTGCTCATGGCGGCAGTGGGAGGCTCGGCGCTGCTGATCGTGCCGGCGTTGGCGCGCGCTCTTCCGTCCGACGCAAGGCTCCGCTCATAAGCTCGATCTGCCGTGCGATGCGCGCCATCGCGCTGCCGGGTTCGTGTTGGGGTTGGCCCGGCGGCAGCGTCGTGCCGTCCGCCAGCACCTGAAACGCCAGTCCCAGCCAATTGCGCCACGCCGCAAGCTCGGCCGCGCCGGGCACGGAGGCCGGATCGTGCTGAAACGATGACAGACGGCCAGCCAAGCGGCGCAGCGCCGCATCCACCACCATCACCGACTCCAGCCCGGCGCGGGCGGAGCGCCGCGGCTCCTGCAGCGCGCGGGCCAGCGAGGCTTCCAGATTGTTGCTCGCGACCCCGGCCGCCCGGCGCACGGCATCAAGTGCTGCGGCCGGCTGCTCGCCCAGCAGCACCGCAAGCTCGGTATCGGCATAGGCCGCATGGGCGTCCAGCGCCGCGCGCAGTTCACGGCTCAGGCGGCCGGGTTCCCAGCTGGGCCACAGCACCGCGCAGCCGAGCACAGCCAAGGTTCCGCCCAGCACGGTGTAGAGCGCCCGCATGCCGGCGATCACCAGCTCGCTTTCCCCGGGACGGCCGAGTTCCGACAGCAGGACCACCAGCGGCGTCATGCACGCCATGAACAGGCCGAAGCTGACGTAGCGCACGGCGAACGCCGTGACCGCCAACGGGAACAGCACGGCCGCGGTCGCGAGCGGCGAGTCGACCAGCAGCCCCAGCCCGGCCGCCACCATGCCGCCCAGCACGGTGCCGACGATCCGCTCAACCGCTTTCTGCCACGTCAGGGCGAAGAACGGCTGCAAGGTCAGCACAAGGGTGATGGTGAGCCAGTGCGCATAGGCGTTGCCGGACAGCAAGGTGATGACCAGCGCCGGCCCGGCAGCCACGGCCGCTCGGACCGCATGCCGGAAGGAAGCCGACGACCACGTGAGGTTGGCCCGCAGCGGCCTGGCCAGGCGGCCCCGCCACCCGGTCGTGCCGGGCTGCCCGGTAGGCAGCAGGCCGTCCGGCGTGGTCAGCAGCGCCGCGACGCGCAGGCGGTCCACCAGCGAGGCGGCCACTCCCGCCAGCGCCGGGTCGGTCTGGCCGATGCCGGCCAGGATGTCCAGCAGCCGCTCGACCATGGCGCGGCGGCGGGCGTCGTCCGCGGGAAGGTCCGCGGCGGTGTCGTCGGCAATGGCGGCCAGCAGCAGCCGCAGCGTGTGCAGCAGCCGGGCGGCGGCGGCGCGGGTGATGGGGCCTGCGAACTCCAGCACGTCCGACAGGGCGATCAGGCCGCCGAATACCTGGTCCGCCGCTTCCACCTGGATCAGGGTCTGGCCGGAGCGCGCGCTCGATGGCCCGCGCGCCCGCACGGTGTCGAGCACCAGGGTACGCGCTTCCTCGATGGCATCGCGCACATGGCGGCGATGCCCGCGCGCATGGTCGGCCCATGCCTCGGACACCTGGGCGGGCAGGGTCGGGGCCGCGGTGATCAGCCCGGACAGGTCGCCCGCCAGCACGCCCATGCGCCGGAACACCTCGGCCACGGCGCGCCGGGCAGGACGGAATGGGTGCAGCCGCCAGATCACCATGGTCAGCAGCAGCGCCCACAGACTGCCGCCCACGAACGCCGCCGCCAGCACGCCGGCCTCCCGCACGTCGATGGTCCGGTCCATCGCCAGCACGGTCACGACGGTCAGCAGGTTGCCGACCTGCAACGCGCTCTGGCCCCAGATGCGGGCGAAGCTCGTGCAGAAGATCACCAGGCAGGCGCAGGGCACGACGACCGCGAGGCCGGCGGACCGCAGCAATCCCAGCCCAGCCGTGAGGCTGGCGCCGATCACCGCAAAGGCGAGCAAGGCCGGCACCCGGCGCCGGATCGGCCCGCCGGCGTCGCACAGGCAAGTCAGCAACGCCGCCAGCGCCGCCTCGCTCAACGGCGGGAAGGCGATCCACTCGTTGGCCGCGACGATAACGGCGACCGACAGGGCCGCGCGCACCCCCTCCGCGACGCTGAGCGCCCGCAGGTCGAGGCTGACCGGCAGGTGCGCCAGGTTGGCGTCCGGCCCCGCCTGTAGGAGACGAGGCCGGGTCAACTAAGCATCATCCTGCGGAGCGTACCCACGCGCAGCAGATAGAATGATGCGTTTCAGACGACTCCTAAGCAGGCATTCGTGGCGCAAGCGACGAATGCTTGCTTAGGCGGCGCGCGCCATCTCCCGCAGCACGTAATGCAGGATGCCGCCGTTGCGGTAGTACTCGACCTCGTCGTCGGTATCGACCCGGCAGCGCAGCGTCAGCTCATCCGTGCGGCCCGGCCCGCGGTGGATCAGCATGCGCAGGTCCATGCCGGCCCGCAGCTCCGCCAGCCCCAGGATGTCGAACGTCTCAGCACCGGTCAGCCCCAGGGACTGCCGGGTGGCGCCGTCCTTGAACGTCAGCGGCAGCACGCCCATGCCGACCAGGTTGGAGCGGTGGATGCGCTCGAAGCTCTCGACGACCACCGCCTTGATGCCCAGCAGCGCCGTGCCCTTCGCCGCCCAGTCGCGCGACGACCCCATGCCGTACTCCTTGCCGCCGAACACCACCA
>CAXSHI010000004.1:0-63766 GCA_964236755.1 uncultured Acetobacteraceae bacterium
GGGATGAAAATCTGAGTCCCGCAAGGGAGTGCGGGTTCGAGTCCCGCCGTCCGCACCACTACGCCGCCGGCACCCGCCGGCGCAGCAGCAGCCCGGACGCCGCCAGCGCCGTCAAAGCCAGCGCCACCGGCGGGAACACCACCCAGTTGACCGCCGCCCAGCCGAGCGTGACCAGCAGGTGGCCCGACCAGAACGAGCCGACCGCCATCGTGCCGAACACCAAGAAATCGTTGAAGGACTGCACCTTGTTGCGCTCCTCCGGCCGGTGCGCCTCCAGCACCATGGCGGAGGCGCCGACGAAGCCGAAGTTCCAGCCAAGCCCCAGCAGGATCAGCCCGGCCGAGAAGTGCACGGCTGTCAGCCCCGACAGCGCCGCCATTGCCGCCATGCCGGTCAGCAGCAGACCGGTCCCCACCACACGACGCGCGCCGAACCGGGCAATCAGGCTGCCGGTGAAGAAGCTCGGCGCATACATGGCGACGATGTGCCACTGGATCGCCCAGTTGGACGCGGACAGCGGCAGCCCGCACATCCGCATCGCCAACGGCGCCGAGGTCATCACCAGATTCATCAACGTGTAGCTGACCACGCCGCACACCACCGCCACGACGAAGCGAGGCTGGCGGATGATGGCCAGGAGCGGCCGGCCGCGCGCCAGCTCCGCCGGCGCCGGCCGCGGCAGGTCCACGCCGGACAGCACGGCCATCGCCACCAACGCCACGGCGGCCTGCGCCAGGTAGCTCAGGACGAACAGGTTGGGCGACCACAGGTCCATGGTCCAGGTGACAAGCTGCGGCCCCAGCACGCCGGCGAACACGCCGCCTGCCATGACCCAGGACAGCGCCTTGGGCCGGAATGCGGCGCTCGCGCCGTCTGCGGCGGCGAAGCGGAACGACTGCACGACGGAGGCGTAGAGCCCGGCGAACAGCGTCGCGAGGCAATAAAGCGCGAAGGATTGCAGCAGCAGCGCCGACGCGCCCAGCAGCCCGGCCAGCACGCCGCAGCCGCCGCCTGCCATGAATGCTGCCCGGCGGCCATGACGGCGGGACAGCCAACCCACCGGCAGGGTACCAGCGGCCATGCCCACGACGAACACGCTGATCGGCACCGTCGTGAGCGCCGGGTCCGGCGACAAGGTGCTGCCGATGATGGCGCCGGTCGCGAACACCACGGACGCATTGGCCCCGGCCAGCGCCTGCGCCGCTGCCAACCGTAGCACGTTGGCCCGAGCGCGGCGGTCTCCGGAGGGCGAGGTCTCGGTGGCGGCTGACATGCAGGGACCCTACCCGCGACGGCCCAGCGCAGCCATTCCGGTTCTGCATGGCCGCCGCCCGAAACGGCGAAGTCGTTCGGGAACGCCAAGGCCATCCAGCCGTTGCGGCCAGCATGACGATCACCCTGTACGGCCGCACCGACGCCGGCGCCGAAGTCCATCGCATCAGCCTGGGCGATGCCACGCTGCGGGTAAGCGTCCTGACGTTCGGCGGGGCGGTCGAGCGCATCGAGGCGCCGGACCGGGCGGGGCACGTGGCCAACGTGGTGCTGGGCCTCGACAGCCTGGACGGCTACCAGCATCGCAGCCCGCATTTCGGGGCGCTGCCGGGCCGGTTCGCCAACCGCATCGCCGGCGGGCGGTTCGTGCTGGATGGGGTGGAGCACCGCCTGGCCTGCAATGACGGGCCGAACGCGCTGCATGGCGGACCCGATGGCTTCGGCAAGCGGGTCTGGAGCATCGAGGACGGCGGCGACCGCCACGTGACGCTCAGCCTGGTCAGCCCGGATGGCGACGAGGGCTACCCCGGCACGCTGCATGTCCGCGTCACCTACGCGGTGGATGGCCCCGAACTGCGCATCGACTACCGGGCCTGGACCGACCGGCCGACGGTGCTGAACCTCACGAACCATAGCTACTTCAACCTCGCGGGCGAGGGCAGCGGCAGCGTGCTGGGCCACCTGCTGCAGGTCGAGGCCGACGCTTTCCTGCCGGTGACTGCGAGTTCGATCCCGACCGGCGAATTGCGGCCCGTGGCCGGCACCCCGTTCGACTTCCGCGCGCCCACGCCGATTGGCCAGCACATCCGCGCGGCAGACCCGCAGATCCTACACGGCCGCGGCTACGACCATACCTGGGTCCTGCGCCCCAGCGCCGGTCTGCGCCAAGCCGTCCGCCTCCACGAGCCGGTCAGCGGCCGGACCCTCGATGTGCTGACCACACAGCCCGGCGTGCAGGTCTATACCGGCAATCAGCTCACCGGCGCGCTCTCGGGGCCAAGCGGACGCGGCTACCGCCAAGGCGATGCCGTGTGCTTCGAGACGCAGCACTTCCCCGACAGCCCGAACCAGCCTGCCTTCCCCAGCACCGTATTGCGCCCGGGAGAGGAGTTCGTCTCCGCGACGGTGTTCCGCTTCACGGCGCCCCCCGCGTGTTGACATAGAGCGCGTAAACCGACTGGCTCGCCGCCATGAACAGCCGGTTCCGCTTGGAGCCGCCGAAGCATAGGTTGGCGCAGCGTTCCGGAAGCTGGATGCGGCCAATCGGCTCACCCTGGGCAGAGAACACCATCACGCCGTCCAGTTCCGGCGTGCCCATGCCCCAGCCGCACCACAGGTTGCCGTCCTCGTCCATGCGGAAGCCGTCGGGCGTCCCTGCCCCGGCGTTGATCAGCACCCGCCGCCCGGTAATTCGCGTCCCGTCCTCGGAAACGTCATAGGCCAGGATGTTGCGTGGGCTGGCCCGGCTCTCGACCACGTACAGCACGCGCTCGTCCGGCGAGAAGGCGAGGCCGTTGGGGCCGGCGACTGAATCGTCCAACACCGTCGCCTGCCCCGTCGCCGGGTCAAGACGGTAAAGGTTCTGCGGCAGCTCCTGCTCCGCCCGCGCCCCTTCGTAGTCGCTGAGCAGGCCGAACGGCGGATCGGTGAACCAGATCGAACCGTCGGACTTCACGACCACGTCGTTGGGTGAGTTGAGCCGCTTGCCCTCAAACCGGTCCATCAGCACGGTGATGGTTCCGTCAAGCTCGGTCCGCGTCACCCGGCGCCCGCCGTGCTCGCAGGTGACAAGGCGGCCCTGGCGGTCCCGGGTGTTGCCGTTGGCGAAATGGGAGGGGCGGCGGAACACGCTGACTGCGCCGGTCTCCTCCTCCCATTTCAGGATGCGGTTGTTCGGGATGTCGCTGACCAGCAGATGCCGGGCGTCGCCGAACCAGACCGGCCCCTCCGCCCAGCGCAGCCCGGTCGCCAGGCGCTCGACGGCGGCGAGCGGGAGGCGGTATCTGGCGAAGCTCGGGTGTAGGATCTGCACCGCGGGGTCAGGGTAGAAGCTGCTGGGCTGCCACATGGCGATCGTCCTCCGCTGTCCCGCCGCCGCCTATTTCGCGCGACGGGTTGGGCATGTTCTGTTACACCCAGCTTATCGCGACAACCCCGCGGGAGGACAAACGCCGTGCGGACCCGAAGGCTCCGGCCCTGGTTGGCTGTGATCGCGGCGGCCGCGTGCCTGGCGTGGCCGGCGGACGGCTTTGCGCGGGCCAGCGGCGGCTACTCCCGGCCGGGCAGCTCCAGCAGGACGCCGTCGTTCGGCGGCAGCAGCGCCCCCCGCACCCCATCGTTCAGCGGCGGGAACGGCGGCTACAGCCGGCCCTCCCCGTCTTACCAGCGGCCGGCTTGGACGCCGCCATCATCGCCGGGCGACCGCAGCTTCTCGCAGGATCGCTCCGGTGGCGCCTACAACAGCTACCGCAGCCAGCCGGACGCCCCGCAACAGCGCCCAGCGCCGCAATACGCGCCGCGCCAATATTCACCGGGCCAGTATGCGGCGCGCCAATACGCGCCTGATCGGTCCGGCTGGTTCAGCAACCGCGGCTGGTCCGCGCCGCCGCCCGCGTTCGGCGCCAACCGCAGCTTCGGCGTGTGGGACGGGCTATTCCTGGGCGCGCTGTTGAGCAATCTCGGCCGCGCCGGGTCGGGCGAGTTCTTCCACAACAACCAGAACGACCCCGGCTACCAGCAATGGCGGCAGGAGGCCGACCAGCAGGCGCAAGGCAACCCCGATCTGCGCGCCAAGCTGGACGAGCTGGACCGCCAATTGTCGAAGCGCGACGGCGAGCCGCGCACGCCTGGCGCCCTGCCGCCCGACGTCCCGCCGGAGGTCGCCAAGGCGCCGCCAAGCCGCACGCCCGGCGTGCCCGGCGGCGGCTCCGGCTGGGTCTGGGCCGTGCTGCTGGCGGGCGGCGGCGGCATCGCATTCCTCGCTTACCAACGCCGCCCTTCAACCAACGCACCCTCTGGAGGATCAGCCGTGCGCCCGCCCACCAACGCCCTGCAAAGCGCCGGCAACCTGCTGCGCCACAAGCTGTCGGGCGAGAGCTACGCGCCGTCGAAGTTCCGCGTCGGCATGACGCTGGCGCTCGACCCCACGCCGTTCATCCTGGCGGGCGGCAGCATCAAGCTGCCCCAGCCGGACGGCAGCGGGCCGGTCAGCGTGAGCGCCATTGGACACGTATCGTCCGGCAACACGCAGCTTTTGCGGCTTTATCTGCCTGACGGGCGCAGCCTCATCCAGCTCCACCTGGACGCCGCCGGCGACCCCGACGAGTGCCGGCTGTTCGGCACGGTGGATGAGGTCACGCCCGCCGACCCCGGCGAATGGGGCGCCTGGCTCGACCCGAACGAGGGCATGATCGGCTGGCCGGAGTTCCAGACCAAGGACGGCAAGACCTATGCCCGCGTGTGGGCGCCGGGCAGCGGCCGGGTGCCGCCCCGCGCACTCACGGAGACGGTCGAGGGACTGTCCGGCAGCCGCACGGTGCAGAGCCAGGCCATGCTGTATGCGGCGCCCACCGGCAGCCCCAGCCCGGCGCCCGCCACCGAGTACATCATGGTCGCGGCGGTGCAGGACGGCGGACGGGCCTGGGTTGACATCCGGGCCGGCATCGACCTCAACCCCGCCACGCTGCAGCTCGCATAGGGACCGATGGACAGCATCCTTGCCACGTTGCAGATGGGCCTGCCCGTGCTGGTCGGCCAGTTCGCCGCAACGCTCGCGCTGCTCGGCATCGGCATGGCCTGCTACATCGCGCTGACGCCGTTCAACGAGTGGCGCCTGGTGCAGGAGGGCAACGTGGCCGCCGGCATCGTGGTGGCCGGAACCCTCGTGGCGCTCGCCATGCCGCTGGCGGCGACGCTCGCGACCAGCGTGCTGGTGCTCGACATCGTGCTTTGGGGGCTGGTGGCGCTGGCCATCCAGCTTGCGACCTTCTTCGCCGCGACGGCGCTGCTGCGCGGGCTGCGCGCGATGATCGAGGCCGGCAACGTTGCCGCTGCCTTAGTGCTGATCGGCATCCAGATCGCGGTGGCGCTGCTCAACGCCGGCGCGATGGCCGGGTGACTCACGATCTTAAAGAAACGGGAGAACGTCATGATCACATTCATCCGCAACCTGGTCAGCGTGAAGGCCGACCGGGCCGTGAACAACGCTGTCGAGGCGATCGTGCGGTGGGACCCGCAATCCGCCACCGAGGCCGAGCTGCGCACCATGGAGCAGCATCTGGACGACCTCGGCCGCCAGGTCGCCCAGGCCCGCATCGCGTTCGACAAGGAGAAGCGCGAGGCCGACGCCATCATGACGCTGTCACAGCAGCGCATGGCGGCGGCCGAGCAGCTTCAGCATCGCATGGAGGCCGAAGCCGACCCGGCCCGCAAGTCCGAGCTGGAGCGCAGCCTCGGCACGGTCGTCTCCATGCTGGAAACCATGGCGCCCGATGTCGAGCGCGAGAAGCAGGACGCGGTGGATGCCGGGGATTTCCTGCACTCGCTGGAAGCTACCTACCAGCAGGCGGGGCAGAAGCTGAAATCGGCGCGGGACGACCTGAACCGGGCGCAGCGCGACATGGGCCGGGCGGAGCAGCAGCGCGACATGGCGCAGCAGCGGGCCGAGGCAGCGCGCCAGGCGGCCGGGCTGTCCACCGCCACCAGCGGGCTAAGCGTCGCGCTCAAGGCGATGCAGGACAATGCGACGCGCAACCTGGCCGACGCCGAGGCGGCGAACGCCAAGGCCAAGCTGCTCGCGCCGACCCGGCCGGAGCAGGACGACCCGAATATCGCCATGGCGATGGCGCAGGTCCAGGGCAAGCTGCCGACGCCCACGAACCTGAATGACCGGCTCGCGGCGCTGCGGCAGAAGCAGGTTGGCGGGCCGGCCAAGCAGATCGGCGCGTCATAGCGGCAGGCCCTGGCGCCCGGCTTTGCATCGGGTAGCATCAGGCCCGCGGCGCGGGGAGGCCGGCATCTTGGAGACACCGGACTACCTGATCATCGGCGGCGGCACCGCCGGCTGCATCGTGGCGGCGCGCCTGTCGGAGAACCCGGCCTGCCGCGTGACACTGCTGGAAGCCGGGCCAGAAGATCGCGACATCTGGATTCACATTCCCGCCGGCTATGCCCGCCTATTCGCCAGCGGCAAATACGACTGGCGCTTCGCCACCGAGCCGGAGCCTGGACTCAACAACCGTAGCATCGCCTGGCCGCGCGGCCGGGTGCTGGGCGGGTCGGGGTCGATCAACGGCATGGCGTTCCTGCGCGGCTCGCCGCACGACTATGACCGTTGGGCGCAGGCCGGGGCGCATGGCTGGTCGCACGGCGACGTGCTGCCCGCGTTCCGCCGCATCGAGCACTGGACCGGCGACCCCGGCCTAACCCGCGGCACTGGCGGCCCGATCTCGGTCAGCGAGCCGCGCGGCCTGTCGCCCGGCGCCGCAGCCTTCATCAAGGCCTGTGAGGCCATGGGCTTTCCCCGTCATCGCGACATCAACGACGGCGCCATCGAGGGGGTGGCGCCGATCCAGGTGAACGTGCGCCGCGGCCGCCGGGTCAGCACAGCGCGGGCCTATCTCCGCCCGGCCCGCCGCCGCCCGAACCTGCATGTCGTCACCGGCGTCACCGCGCAGCGCCTTTTGATCGAGGGCGGACGCGCGGTGGGCTGCGTGGTCCGCCGCGCCGACGGCTCCATGGCCGAGATGCGGTCGCATCGGGAGGTCATCGTCTGCGCCGGCGCCATCGCCACGCCGAAGCTCCTGATGCTGTCCGGCATCGGCGACGGCGATGCGCTGCAGGCGCTGGGGGTGCCGGTCAAGCTCCACCGGCCCGGCGTGGGGCAGAACCTGCAGGACCACTTCATCAGCCGCTTCGGCTTCCGCACCCGCCCGGCCGGCACGCTGAACGAGATCACCGCGAGCCGGCTGCGCACCGCCGGCATGGCCGCCCGCTACGCGCTGCGCCGAAGCGGCCCCATGGCGGTGGGCGCGACCGAGGCCACGCTGTTCGCCCGCGTGACGCTGGGCGCCGAAGAGGCCGAAGTGCAGTTCCAGTTCATCAACTTCAGCCTCTCGCCCGGCGGCGGCTACGTGCTGCCGAAGCATCCGGGCTTCATGTTCAACTTCGGCCAGTGCCGCCCCGAAAGCCGCGGCGAGCTGCGGCTGCGCAGCGCCGATCCGGACGACAAGCCGGTGATCCGCGCCAACTACCTTTCGGCGCCGGGCGACCAGCATGCGATGGTCGCCGCGGCCCGCCTTTCCCGCAGGCTGGGCCGCACCGCGCCGTTCAGCGACTTGGTGCTGGAGGAGCTTGCGCCGCCGCCGGGGGTCTCAACCGACGAGGACATGCTGGATTACATCCGCGGCTCCGGCACGACGGTGTACCATCCTTGCGGCACCTGCCGGATGGGCAGCGACGTCGGCGCCGTGGTCGATCCGGACCTGCGGGTGCGCGGGATCGGCGGCCTGCGGATCGCCGATGCCTCCGTGATGCCGCTGGTGCCGTCCAGCAACATACAGCCGGCCGTGATGATGGTGGCGGAGCGTGCGGCCGATTTCATCCGGGCGTCGGGCTGATGAAGGGGACAGAATATGACCGATGATTTCAGCACGGCCTCGCGGCCCGGTTCGGCGCTTCCGCCGGACGATCTACGGCGCAGCCTCGTCGTTGCGGCCCCGGAAAGCCCGGCCCTGCAGCACATCTCCTTGGCTGGCGACACCTACACGATCCTGGTGAGCGGCGAGGACAGCGGCGGGCGCTACTGCCTGATCGACATGCACGTGCCGCCGGGCGGCGGCCCTCCGCCGCACCGCCATGACTTCGAGGAGATGTTCACGCTGTTCGAAGGCACGCTTGAGTTCACCTTCCGCGGCGAAACGTCCACGATCCCGGCGGGATCGACCGTCAGTATCCCGGCCAACGCGCCGCACTCGTTCAAGAACATCTCGGGCGAACCGGTGCGGATGCTCTGCATGTGTGCGCCGCCCGGCCAGGAGACATTCTTCATGGCGGTCGGCGATCCCGTCGGCAGCCGCACGGCGCCGCCACCCAAACTCAGCAAGGACGACATTGCCGAGCGCCAGCGCAAGGCGCACGCGCTCGCGGCACAGTATAGGACCGAGTTCATGCAGCCCTAGCAGCCGCACTCCGCGCGTCATCTCCGAAGGCGGCCTGTTCATCGCATGCCGAGATGGTTCCGCTGAGGCGATGTAGTCAACGGGCAACGGACGCTTTGTGGCGTGGCGCGCGAGCCTCAGTCGCCAGGCTGTCCGCACGGCGTGGTGGAGCTGAGCGGGATCGAACCGCTGACCTCCTCATTGCGAACGAGGCGCTCTCCCAACTGAGCTACAGCCCCGCCGTGCAGGCGGCGGACAATGCTCAGGCGGGCCGGCCAAGTCAAGCCAGCCCCTGCACATTCCGCACGCGGTTGCGCCCCGCCGGGTGCATCGGTAGGGTCCCGCGCATTCTCCGGGAGGCGGCCAAACGTGATTCCAGCGCTTTTTCAGTTGCTCAATGCCGTCATCGGCCTGTTCGTGTGGGCGCTGATCCTCTCGGCCATCTTCAGCACGCTGGCCTCCTTCGGCGTGCTCGACACCCGCAACCGCCTGGTCTGGACCATCGGGGATTTCCTCACCCGCGTCACCGAGCCGATCCTGCGCCCGATCCGCAGCGTGCTGCCCAACTTCGGCAACATCGACATCAGCCCGATCGTCGCCATCCTGCTGCTGCAATACATCGCGCGCCCGCTGCTGGCGACCATCTTCACCGGCATCGTCACTGGGGTTTGGACGCTCATGTGATGGCGGCCCGCGTCATCGATGGCACGGCGGTCGCCGCCGCGCTTCGCGCCGAGATCGCCGAACGCACCGCAGGCTTGCCATTCAAGCCGGGGCTTGCAGTCGTCCTGGTCGGGGAGAACCCGGCGAGCGCGGTCTATGTGCGCAACAAGGACCGCGCGGCCCAAGGCGCCGGGCTGCTGGCGCAGACCATACGACTGCCCGCCAGCGTGCCCGCCGCGGACTTGATGGCGGTGATCCGGCGGCTGAACGCCGACCCCGAGGTGGACGGCATCCTCGTGCAGCTGCCGCTGCCGGACGCCATCCCGCCGCGTCCGGTCTTGGAGGCCATCGACCCGGCCAAGGACGTGGACGGCTTCCATCCCCTGAATGTCGGCCGCCTGCAGGACGGGCTTGACGTGCTGGCACCCTGCACGCCCAGCGGCGTCATGCGCCTGCTGGCCGCGGGCGGGACACCTTTGCGCGGCGCCCGGGCTGTCGTACTGGGCCGATCCGCCATCGTCGGCAGGCCGATGGCGGCGCTGCTGTTGGCGGCGGACGCCACTGTAACCATCGTCCATTCCCGCACGCTGGACCCCGCGGGCGAATGCCGCCGGGCCGATGTCCTGGTGGCGGCGGTGGGACAGCCTGAGATGGTGCGCGGCGACTGGATCAAGCCCAGCGCCACCGTGATTGATGTCGGCATCAACCGCTTGGCCGACGGCAGGCTGGTCGGCGATGTCGATTATGCCGGGTGCGCCGCTGTCGCCGGCGCCATCACCCCGGTGCCCGGCGGCGTCGGCCCGATGACCATCGCCTGCCTGTTGGACAACACCGTCAAGGCCGCGCTGCGCCGTCGGGGCGCGCCCGCCTAGAAATCGGTGCAGCGGCCCTTCTGCTCCCAATCGCCGAAACGGGTCGGCTCTGGTCCCTTGGGGCCGCCCAGCTCCGGAGGCAGCTTCGGGTCATGGGGCTTCGACGCGGGCGGGGTGCGCTCGGCGTCATGCCGGGCCAGATGGTCGGCGGCGGTCGGGGCGTGCGGCGTGTCATCCATATCCGACAGATGGCCCGGTCCGCGCCAATCGCAATGCTAGGTCGGCCCCCGCCGCAGCACCCGCGCCAGCCACAGCGTCAGCAGCACGATGCAGCCGGAGTCGAGCAGGAACGCCGTGGGATAGCCGAAGCGCGCGATGGCGGCGCCGACCAGCAGCGCGCCGACGCTCTGCCCGAGGAACAGCACGCAGGCGAACGTCGCGACCGCCGTGGCCCGCGCCTGCGGCAGCATCTCCGTGGCCCGCGCCTGCAGCACGGAATGCAGCATGAAAAAGCCGAGGCCCAGCGCCAGCTCCACCGGGATGAACAGCCACGGACGGCCGCTGGCCACCGCGGTCGCCAGGGCTGCTGCCATCAGCAGCCCGCCCGCGAGCGCCAGGCCGTCCTCCCCCAGCCGCGCCAGCAGGCATCGGGCAAGACGGGTATAGGACCAGGCGCCGAGGCCGAAGCATGCCAGGATTAGGCCGACCTGGGCGTAGCCCAATCCGAACTGCTCGTGCAGGTAGGGCGCGAGGTACGGAAAGCAGCCGACGAATATCGCGCCGTCGAGCGTCGCCGCCAGCAGCACTAGGCGCCCGGTGCGGTGTTTGGCCATGCGGGCGTAGTTCTCGGGGTTGAACATCCGGCCGGGGTTGCGGCGGTCCGGCAGGCCGCGGATGCGAACCGCGAACGCCACGGCGACCAGGACCGCCAGCGACGCCAACACCAGGAACACCCCGCGCCAGCCGACATACTGCCCGAAGACGCCGCCGACCGGCCCGGCCAAGGTCTGCGCCAGCACGATGCCGGTCAGGAACTTGCTGAGCGTCACCTGCCGCTGATCATACGGCACGGCATCGCCGATGTAGGCCATGCCCACCGGGATCAGCCCGGCGCTCGCAGCACCCGCACAAGCGCGCAGCACCGCCAGGCTCGCAAGGTCTGACGCGAGCGCGCAGGCGCCGGTGAACAGCGCGTAGCCCACGAGTGCGCCCAGCATGACCCGCAGCTTGCCGAACCGGTCGCCCACCGGTCCCAGCACCAGTTGGTTCAGCCCATAGGGCAAGGTGAAGGCCGCGATGACGACCCACAGATCCGGCACAGACACCGAGAAGTCTGTCGCGATCGCATGCAGCAGCGGATCGACGATGCGCGCCCCGGCCGAGGACAGGAACGCCGCCGCCCCCAACAGCCCGAGCGGCAGGGCGATGCGGTCAGCGGTGCCTTGGGACATGCGCCGGGACGGTCAGCCGATTGGATGCTCCGCCGCCCGGCCGGCCTGCGAGGCGCCCCGTCGAGATAACCGGGACGGCCGCGATGGCCGTGCCGAGCCAGGCTCGCCACGGACGCATCAGAGTCTCGTCGAGCTTCGCGTTGGTACCCGGGTGCATGGCGTCCACCAGCCCAGTGACCAGGACGGGGGCAGAGGGGATCAAGCCCATCGGTTCTCGCTCGGTGCGGGCATGGGCCGAATCAACGGCAGCTATGCCGCCGGGCGGGTCCGGTGGCTGTCGGTCCGCAACTGGCCGCAGGCGGCCAGGATGTCCTGCCCGCGCGGCATCCGGATCGGGGCGGCGAAGCCGGCACCCTGCACGATGGCGGCGAACCGCTCCAGCGCCTCCCGCCCGCTCGGCCGGTAGTCGCTGCCAGGCCAAGGGTTGAACGGGATCAGGTTGACCTTGGCCGGGATGCCGGCGATCAGGCGCACGAGATCCCGTGCCTCCGCCTCGCTGTCGTTCACGCCGCGCAGCATGATGTACTCGAAGGTGATGCGCCGGGCGTTGCTGGCGCCGGGATAGCGGCGGCAGGCGGCGATCAGCTCGGCGATGGGGTACTTGCGGTTGAGCGGCACGATCTCGTCCCGCAGGTCGTCCCGCACGGCGTGCAGCGAGACCGCGAGGTTGACCCCAAGCTCCGACCCGCAGCGGTCCATCATCGGTACGACGCCCGAGGTGCTGAGCGTGATGCGGCGGCGAGACAGGCCGATCCCCTCCCCGTCCATGACGATCCGCATGGCGCGGGCCACGTTCTCGTAATTGTAGAGCGGCTCGCCCATGCCCATCAGCACGATGGTGGACAACAGGCGCGGCGTTTCCCCGCGCGGGCTGGGCCACTCGCCGTAGGCGTCGCGCGCCGCCATGAACTGGCCCACGATCTCGGCCGTTCCCAGGTTGCGCACCAGGGTCTGCGTGCCGGTGTGGCAGAACCGACAGGACAGGGTGCAGCCGACCTGGGACGAGATGCAGACGGCGCCGCGGTCCTCGTGCCGGTCGGGGATATAGACGGTTTCCGCCTCTTGCCCGTCGCGGAAGCGGAACAGCCATTTGCGGGTCTCGTCCGCGCTCGTCTGCACCGTGGCGACGCTGGGCCGGCCGATGACGAAGTGCTCGGCCAAACGCCCTTGCAGCGGGCGGGCGATGCTCGACATGGCGGCGAAGTCGACGGCACCCTGGTGGTAGATCCAATGCCAGAGCTGCTTGGCACGGAACGGCTTCTCGCCGATGCCGGCAAGCTCGGCCGCAAGCTCCTCGCGCGTGAGGCCCACGAGGTCGCGCCGCCCGTCCGGCAGTTGCGCGGCGGGCGGGTTGAACAGCGCGGACTTCGCCAGGATGCGGGTGCGCTCGGCGTCCGTGAGGTCGGCCTGCGTGCTCATTTGGCGGGACATGCCTTGTTGATCGCGGCATAGGCCGGGCTGAAGCCACGCAGGCTGAAGGTGTCGGTCACGGTCGTGCTGCGCGGCCCCGGCGCCTTCGCGACCGCCTCGCGCGCCTTCGCGAACGCCGCCACCGCGGCCCGGCCGTCGCGGGCAAAGGCCGAGCGGCCGGCGGTGTAGAACGCAAGCTGGGCCTGCTCGACGCTCATCTGGACCTCCGCGTTGGGCACGAAGGGAAAGCCGGCGCTGATCGCCACGGCGTCCCGTCCGCCGTTGCGCTGCGTCACCGTCAGCACGACCTCGCCCCGGCCCAGCAGCACCGGCTGCGAGCTGGCGGCGCGCACGAAAGCGTAGCAGACAGGCTGGCCGGCCTCCTCATGCGTGGCCGCCTGCCAATCCTCGAACTTGCCAATCGACTTGGGCGCGGCGCTGACGGGACGGGCTGGAGCATGTGCCGAAGGGTGCGCCGTGGTCCTCGGCTGCGCAAGCGCCAGCGAGGGCCATGCTGCGGCCAAGATCAAAAGGTGTCTGGATTGCATGAGCGTCAGATACGGTGCGCCCCGGGCCGCGGCAAGCGGCGCATCAGGTGTCCGTTACGTCTGGCAGCCAATCCGGCATCGTGCGGCGGAACCGCGGGTCGCCATGCCCGCCCGGCACCGCCAAGGCCTGGCCAGGCCCACCGCTCGCCACCGGGCGCTCGGCGAACCGTCCATGCTGCAGCAGGCGGTCATACATGACCAGCGCCCCGGCGACCGCGAGGTTGAGGGCGAAGCGCGTCGGGATGCGCACGACATGCCGGCACCGCTCGCGCAGCGCCGCGGACAGGCCCGAGCGTTCCGGTCCGAGGACGTAGGCGGCGTTCAGTGGGTGCCGGAACGACGGCAGGTCCACGGCGTCGTCCAGCAGTTCGATGCCGACCAGCGCACATTCCCGCGGCAACTGGATCGCAGCGGGATCGGGAAAGCGCCAGAGCGGCACGTGCGCGGGCGTGTCCGCGGTGTCTGCCGCCCGCCCCGCCCGCGCGTCCCAGCCCGCGCCGACCGTGAAGCAGAACGCCGCCCCGAACGCATGCCCGGTGCGCAGCAGGGCGCCCATGTTGGCAGACTTCGAGACGCCCTCCGCCCCGATGCCGAAATAGCCGCGTGCCGCGGCGCCCCGCGTCCGTGTATCGCGTGTCTTGGCCGAATGCATCGGCGCGGGATAGGTGTTCCCCATGACGGATGCAATCGACGCCAGGCTCGCCGAGCAGTATGAGGCCTTCCCCTACCCCAAGCGCGACCCGCGCGACGAGGCGCGGCGCCTGATCATCGGCAGCCCGAGCCACCTGCGGGAGATCGACCATTGGGTGTTCGGGGCCGACCGCCCGGCGTCAAAGCCCCTGCACGCGCTGGTGGCGGGCGGCGGCACCGGGGACGGCGCGATCATGCTGGCGCAGCAGATGGCGACGGCGGGACGGCCGGGCCGGGTCGCCTACCTGGACCGCTCCGCCGCGGCGCACCGGGTCGCGCGGGCGCGGGCGGAGGCGCGGGGCCTGACGCTTGATTGGCACATGGGGTCGCTGCTCGACTTGCCGGAGTCGGGCCTTGGCCCGTTCGACTACATCGACTGCTGCGGCGTGCTGCACCACCTGCCGGACCCGGCGGCGGGCCTGCGGGCGCTGCTGTCCGTGCTGGCGCCGGGCGGCGGGATGGGGCTGATGGTGTATGCCCCGCATGGCCGCACCGGCGTCTATATGCTGCAGGACGCGCTGCGGCGGCTGGCGCCGGACAGGGAGGCGCCGCCGGCCCGGCTCGACGTCGCGCGCCGGGTCATGCGGCATCTGCCGGAAACCGCCTGGCTGCGCCGCAACAGCTACTTCGGCGACCACATCGACGGCGGCGACGCCGGGCTGTACGATCTGCTGCTGAACCCGCGCGACCGGGCCTACACCGCGCCCGAGTTCATCGCCTTGCTGGACGGCGCCGGGCTGCAGGTCACGGCGCTGATGGAGCCGCTGCGCTACGACCCGGCCGCTTACCTGCCGGACCCCAAGCTGCGCGCCCGCATCGACGCCCTGGACCCGGCCGCCCGCGCCGGCCTGGCGGAGGCGCTGACCGGCAACATGAGCACCCACGTCGCGTATTGCGTCCGGGCGGCGGAGGCCCGGCCGGCACCTGATCCGATGCGGGACGATGCCATCCCCGTGGCGCGGGAGCTGCCGGCGGCGGAGCTGGCGCGCAACATCCGGCCCGACGGCACGCTGCCCTTCCTGTTCGACGGCCTGCGCGTGCCGGTGCCGCTGCCGCCGCTGGCCGGGGCGATCCTCGGCCTCGTTGACGGTGTGCGGACCGTGGGCGGCATCGCGGCAGCCTTGCGGGCGCGCGGCACCGACGCCGCGGCCTTTGCCCGGACCTGGCGTCAGGCCTACGATGCGCTGTCCGGCGTCAACCGCCTCCTGGTGTCGCCGCCGCCCTGATGCCGCCCCCTCCCATGCAAACCGTCATCGTGATCTTCGGCGCCGCCGTGCGGCCCGGCGGCCAGCCGAGCGGCGCCATGCTGGACCGGGTGCGGGCGGCGTTCCGCCTGGGCGAGCGCCTGCCGGACGTGCTTTACATGCCGACCGGCGGCATCGGCCGGCATGGCCCGGCCGAGGCGGAGGTGATGGCTGCCCTGCTGCGCGACCGCGGCGTGCCTTCCAACCAAATCAGGACCGAGCCGACCGGCACGAACACCCTGTCCTCCGTCCGCGCCTGCGCCCGGCTGCTGCGCGGCCACGCGGGGCCGGTCTATGCCGCCAGCTCCGCCTATCACCTGCCGCGCTGCGTGGTGCTGCTGCGCCTCGCCGGCCTGGACGCGCGGGCCTGCCCGCCGAGCTGGGGCGCCGCGTCCAGCAGCCTGCGCAAACGCTGGTACTGGCGCCTGCGGGAGGTGCCGGCGATCCCGGTGGACGCGGCGCTGCTGGCCTGGCATCGCCTGCGGGGCGGCATCTAGGCCCTCGTTGACCGGCACGCCCGCGCCGTGTTTGCTTGATGCCTGCATGACGTTCTCCGCCATTGACTCGGGGCTGCTCGGCCCGCTGTTCGCGACCGCGGCCATGCGCGACGTGTTCTCGGACCGTGCCCGCCTCGCCGCGATGCTCGACGCCGAGGCCGCGCTGGCGCGGGTGCAGGCGCGGTTCGGCCTGGCGCCCGACGCGCTGGCGCCGGCCATCGCCGTGATGGACGCCAACAGCCTCGATGCCGCTGCCCTGGGCGAGCAGACCGTGCTGGCCGGCGTCCCTACCATCCCGTTCGTCCAGACCGTGCAGGCCCGGCTGCCGGAGGAGCTGTCGCGGGCGTTCCACCAGGGCGCCACCACGCAGGACATCCTCGACACCGCGCTGTCCTTGCAACTCCGGGCGGCGCTGGTTCTGGTCGCGGCCGACCTCCATGCCATCCTCGCCGGGTTGGCCAAGCTCGCGGCGGCGCACCGGGGCACGCCTTGTGTCGGGCGCACCTACGGCCAGCACGCGGCGCCGCTGACTTTCGGCTTCAAGGCCGCGGTCTGGCTGGCCGGCGTCGCGGACGCGGCGGAGCGCCTGCCCGGCCTGCGCTCCCGGATGCTGCTGGCGTCGCTGGGCGGGCCGGTCGGCACCCTCGCGGGCCTCGGCGCGCACGGTCCGGCGGTCGCGGAGGGCTTCGCGGAGGCGCTCGGCCTCGGCGCCGCGCCGATTGCCTGGCACGTCCGGCGGACGGCCATGGCCGAGGGCGGCGCGTGGCTCGCGACGCTTCTAGGGACGCTGGCCAAGATGGCGACCGACATCGTGAGCCTCGCGTCCACGGAGGTCGCCGAGGTGTCCGAACCCTGGGTGTCCGGCCGCGGCGGCTCCTCCGCCATGCCGCACAAGCGCAACCCGGTGTCCTGCACCGTGATCCTGGCCGCGGCGTCGGCCGCCAAGGGCCATGTCACCACCCTGCTGGATGCGATGGCGGGCGCGCATGAGCGCCCGCCGGGCCTGTGGCATGCCGAGTGGCACGCGGTGCCGACGCTGTTCGGCCTGGCCTCCGGCGCGTTGCGGGAGGCGGCGTCGCTGGCGCAGGGCCTGGTCGTCGATGCCCCGCGCATGCGCGCCAACATCGGCCAGACGCGCGGCCTGCTGTTCGCCGACGCGGCAGCAGCCCGGTTGGCCCCGCTGCTGGGCCGGGAGGCGGCCCACACACGAGTCGAGCAAGCAGCCGGCGAGGTCCGCCGGACCGGCGACACGCTGCAGGCCGTGCTCGCCCGCGACCCGACCCTGCACGGCGCCGACCTGGCCGCCGCGTTCGACCTGGCGCCCGCCATCACGGCGGCCGGGCCGTGGGTTGACCGCGCCCTCGCCCACGCCGCCGCCGTGCGTCGGGCGCTCTGACGGAGTGCACGCGATGGACTGGTCCGCCAAGCAGTACACGGCCTTTGAGGATGAACGCACCCGGCCGGTGCGCGACCTGCTCGCCGCGGTGCCCAGCGAGGCGGCGTCGGCGGCCGTGGACCTGGGCTGCGGACCCGGCAACTCCACGGAACTGCTGCTGCGGCGCTTCCCCAGTGCTGAGGTGACAGGCCTCGACAGCTCGCCCGACATGATCGCGGCGGCGCGCGGGCGGCTGCCGCAGGTGCGGTTCGAGGTGGCGGACATCGCGGCGTGGGACGCGGCGGGACCGTTCGACGCGATCCTCGCCAACGCCGTGCTGCAATGGCTGCCGGACCATGCGGCCCTGCTGCCACGCCTCGCCGCCAAGCTGGCGCCGGGCGGCAGCCTCGCGGTGCAGATGCCGGACAACCTGCAGGAGCCGGCGCACCGGCTGATGCGGGAGGTGGCGGCGCACAAGCCCTGGGCCGCCAAGCTCGCGCGTGCCGCCGGGGCACGGGGAGAGATGGGAACGCCGGACTGGTACTACCGCGTGCTGCGTCCGCACTGCGCGCGGGTGGACGTTTGGCGGACGACCTACCATCACCTGCTGGCCGGCGGGGCGGAAGCCGTTGTCGAATGGTTCAAGGGCAGCGGCCTGCGCCCGTTCCTGGCGCCGCTGGATGCGGCCGAGCAGGCCGGATTCCTGACGGCCTACCGCGACCGCATCGCCCATGCCTACCCGGCCCTGCCGGACGGCAGCGTGCTGCTGCCGTTCCCACGGCTGTTCCTGGTGGGAACCCGCTAACGCGGCGCCATGCGCAGCGCGCCGTCGAGGCGGATGACCTCGCCGTTCAGCATCGAGTTCTCGAAGACCGCCTTGACCATCGACGCGAACTCCTCCGGCCGGCCCAGCCTGGAGGGGAACGGCACCGCGCCGCCCAGGCTCGCCTGCACTTCCTCCGGCAGACCGGCCATCATCGGCGTGGCGAACAGGCCGGGGGCGATCGTCACCACCCGGATGCCGCTGCGCGCCAGCTCCCGCGCAATCGGCAGCGTCAGGCCTGCTACCCCGGCCTTCGACGCCGCATAGGCCGCCTGGCCGATCTGCCCGTCGAACGCGGCGATGGACGCCGTGTTGACGATCACCCCGCGCTCGCCATCCGCGCCCGGCGTGCCCTTGGCGATGCTGGCGGCTGCCAAGCGGATCATGTTGAACGTGCCGACGAGGTTCACCGCAATCACCCGGGCGAACGACGCCAGCGCGTGCGGCCCGTCGCGGCCCAGCACCTTCTCCCCAATGGCGACCCCGGCGCAGTTCGCCAGGCCGTGCAGGCCGCCGAACGCCGCCTCCGCCTCCGACACCACTGCCTGGGCCGAGGCCTCATCGGTGATGTCGGCCGCGACGAAGCGGGCGGCGGCACCCAGTTCCTGCGCCAGCGCCTCTCCAGCTGCCCGGTTCACGTCAGCGAGCACCACCCGGCCGCCGTTGGCAGCCACCATGCGCGCGGTGGCGGCGCCCAGGCCGGACGCGCCGCCGGTGACGACGAAGACGTGCTCGGCAATCTGCATGGCGCTGCTCCTCGAAAGTGGTCAGGGTTCACTCGACCGCCGCGCTAGACGGTGCCGCCGCGGCGTGGTCCGGCCCTGCGGCGATCAGCGCCTCCGCATCCGCATGAAGCGCGGCGCGCGATGCGTCGCGGCTGTAGAACATATGCCCGCCGCCATAGACACGGAGCTGCAGGCGGTCTCCGCCTGCGGCCTCGGGCACTTGGTTCAGCAGCATCTGGCTCGCGAAATAGGGTGTGACGAGATCGGTCAGCCCGTGCGCCACCACGACGTGCGCTGCCGGGTCGAGCGCCAGGAACTGCCGCAGCGGCGTCATCACCTCCGGCCGGGCGTTGCCGCGGCCGTAGTCCCATTCGTGCGCTGTGGCCTCGTTCAGCAGCTCGTATCGGCGCCCCGGCGCGCCGCTCGGCTTCCACTCCAGCCGCGTCGCGTACACGTCCAGCATGGCGCTGGTGACGGGTCCGCGCAGCGCGTCCAGGATGGCGTCGGGCGAGTTGTCGTTCGATGCCGCCGGGAACGGGTCGGCGGTCGAGACTGTCGCGTCGTAGGGGCTGGCGACCCGGCCCGGCTCCCGGTCCCGCGTGAAGGTGCCGAGATCCACCTTGCCCGCCCGCCGCCGCACCAGCGCAGGATCGAGGCCGGTCAGCGCCGCGACGCGGTCGCTGATCCGCTCGACCGCGGCCGTGTCGTGCTCGCCGCGCACCAAGTCCAGCAGGTAGTCGGTCCCGGAGTAGCTCTCGACATCCAGCATCTCGGCCCGGCCGGCGGCGCCGCGGGCGGCGGCGGCCATCGAAGGCAGCCGCGCCACCCAATGCATCGGGTCCCACGGCGCGTCCCGCCCGTTGAAGTCCAGCACCGGGGAGATCAGCACCAGCCCGCTGATCCCCACCCCCTGCTGGTCCAGCAGCGCCCGCGCCAGCCTCGGGCCGCGGAACCCGCCGTAGCTCTCGCCGACGATGAACTTCGGCGATTGCAGCCGGCCGTTGGCCTCCAGCCAGCGGCGCGAAACGTTGGCGAGGCTATCGATGTCGCCCTCCACCGACAGCATGCGCCGCCGCACATCGTCGCCGCCGAGCACCCGGCTGTAGCCGGTGGTGACGGGGTCGATGAACACGAGGTCGGTGAAGTCGAGCCAGGTGTCGGCGTTGTCCACGACCGCCGGGCGCATGCTGGGGCTGATGCCCGCCGCGAACGGCAGCCGCCATGGGCCGATGGCCCCGAGGTTCAGCCAGGCCGACGCCGAGCCCGGGCCGCCGTTCACCGCAAACGTCACCGGACGGCTGCCCGGCGCCGCGCCCGCGAGCTGGAACGCGGTTACGACGACCTCGGCCTGCGCGGTGCCTTGCGGGTTCGCGAGGCGGATGGTGCTGACGGTCGCGTTGAACGCCAGCGTGCGGCCGGCCAGGGTCAGCGTGTGGGAGGTGGTCTTGTCCGCGCTCGGCTCGGGCGCCGGGACGTGCGGCGCCTCCGCCTCGCGCTCGGGACCAGCCGGGCCGTGCGGCTGCGCCAACGCCGGCACAGCCAGCAGAAGGGCGGCGAAGGCCCAGGTCGTCGCGAGCTTCATGGCTTCCCTCCGTCCGCCGGCCGGCCCGGCGCGCTGCCGGGCGGTTTAAGCACGCTAGTACTCGAACTGATAGGTCAGCCCGACCGAGTTGCCGCCCTGCCCGGTTCCCACGTCGGTCTGCGCCTTCAGGCCCTTGAAGATGTCGATCTGCACCGTCGCCTGCGTCTGGCCGCCCGTGGTGCCCTGCTTCGCGCCGACATAGACGCCGTTGCGGACATACCGCCCCGCCTCGACGGAGGGCGCCGAGCCGGACGCGCCGCCGCCGACCGACAGCCGGTCCAGCCCCAGCCCTTTCCGGACGCTTTCCAGCGGGTTGGCGACGCCGCCGCCGACGCCGGTCAGGCTCGCGACCGCGCCGGCGATCTCGGCAAGCTGGAACGGCCCCAGGTCCTTGGCGCTGCGCTTGAACAGCAGGTAGGCCAGCACCTCGTCCTGCGGCAGCTCCGGCACGCTCGACAGCTTGATTTTGGGGGCGCTGGCGTAGCCGCCGACGCCCAGCGTCGCGGTCACGCTGCCCGTCGTGCTGTCGGCGGCAAAGTCGAGCGTCGGGTCGATCTTTCCCGTGACCCCGGTGCCGTCGAAGCCCACCTTTCCGCGCGTGAAGGTCAAGGTGGTGCCGGCCACGCTGATGGTGCCGCGCCGCATGTCGAACCCACCGGACACCTGCGGCGCGGCGCTGGTGCCCTTGACGCGCAGCTCGCCCGCAAGCTCGGCATCCAGCCCGCGGCCGCGGACGAAGATGGCGCTCGGCGCGTTGATGGCGAGGTCGAGGCCGATCTCGCTGCCGGCGGCGGGCGCAGCCGGCGGTTTCTGGCCGGGCCGGCGCACGTCGAGCACGGCGATGCTGGCCGGCAGGCGCTCGGGGATGCGAATCTCGGCGCGCTTGATGCCGATGCGCCCGGCCGCCTGCAACGCGCCGACGGCTTGACCCTTCACCGTCAGGTCGGCGTCCAGGTCGGCGCTCAGTTGGTCGGACGCGAGCGGCCGGGCGTTGCGCAGCGTGACCGCGAGATCGACCGGCAGCCCAGGCGCCAGCACGCCGACGCTGCCGGACGCCGCCACCGTTCCCGGCCCGGCCCGGCCGGTGAAGCTCGCGATCCGCACGGTGTCGCCGTCCGCCCGCAGGCTCGCGGCGATGTCGGTGATGCGCACGCCCTGCGCGAAGTCCTGCAGCTCGCCCTTCGAGAGCTGCGCCGTGCCGCCGATGCGGGGCGCCGCCGCGGTGCCGGCCACCGTCGCGTCGAGCGCCACCCGGCCCCGGGCGCGCCGCCCGGCCGCGGTCAGCACGGGATCGAGCAGCACGAGGTCGAGCGCCCCGGTCGCCCGCAGGTCGAGCGGCCCGGCCCCGAGCGGCGCCTGTCCCAGCACCGCGAGCTGAAGCGATGGCCCGGCCGAGAGCCGCGCATCGACCCGGGCGGCGCCCCCGGCCAGTTGCGCCGTGGCCGTCAGGTTGGCCGCTGGGATCGCCCGGCCCGGCCCGGAGCGGAGCCGCACCCCGCTGGCGGTCAGCTTGACCGTCCCGGTCGGCAGCGCCGGCGTACCAGTCAGCCGGGCATCCAACGCGACCGTGCCGTCCGCCGCAAGCTCCGGCGAGGCGAGCCGCGCCAGGTCCGCCGGCGCCCGCAGCGTGGCCGTCGCGTCCAGCGTGGGCGACAGCCGACCGGCCACGTCCAGCACCGCCTCCCGCACGCCCAGCCGCAGCCGGTCCACCGCGACCCCATCGGCCAGGCGGATCTGCGCCGGCGCCAGCAGCCGCAGCGTCTCGCCCCGGGCGGCCACCTGCAGCGTGCCGAGCTGCACGGCCCTGGCCGGCGCGTCCACCACGGCCGCGCCGGAAATCTGGGCGTCGGTCCCGCTGACCTGCAGCGCCGCCGTCATGCGCACGGCCAACGCCGCCTGCGGGCCGGACACGTCCACTTTTGCGGACCCCTTGACGCCTGCGGCGTCGATGCCTTCCGCCGCGAGCTGGGCGTTGACCACCGGCTCGGTCGTGGGGTCGGCGACCCGGGCCGTGAGCACGGCATGGCCGACGCGGTTGCCGGGCAGGCCGGCGTTGCGCAGCTCCGCGTGGAGCCGGGCTTCCTGGATGTCGAGGCTGGCCTGCGCCGTCAGGCCGCCGGACAGCGGCTGGCCGATGAACGGGCGAAGGTCGTCGAGCTTGTCCATGCGCAGGTCCACCTGACCCAGCGGCAGCTTGGCGCCGGCCGGCAGGGAAAGCGTGCCCGCGGCATGCAGGCTGCGCCAATCCGCGCGCTCGATCAGGGCATGCAGCGCGCCGTCCGCCTCGCGCCGCGCCCTGACGGACAGGGCGAGCGGCGCGCCTTCCAGCGTGCCCTCCGCCGTCACTTGCCCCGCTGGCGCCCCGGGCAGGCCCGTCAGCGCAGTCGTCAGCGTCACCGGCCCGCGCGGCACGTTCGGCGCGCCGACCTCGCCTTTGATGGTGGTGTCGAGCGAGAGCGCGTCCATTGGCCCCTGCACGCGCCCGTCAGCCTCCAAGGCCCCGGTCAATGTCGGGGCAAGCGCCGCCAGGTCAGCGAGTCCGAGGCGATACGTGGCGTCCAACGCGCCCGCCCCCTTGCTGCCCTGGGCCGACAGGCGCAGCGCCCTGCCGTCCACCTCCAGCCGCGACAGCGTGATGTCCGACCCGGCAAGCTGCGCCGACGCCCCGAGCGTCGCATCCCCCAGCAGCGCCGGCACCGGCGCCAGCCCGCCGGTGATCGAGACCTTGCCGTCCAGCTCCGCCCGGGTCACGCCGCCCGCCACCGCCGCGCGCAGGCGCAGCGCCGTACTGCCATGCAGGTCGATCCCGCCGATGGCGGCGAACGGGGCGAGGTCGGCTGCAGCCACGTCGGCGGTGGCGGAGACATCGCCTCCCGTCCGCGCATCGCCCTTGACGGTCAGCAGCGGATGGTTGAGCGCGAAGGTGACTGGCCGGGCCGGGTCGTCCAGCCGCGCATCGGCGTCCAGCACCACGGGCGCCGCCGCGAGCAGCGCCGGGTCCGGGCCTGGCAGGCGCACGCCGTCCAGGCCCGCATGTAGCCCAACCCGGCCGGCATTGCCCTGGATGTCCGCCACCAGGCGCTGTGCCGCAGCGCCGGCCGCGGCGAGTCCCTCGATCCGCAGTTGCCCCGATGCGTCCGGCGCGGTGAACGGCCCGTGCACCCGGGCCTGCAGCGCGACGCTTTGCCACGACACGTCCGGCCGCGGCGCCATGGCCGGAGCGGACGCGGACACGTCGAGATCGGCCGCCGACCCCTCCAGGTCCAGCGTGCCCCGGGCCTGCGCCTGCAACGGGCCGGCGGTCAGCGCCAGATCCGTCGCGGCGGCGGTCCGCGGCCCGTCCAGGCTCGCCTTGATCGACAGCGGCCCCAGGCCCGGCAGCGTGGCGACGGTCGCGATCAGTCCGCCCGTCGGCTCGGCGGCGTCGAGCGTCGCGGCGATGCGCGCCGGGTCGAGGCGGAGGGTCGCCTTGTAGTTCCCGGGCGCGTCCAGCCGCCGCAGCGCCAGGGTCGCGTCGGCGTCCTGCAACGACGCGCCGTCCGCGTCGCCGTCCACCGAGAGGACCGCCGCAGACCCGAGCACGCCGGGACCCAGCTCGGCGCGCGTCGCGTGGATGCGCCGCGCCGTCACCCGGACCGGGAGGACAAACGGCTGGCTCTCGGTCGCGGGGGCCGGGGCGGTGGCGCTTGCGGCCGGCAGTCGGGGCACCTGCACCCGCACGGCGTCCAGCCGGTCGATCAGCGCGGTGCGCCGCAGCAGCCGGGTCGGCGACCAGTCGAGCGCCACGTCGTCGGCCAGCAGCCAGGCGCCGGCCGCGTCCCGCACCTCCAGGTGATGCAGGCGCAGCGCGTCCGGGAAGCGGCCGGACAGCCCGTCCAGCACCACCGTGCCGCCGGTCACGCGCCCGACCAGCAGCTCCGCCGCAAGGCGGCCCGGCCCGATGTTCAAGGCCAGCACGACGGCGGCGACCGCCACGACGGGAAGCAGCAGGAGAAGGCCCAGGACCCAAAGCGCCGCCCGGCGCAACCGGCGCATCAGAACGCCTGCCCGATGCCGATGTACAGCTCGAACGTGTCGTCGCCGCGCTGCTTGTTGAGCGGCACGGCCACGTCCAGCCGGACCGGCCCGATGGCCGTGTAGTAGCGCGCGCCCACCCCGGCGCCCGCCCGCAAGCCGTTGCCGAACGCCGCGCTGGAGTTGGCCACCTGCCCGGCATCCACGAACACCGCCGCGCCGAAGCTCTCGCCGAACCGCTGGCGATACTCGACGGTGGCGGCCGTGATCGACGTGCCGCCGGTCGGCCGGCGGCTGGCGAACCTCGGCCCGATCGACTGATACTTGTATCCCCGCACCGTGCCTCCTCCGCCGGCGTAGAAGCGTTCGTCCGGCGGCAGGTCGAAGGTGCTCGCCCCCTGAACGCTGCCGACCAGGCCGCGCAGCGCTACGATGCTTCGGCTTGGGGCGCCCAGGTTGATGTAAGTCGAACCCGACGCCTGCAGGATGGTGAACGTCGCACTCCGGCCGGTCAGGACCTGCGTCGGCGTCACGACCGCGGCGGCCTTGATGCCGTGCGTCGGCTCGAACAGCCCCTCGGGACCGGTCGAGTCGTAGCGCAGGCCGAGCGGCAGGCCGAGCAAGGTGTAGTCGCGCTGCACGCCTTCCTGCGTGATGGACGATTGCTGCGCCTGCACGCCGACGCTGCCCGTCCAGACCTGGGCGACCTTTCGGCTGACCGTGATGCCGCCCAGCACCGCCGTCCGATCGTAGGCGTCGAGGTTCTCCTTGATCGCCTGCAGGTTCACCTGCACCGATTGGTTGCGCCGCAGCACGTCCGGCTTGATCAGCGCGGCCGTCACGTTGTAGCCGGTCCCCCGGCTGGCGCTGCCGCCCAGCTCGGTCACCGCGGCGCCCAGGTTCAACTGCTCTGCCTGGCCGAACAGGTTGCGGTGCTGGAAGGTGGCGCCGACGCTGGCGCCGAGATCGGTCGAGTACTCCGCGGTGGCCGCCACGGCGTGCCGCGGCCGCTCCGTCACGTCGAAGGCCAGCGGCAACTGCCCGGCGGCGTCCACCTGCTCGGCCGCCCGGGCGCGGACGGTCGCGAACACGCCGAGCTGCGCCAGGTCCTGCCGCGCGGTCTCGATCTTCGCCGGGTCGAACCGCTCGCCTTGGCTGACCAGCAGGCGGCGCCGCACGAAGGCCGGGTCCACCCGGGTCAGCCCGCCGATGCTGATCGGCCCGAGATCGACCTGCGGGCCGGTGTCCACCGCATAGGACACGTCGAGCGCCTGCGCCGACGCGTCGAGCATGGCGACCGGTGCCGCGACCTTGGCCAGCGCGTAGCCTTGGCTGCGCAGCGCGTCGAGCACGCGCCCTTGGCCCGCCAGCACCTCGGACGCGAGCGCCGGCGCGCCAGGCTCGACGCCCAGCGCCGCCCGCGCCTGCTCCGGCATCTTTCCCGTCAGCGTGACCCGGCGCAGGCGGAACACCGGCCCAGGATCGACGGCCACCGCCACCGGCACCGGGGCTGTCGCGGCTTCCAGCACCGTCGGCAGCGCCGTGTCGTCCAGGCTGCGCCCGGCGACCTCGATGCTGACCCGGGCGGCATAGCGGCCATAGCTGCTGAGCGCGGTCACGAGGCGGCTCTGGTCGTCCCTTGCGCGCGTCACCAGCGCGAACGGGCCCACCGGCGCGCTGTCCCGCAGCGACAGGAGGTTGGAGCTGTCCTTCAGCGCCTGATCCAACGCCGCATCGCCGGTGGGCGCGATGGCGACGGTGTAGGGCTGCGGATCGGCCGCGCCCGCCGTGGCGCCGTGCAGCACGGCCAGCACGGCGGCGAACAGGGCGACCCGCCGGGACAGAAAAATCGTTCCGGTCCTGAACATGCGGCAGCATAGTGCTGAAACCGTGGAAGAACGCCAGTTTCGCATGCGCATTGTGCTACGCTGTCCGCCATCGTCCCAAGATTGTCACGAGCGCGTCGTTGCCCCGACACATCTGGCTTGATATCTGGTTCCCATGAAGCTTCTTATCCCCCGCGCACGCCAAAGGAGCCTGCCCGCCCTGGCGCAGGTGGAGACGAAGGCGACGCCGCGCCAGCGGACGCACCGGTTGCGGTCGGTGCGGCGGGGTGCTGCCATCGCGCTGTGGACGCTGCCCGCCGCCGCGATCCAGGCGGGGATGCTGGTATTGCCCGGCCGTGGCAAGATTGTGTTCGCCCGCCTGTATTGGGCGAGCCTGTGCCGCCTACTCGGCTTGCAGGTGCGGGTGATCGGCACGCTGGCGCGGCGGCTCGACGGGCGGCCCGTGGTGTTCGCGTCGAACCACTCGTCCTGGCTCGACATCCCGACCCTGGGCGGCGTGCTGGAAGGCTGCTTCATTGCCAAGGAGGAGGTCGGCCGCTGGCCGGTCATCCGCACGGTCGCGCGCCTGGGCCGCACCGTGTTCGTCAGCCGCCGCGCCGCCAACACCGGGCGTGAGCGCGACGCCATGCGGGACCGGCTGGACGCGGGCGACAACCTGATCCTGTTTCCCGAGGGCACCAGCTCCGATGGCTCCCGGGTGCTGGCGTTCCGTTCGGTCTTCTTCTCGGTCGCCGAGGCGCGGCGGGACCGTCAGCCCCCGTTGATCCAGCCGGTGTCCGTCGTCTATGACCAACTGGGCGGCCTGCCGATGGGCCGTGCGAGCCGGCCGGTGTTCGCCTGGTATGGCGACATGGACCTGGCCAGCCATTACTGGCGCCTGGCGCAGCACCGCGGGCTGCGCGCCACCGTCCTGCTGCACGCGCCGGTCGATCCGGCCGCCTATCCTTCCCGCAAGGCGCTGGCCCAGGCGGTGTGGCAGACGGTGGCCGAGGGCGCGGCGACGCTCCGGCAGAACCGGCCGGTGCGGCCCGCCTTGCATCCGGCGCCGGCCGGCGACGCGCCGCCGGCTCGCCCCGCCTTTGCCTGACCGCACCGGCTTTTGCTTGACATCTCTCCGGCCTGATCTGCCACACTCGCATTCACTAGACTTGGCACCAGAGTTGGCGAGAATAAAGGAAGGCTTTCAGACGCTGCCGCGCTTGACCCCGCCCGGGCGCTCGCCCATTCCTCATCGGTGCCCGGCCGGGCCTGTCTGGCCGGATGGGGAGCATGCCCGGCCGTGACCGCGACGAAAGATGCGAAAACCCCAAAGCGGCTGCATGTCATCACCTGGGGCTGCCAGATGAACGTGTATGACAGCGGCCGCATGGCGGACGTGCTGGCGCCATTGGGCTATGTTCCGACGCCGACGCCCGATGATGCGGACATGGTCATCCTGAACACCTGCCACATCCGCGACAAGGCGGCCGAGAAGGTGTTCAGCGAGCTGGGCCGGCTGCGCGCGGTCAAGCAGGCGCGCGAGGCGGCTGGGCGCTCGACCATCCTGGCCGTGGCCGGCTGCGTGGCGCAGGCTGAGGGGGCGGAGATCGTTGCCCGCGCGCCCTTTGTCGATGTCGTGCTGGGGCCGCAGACCTATCACCGCCTGCCGGAGATGGTGGCCCGCGCCGCGCGCGCGGGCGGCGGCGTGATCGAGACGGACTTCCCAGCCGAGGCCAAGTTCGACCACCTGCCGGACAGCGCCACGCCCCAGGGCGTGACCGCGTTCCTGACAGTCCAGGAGGGCTGCGACAAGTTCTGCAGCTTCTGCGTCGTTCCCTACACCCGCGGCGCCGAGGCGAGCCGGCCGGCCGCGGCCGTCATCGCCGAGGCGCGGCGCCTGGTGGCCCAGGGCACCCGCGAGATCACCCTGCTTGGGCAGAACGTCAATGCCTGGCATGGCGAGGCGCCAGGCGGCGGCACGTGGAGCTTCGGCCGGCTGATCCGGGCGCTGGCCGACCTTCCGGGCCTGCTGCGGCTGCGCTACACCACGTCGCATCCGCGCGACATGGACGACGACCTGATCGACGCCCACCGGGATGTGCCGCAGTTGATGCCGTTCCTGCACTTGCCGGTGCAGTCCGGCTCCGACCGCATGCTGGCCGCGATGAACCGGCGGCACACCGTCGATGACTACCTGCGCCTGGTGGAGCGCCTGCGGGCGGCGCGGCCCGACCTTGCGTTGTCGTCGGACTTCATCGTGGGGCACCCCGGGGAAACCGACGCCGATTTCATGGCGACGCTTGACCTCGTGCGCCGGGTCGGCTTCGCGCAGGCGTTCAGCTTCCAGTATTCCCCCCGCCCCGGAACGCCTGCGGCCGGCGCGCCGTGGCAGGTGGCCGAGTCCGTGAGGCATGCGCGCTTGCAGATCCTGCTGGCCTTGCTGCGGGAGCAGCAGGCGGCATTCAACGCGCGGAGCCGCGGCCTGGTCATGCCGGTGCTGTTCACCGGGCCGGGCCGGCGTCCTGGGCAGCTCTCCGGTCGATCACCTTTCCTTCAGCCGGTGCACGTGGACGGTCCAATATCGCTGATCGGACAGGTCGCCCCGGTGACGATTGTGGATGGACGCCCCAATTCCTTGGCTGGAACCCTGAACCTGGAGCAAATCTGCGCTTGAACATTCTCGCCGCGACCCCGGCTTCGACGTCTCCCGCTCCAACATCGCCCGGCAAGGCGGTGACGCTGCAATTCAACGACAATGCGTTGCTGCCGCTGCTGTTCGGCGATCATGACCGGCATCTGGTCCGATTGGAGCAGGGTCTCGGCGTTCGCATGTCCTCCCGCGGCAACCGCGTCGCCATCAGCGGGGAGCCCGCCCGCGTGCAGGCGGCGGAGGCCGCGCTGACCGGGTTGTACAAACGCCTCGAACGTGGGAAGGGCGTGTCCCGCGCCGATGTGGAGGCGGCGATCCGCATGTCCGAAACAGATCCCGATCCCCGGCTGCCTTTGTCCGACCTGCCGGCGATCCACACCCGTCGCGGCGCGGTCGGGCCACGCTCGCCGGGCCAGACGACCTACATGGACATGCTCGGCCGGCACGAGATGGTGTTCGGCATCGGCCCGGCCGGCACCGGCAAGACCTACCTCGCCGTCGCCCAGGCGGTTGCGATGCTGCAGGCCGGGCGCGTGGACCGCATTGTGCTGTCCCGCCCGGCGGTCGAGGCCGGTGAGCGCCTGGGCTTCCTGCCGGGCGACCTCAAGGAGAAGGTCGATCCGTATCTTCGCCCGTTGTACGACGCGCTGCACGACATGATGCCGGGCGACCAGGTGATCCGGCGCATGGGCACCGGCGAGATCGAGGTGGCGCCCCTCGCCTTCATGCGCGGCCGTACGCTCGCGCACGCCTTCGTCATCCTGGATGAGGCGCAGAACACCACGCCCGTGCAGATGAAGATGTTCCTGACCCGCATGGGCGAGGGCACGCGCATGGTGATCACCGGCGACCTGAGCCAGATCGACCTGCCGCCCGGCCAGCGCAGCGGGTTGCGCGACGCGCTCGACACGCTGGACGGCTTGCCCGGCATCGGCATCACCCGGTTCGGGGTGCGCGATGTGGTGCGCCATCCGCTGGTTGCCGCCATCGTCGGGGCGTATGAGCAGCGGGCGCAGGCGCAGCGCGATGCAGGCATGCCCGAGGCCGGGCAGAACCGCGGCCCGCGCGGCCGGCCACGGACCGAGCCGCCGGCCGACTCCCAGGACACCAATGGACCCTGACAGCAGACGCGGCCCCGCTTCGGCGGGGCTTACTCGCGATCCCGCCATCATTGTGGCCGACCCTCAGTGGCGCCGGTTCGCGCCGCGTGCTGAGGCAATCGCCGCCCGGGCCGTACGGGCCGCCGGGGGTGCCGGGGCCGTGGTCCTCGCGTCCGACCTAATGGTGAAGCGGCTGAATGCGCGGCATCGAGGCCGGAACAAGCCGACCAACGTGCTGACGTTCGCCAGCGGGGACATCATCTTGGCCCTAGGCATCGTGCGGCAGGAAGCCCAGGCTGCCGGGCGCCGTCCGTCGCACCACCTAGCCCACCTCGTCGTGCACGGCGCCCTGCACCTGCACGGCCATGACCACGGCCTTCCCGGCGAGGCCCGCCGCATGGAGATGGCAGAAACTCGGCTGCTGCACCGCATGGGAGTGCCCGATCCATGGCGCGCCACGCGGCGCCGGCCATGAGCGGCTTCCAACGCAGCTTCCTGAACCGGGTGCGCCAGCGGCTGCGCGGACGGCAGCCTGAGCACAACGTGCGGGAGAGCATCGCCGAACTGGTTCAGCAATCCGCCGAGGACAGCCAGACCAACGGCACGGTGCCCGAGCTTGACCGTCAGGAGCGGGCGCTGATCGCCAACGTGCTGCGGCTCCGCGGCAAGTCGGCCGACGACGTGATGGTGCCCCGGGCCGACATCGTCGCCATGCCGGTGGATGTCACGTTGGAGCAGGCGCTGGATCAGATCCGTCGGGAAGGCCATTCCCGCCTGCCAGTGTATCGCGAGCAGCTGGACGACATCGTGGGCATGGTCCACATCAAGGACTTGTTCGCCTATGTCGGCCGTCCCGATGCGTTCGACCTTGAGGCCCTGCTGCGCCTCCCACTGATGGTCGCGCCTCAGATCCCGGTGCTGGACCTGCTGCTGCAGATGCGGCAGGCGCGGATGCACTTGGCGCTTGTCGTGGACGAGTACGGCGGCATCGACGGCCTGCTGACCATCGAGGATCTGGTGGAGGAAATCGTCGGCGACATCGCCGACGAGCACGACGAAGTTGAAGGCCCGATGATCGTCGAGCGTCCGGACGGCGCGCTTGACCTCGATGCCCGGCTTTCCATCGAGGATTTCGAGACCCGGCTCGGCCAGACCCTGACGGAGGATGAGCGCGAGGCGGACATCGACACCGTCGGCGGCCTGGTGTTCACCCTGGCCGGCCGGGTGCCGGCGCGTGGGGAGGTGATCAGCCATGCCTCGGGGCTGGAGTTTCGCATCCTGGACGCCGATGCCCGCCGCATCCGGCGGCTCCGGGCGCGGCGGCTTGTGCAGCAAGCGGCGGAGTAAGGGCTTGGAGCTGCGTCGCATCGGGCCATAGCGGGGCAATCTGCAGGCAACGCTGTCCATAGCGGATGCTGTTCGTCAAAAGGCCAGTCAGGCGCTGTTCGGTCCGCGCAAGGAGGTGCCGTCGCCCTGGGACACGATGCGCCGTGCCACTTGCATCGGGCGCAGCTTTTGGCCACATGTGCCGATATCTGGACCTCAGCGGTCCGTATTCCGAGGTAATCCATGTTCATCGAAACCGAAGGCACCCCGAACCCAGCCACCCTCAAGTTCCTGCCCGGCCGAGACGTGATGGGCGACGGCACCGCCGACTTCGCCGGCCCGGACACGGCCGCCCGCAGTCCGCTCGCCACCGCGCTGTTTGCCCTGCCCGGCGTGGCCCGCGTGTTCCTCGGCGGCGATTTCATCACGATCACCAAGTCCGACATCGCCGACTGGCAGGCGCTGCGGCCCCAAGTGCTCGGCGCCATCATGGAGCATTTCGTCGCCGGCCGGCCGGTGATCGAGGGTTTGGGCGCCGCGGTGGACGAGGACGTATCGCCTGAGGACCAGGAGATCGTGGATCAGATCAAGGAACTGCTCGACAGCCGCGTCCGCCCGGCCGTTGCCAGCGACGGCGGCGACATCGTGTTCCGCGGCTACCGCGAGGGCGTGGTCCGCCTCCACATGCAGGGCGCTTGCAGCGGCTGCCCGTCTTCCAGCGCCACCCTGAAGCACGGCATCGAGAACATGCTGCGGCACTACGTGCCGGAGGTGACTTCGGTTGAGCAGGTCGAGGCCTGACGCGCACGGGACGTTAGGCCTCGTCGGGCGCATGGCCTTGCAGGCTGGCAGGAATGAGAAGCTTCCTGCCGGAGCTTTGCGGTAGCGACCTGTAAGATGTTCGGATTGGAGCGGAATGGACGTTGGGACATGGTGCCGAGTTCGAGTCCCGCTTTGATAAGGCTGACCTAACCGTAATCCCATGGAACATCGATCTCCTGGTCAGCGTAAGCTGTGGCGGTCGGGGCGAGCCAGACTCATGCTCGCCGCGACTTGTGGCTGATGAGGTATGTTTTCGGCTTTGAAGGCGGCGTGATCCTCGCGTTGGATGCCGCGCTGTCCGGTTGCTCGGCCGGGGTCGTCGGACCGAACGGCGTTTTGGCGGAGCGACACGCCACCGGTGCCCGTGGCCAATTTGCAGCCCTCCCGATGATGGCTCAATCGGTGCTGTCGCAGGCTGGAGTGGCGCCGGGTCAGTTGGCGATGGTGGCCGTGACGGTCGGGCCGGGAAGCTTCACCGGCATTCGCTCCGCCTTGTCGCTGGCGCATGGCATCGCGCTTGCCGCCAAAGTGCCCGTGGTGGGCGTGACCGTTGGCGAAGCGTTGGCCGTGCCAGATCATGGGCGCCTGCAGTGGGTGGCAGTCGATACGCGGCGCGGCCGCGTGTTCCTGGAACGCGGAACCGGCATCACTACAGAGGCGCTCGACGCGCTGTCGGTCCCATCCGGCCCGGTGTCGCTGGCCGGGGATGCTGCCATCGCCGTCGCGTCCCGGCTCGCGGCACGTGGAGCGGATGTCCTCTTGCTTCCGGCCCGGATGCCCACGCCGGCGGGCGTGGCGGCTGCGGCTCGGCGCCGGGTCGATGCGGGACCGGACGTCCGCCCGGTGCAGCCGCTGTATGTGGACCCACCGGAAGCGCGCTTAGCAAAACGGATGTGACTGACCCGCTCGTCATGGCCACCCCCGCCCATGCGGAGGCCATGGCGCTTCTGCATGGGCGAGCCTTTGCCGCCCGCGGCTGGGGCGCCGATGCGATTGGGCTGCAATTCACCCTGCCCGGCGCGTTCGGCTGGATCGCGCCGGCCGGCGGCATGATCCTGGCACGGGTCGCCGCCGACGAGGCGGAGGTGCTGACCCTGGCGGTAGACCCCACGGCCCAGCGGCGTGGCATCGGGCGGGCGTTGCTGGAACAGGCCCTGGACACGGCGCGGCAGCTCGGCGCCAGTGCCATTTTTCTTGAGGTCGCTGCCGGCAACGCCCCGGCGCGCGCACTTTATGCCGCTGCCGGCTTCGTTATGGTCGGACGCCGGCGTGGCTATTACCGGGATGGGGGCGACGCGCTCGTGCTGCGGCGGCCCTTGTAGGCGGCTTCGCGCCAGCGTCGCTCTCGTCCCGCCTGCTTATGCGCCAGCCTGTTGAGGCGATTGCTATGGCCCGCGACGCAGCAGCAAGTCAGTCGTTCCGTCAGAGTTATCTTTTTGGCTGACCACAACATGCCCCTGCTCGATTGCAGTCCGAGGGACGTTGCGGCGTGGTTCCTCTCCGCTCAGGTGCACCATTAACATTTGTCCAGGTATTAGTCGGTCAAGTGCGAGGCGGGTACGGACATAGGTCATCGGGCAAACGTCGCGGGTGATGTCCAGGTGCTGATCTATGGGTTGCACCGGCTGCATTTCGTCAGGCATGATTGACCCCATTTTTATTTTACAAGTCCTCTATTGCGCAGTGACGAGGCAAAACCGTATATGCCCTACTACTTAGGCAACGAAAGGGTTCCTTATGGTTGAAGCGGCGGCTAACTCGGACGTTCTTGGGCTGACAGCCCAGATTGTCTCGGCTCATGTTTCCAACAACTCGGTAGCGCCTGATGCGTTGCCGAACCTGATTCAAGAGGTCTATCGTACTCTGGCCGGAGTCGGAAAAGAACCGGTTGTGCCCGACAAGCAGCAACCGGCGGTGCCGGTCAAGAAATCGGTGTTTCCTGACCATATTATCTGCCTTGAGGATGGAAAGAAGCTGAAAATGCTGAAGCGTCATTTGAAAACTTCTTACAATATGACGCCGGAGCAGTATCGTGAGAAGTGGCAACTGCCGCCGGATTATCCAATGGTGGCGCCGAACTATGCACGGCACCGTTCTTCGCTTGCCAAGAAAATCGGCTTGGGCACCAAGCCCCGCGCGCGTTAGGGCGTGATCTGTACGTTTTGGCTCAGGCAACACGCTCTCGCGACTAGTGGCGGATAGCATCGCCCGCATGGATGGACCAGTCCGTGCGGGTGATGCTTGAACCGGGCGGACTTGACACCTTCTGGTCGGCGGCAGGCTCCTGTATCGACGAAGTGTCGGGATTCGACAGGCGGCGCCCACATCGGCTACGCCGGAGCCTGTGGTATGGAAGACGGAGTCGGCCAATCGCGTTCCTGGGGCAGCCGGTGGGCGTGGCTCCGCCTGGTGCCCACAGCCGTTCGCATGGACCGTTCCGCCGTGACCAGGGGCGCATCGATGCGGCAGTTCAGGAACGGCGGCTGCATTCCCGGCGCCTGGATCGCCGTGCCGCACGGACCGCGAGCGCCGACGGAAAAGGCAAGGTGAACAGTCGTTGGCACGAGACCACGGCGCGGGCTGGTCGGCTGATGCACGCTCAGACTTCCAAGCATGGCTGCTCGACGGTGCCGGCATCATGACGGACCTGCGGCCGTTGCTGGTCCCAGCCGGCGCCCGCGGGCTTGGAGAATTGCGCGCCGGCAATCTTGGCGTCCGGCTGGCTTCAACGCGGAGCGAGGTCGATGCCGCCCTCGCCTTGCGCTACCGCATCTTCTTCGAGGAGATGGGCGCGATCCCGGATCAGGCCACCCGGCAAAGCCGGCGCGACCAGGACGCCTATGACGCCGTGGCCGATCATCTGCTGGTCATCGACCACGAGATCGAGCCGGGTCCGAAGGGGGTCGTCGGCACCTACCGCTTGATCCAGCAGGCCGGCGCCGACGTCATCGGCCGCTTCTACTCAGCAGCCGAATACGACATCGGGCCGATCACCAGCTTTCCCGGCCAGATCCTGGAACTCGGACGCTCCTGCGTCGATGCCCGCTACCGCGGCCGGGCGGCGATGCAGCTGCTGTGGCGCGGCATCGCCGCCTATGTGTTCCATTATCAGATCGAGCTGCTGTTCGGCTGCGCCAGCCTGACCGGTACCGACCCGGACGCGCTGGCGACCGAGCTGACTTACCTGTACGGCCACCACTTGGCGCCCCCCGCCCTGCGTCCCCGGGCACGGAGGGAACGCTACATCGACATGCGCAGGCTCGATCCTGCCTTGATCGACCCCCGCCGCGCCAACCAGATGCTGCCGCCGCTGATCAAGGGCTATCTGCGGGTCGGCGCGTTTGTCGGCGACGGCGCCGTGGTCGATCCGCACTTCAACACGACCGATGTCGCCATCATCGTGAAGACCGACATGATCACCGACAAGTACTTCCGGCACTACGAGCGCCAAAGCCGTGACCTGCCGGATTGACGCCCTTCCTTTGACCCGGCGTCCCAACCCAGCTTCGGACAGGCCTCGATGCAGGTAATCATGACTGCGCCCCGCCTGGCGCCGGCCGCAGTCGCCTTGATCGAGGACGCTGGCGCCACCTTGCACTACATGGCCCCGTTCCCGTCTGCGGCGGACGTGGCGGCGCTTGCAGCAATGGTTCAGCCGGTCGCCATCCTGTCCCGCCAGGGGCCGGTCACGGCAGCGGTGATGGACGCGGCGCCGAGCCTGCGCGTCATCGCCCGCCACGGCGTCGGCGTGGACGACGTGGATGTCGCGGAGGCGTGGCGCCGCGGCATCGTCGTCACCCGCGCGCCCGGATCCAACACGCAGGCCGTGGCCGAACACACGATTGCGCTGCTGCTGGCCCTGGCCAAGGACCTGCCGCTGCTGTCGGCCCAGGTGGCTGGCGGTGCCTGGCGCAAGGCGGAAACCAAGGTCCGGGACGTGGCCGGGCTGCGCCTGGGCCTGGTCGGCTGCGGCGCCATCGGGCAGGCCGTGGCGCGCCTGGCCGCGGCGTTCGGCATGCCGGTCGCGGCGTATGACCCGGCTTTGCCGGACAGCGCGGGCATCGCGTCCATGGCGAGCTTGCACGCCCTGCTCGCGCGCTCGGACGTGCTGTCCCTGCACCTGCCGCTGCTCCCGGCGACCCGGCGCCTGATCGGCGCCGCGGAGCTGGCCGCCTTGCCGCGCGGCGCGATCGTCCTCAACACCGCCCGTGGCGGCCTGATCGACGAGGCGGCGCTGCTCCATGCGTTGGAGGCCGGGCACCTGGCGGGCGCCGGGCTTGACGTGTTCGAGGACGAGCCGCCGCCCGACCGCCACCCCCTGCGCCGCTATCCGCGCGTGATCTGCACGCCGCACGTCGCGGGCGTGACTGACGGCAGCCTGGTGAACATGGGCGTGATGGCGGCCGAGTGCATTGTCGCCGTGCTGCGCGGCAACCCGGTTCCGCCCGAGCGCCTGGTATGGACGTGACCGACACGGGCGTGACCGGGCCATGGGTGCGTCTGCGCGTGGCGGCCGCATGGATGCGCCTGCGCGAGGCGGCCGGCTGGCGGGCAGACCTGGCGGCGGCGGGCTTGGGCGCGCTCTCCGCCGCGGCGTTGCCGCCGCTGCATGCGATTCCCGTGCTGCTGCTGGCGGTGCCCGGCCTGCTGTGCTTGATCGACGGGTCGCGCGGGACATGGACCGCGGCGCGGCGCGGCTTCTGGTTCGGCTTCGGTCACCATGTCTTCGGGTTGTATTGGATCACCGAGGCCATCCTGCTGGAGTCGGCACGCTACTGGTGGCTGGTCCCGTTCGCAGTGCCGGCGCTCTCGGCGTTGCTGGCGGCGTTCATCGCGGCGCCCTGCGCCCTGGCCCGCCTGGCGCAGCCCGGCTGGCGCCGCATGCTGATGCTGGCGTCGGCTTGGACGCTGTTCGACTTTGCGCGGCAATATGTCGGCACCGGGTTCCCCTGGAATCCATTGGGCAGCGTGTGGGCGATCCCCGGCGGCCTGGGCGACGTGATGATCCAGCCCGCGGCATGGATCGGCACGCCGGGCCTGACGCTCGCCACGCTGCTGCTGGCCGCGTCCCCGGTGCTGGGCCGGCGCGGCCTGGCCGGCGCGGCTGCGGTGCTCGTGGGGTGGGCCGGGCTGGGCTGGGTGCGGCTGCAGGACCCGGAGCCGCCGGGTTCGGGCCTGGCGGTGGTCCTCGTGCAAGGCAATGTAGTGCAGGGCCAGAAGTGGGACCGCGCGACGGCGCTGGCGACGTTCGAGCGGCACCTGAACCTGACGCGGCGGGGCGTCGCGGCGCTGGGCGGCGTCCCGTCCGTGGTGATCTGGCCCGAGACCGCAAGCGTGTTCCTGCTACAATCCGACACCGCGGCCCGCCTGGCGGTCGCCCGCGCCGCCGTGCCGGCGCGGGCCGCCATCGTCGGCAGCCTGACCTTCACGGCCGGGGAGCCGTCGGCCGATCCCGGCAACCTGCCGCGCAACAGCCTGGTCGCCATTTCGGCCGACGGCGCCATCGCAGGCATCTACGACAAATGGCACCTGGTCCCGTTCGGCGAGTATGCGCCGTCCTGGGTGCCGCTCTCGATCCAGGTCGTGCCCGGCCAGTTCGCATTCGGCCGCGGCCCGGCGACGCTGCACATGCCGGGCTTGCCGCCGTTCGGCGCGACCATCTGCTACGAAGCCATCTTCCCAGCGGAGGTCGTCGATCAGTCGGACCGGCCGGACTGGCTGGTCAACATCACGAACGATGCCTGGTTCGGCAACTCGACCGGACCGCGGCAGCACCTCACGGCGGCCCGGCTGCGCGCGGTCGAGGAGGGCCTGCCGCTCATGCGCGCGGCGAACACCGGCATCTCGGTCGGATTCGACAGCCGCGGCAGAGAGTTGGGCCGGCTGCCGCTGGCGGTGGCCGGCACCTTGACCCTGCAGTTGCCCGGCAGGCGGCCGCCGACATCGTTTTCCCGTTGGGGCCTGGTGCTGCCGGGCCTGCTGTCACTGGCCGGCGGGGGAATTGCAATGGGCTTAACACGTCGGCAGAACCGGACGGCCGCCTAGAATGTGAGGGAGGTCTCAATTTGATCGCAGAAGCGCCGATCGTTACAAAGCATTGACAATTAGCGGTTGCATTGTTAACTCTTAAACTAGAAATTCACGTAGAACGCCGTCGTTGGAGACACGCATGGGATCGGATGCATTCATGGCGAGCAGCGACAAGGAGAGCCGTCCGAGTCCGATCGACATCCATGTCGGCGGGCGCATCCGTCTGCGTCGCACCTTGATGGGCATGTCGCAGGAGCGGCTCGGGGAGGCGCTGGGCCTTACGTTCCAGCAGGTGCAGAAGTATGAGCGCGGCGTAAACCGGGTCGGCGCATCCCGTTTGTTCGACCTGTCGCGCGTGCTGGATGTGTCCATCAGCTTCTTCTTCGACGACATGCCGGAGCCGATTGCCGGGTTGCACGGCACCCATCATACCACGCGCGTCGCGGGCGGATTCGCCGAGGCGCAAGATGGTTTTGGCGCCGATGAAGCTTTGAACCGTCGGGAAACCTTGGAACTAGTGCGGGCTTACTACCGCATCACCGAGCCATCGGTTCGCAAGCGCGTTTTTGAACTTATCAAGTCGATGGGTCCGGCGGAAACATAGTTTCGCATACCCTGTGGAAACCCGGCTTCGACGCTCCTCGGTTGCGGCCTCAATCCACCTGCAATTGCGGATTATCGAACGTTGGATGGCGATGACGGTGCAACGCTGCTGCCAAGGCCATAGCAAGGTCGCGCTTCTCGGCCTCGCCCAACTCAGCGCCCACCTCCATCCGGCCGCCGCGGTCGGACAGCCATAGCGCCGGGACGCGGCCAGCCCGTTCTTCCAACTCAGCCCGTAGCCAGGCCGGTTGCAGGCGCCGCTCCACCCGGCGTCCGGCCATGTCAGTTCGCACCACCCGAAACCCTTCATCGGACAGCAGCAGCATCTCGCTCGCCCGGGACGCGCGCGCGTTGCGGCGTAGCAGCAGCACCGCCAAGGCGATTTCCGCCCCGTTGAATCCGATTGCCGGCCAGGCGCCGACGAACCAAAGCCCCACCGAGATCATCGTGCTCAACAGGCAGATGAAGCCCACAAGCCATTGCAGCCCGGCGCGCGTCAGGCTGCGATGCGGGATGATCACCGCCTCAAACGCGGTGCTCGGTTGAGGGAACATGCCGACTTGCATCCCTATGAATTGGCCCTGGACGCCATCTTGTCAGCCCAGTGCCTGCACGCGATACCGGCATTATGGCCCAAGACCCTGACCCAACCAATGCAAAGCCCCGCGCAGCCCTGAAGCCGCGTGTCGCCGTCAAGGCGGGATCCATCCGGAAAACCCCACCCATGAGCCTTGCCGCCGTGCGCGGCTTCATCGAGGCGCTGTCGGGGGTCTATCCGGTGGGATCGAGCGAGTTGGAGTTCGCCGACCCCTACACCCTGCTGGTCGCCGTGGTGCTGTCCGCGCAGACGACGGACGCCGCAGTGAACCGGGTCGGCCTTACCCTGTTCGCCGCGGCGCCCACGCCGGCCGCGATGGCGGCGCTGGGCGCCAACGCGGTGGGCGCGCATATCCGCAGCATCGGCCTCTGGCAGGCCAAGTCGAAGAACGTGGTCGAGCTTTCGCGCCTGCTGATCGAGCGTCATGGCGGGATCGTGCCCAACGATCGCGAGGCGTTGGAAGCCCTGCCCGGCGTCGGGCGCAAGACCGCCAACGTGGTGCTGAACGTGGCGTTCGGGCACGCCACGATGGCGGTCGATACCCACGTCTTCCGCCTCGGCAACCGCACCGGCATCGCGCCGGGCAAGACGGTGCGGGAAGTCGAGGACGGGCTGGTGAAGCGCATCCCGAAGCAGCTGCTCCGTCCGGCGCACCACTGGCTGATCCTGCACGGCCGCTACGTCTGCAAGGCGCGCCGTCCGGAGTGCTGGCGCTGCGTGGCGAAGGAGTGGTGCCGCTTCCCCGCCAAAGAATCCGGGCCGGCCAGCAGCGCGGGGTAGCGCCCTTGCGCCCGACCCGGCTGCCGCTTAATCGAGGCGAATGCTGCACATTGCCAAGCTTGCGGTCGGAATCCGCGACATCGCGCACCTGCGCCAGGTCCAGGCCATGCGTGCCATCGAGTTGCCGCCGCTGCGCCACCGCACCCGCATGTTCCCACGGCGGGCGGCAGAGATCACCCGGGGCGGCAGCATCTATTGGGTGATCGCCGGCGCCATGCTGGTGCGACAGCGCGTGCTGGACGTGATCGAGGACCAACGGGAGGACGAGACGCGCTGCGCCGGGCTGGTGCTCGACCCGACGCTGGTTCCGGTCGAGGGCCGGCCGACGAAGGCGTTCCAAGGCTGGCGATACCTGGCGCACGCCGACGCCCCGGCCGACGTAAGCGCGGGAGGGCCAGCCTGCGGCGTGGACGGCCTGCCGGAGGAGCTGCGGCGGCAGTTGCAGGCGCTCTGCCTGCTGTAGCGAACGGCTTGCAGCAGATTCTGTTTTGGATGCCGTGGTATTTGACATGACAGGCCGCTGACCAGCCTCAGCGGTTTGCCTCGACCAGGGTCAGCAGCGCCTGCAGCACGGACGCCGGGTCCGGCGGGCAGCCTTCCACGACCAGATCGACCGGAAGTGCGATGCCGATGCCGCCCTGCACCGCGTAGCTTCCGGCGAACAAGCCGCCGTCGATGGCGCAAGCGCCGACCGCCACGACCCACCTGGGTTCCGGCATGGCCGTCCAGACGCTCTCCATCGCGATCCGCATGGCGTGGGTCAGCGGCCCCGTCACCAGCAGGATGTCGGCATGGCGCGGGCTGGCGACAAAGGCCAGGCCGTGGCGCTCCAGGTCATAGGCGACGCCCTGCAACGCGCCGATCTCCATCGCGCAGCCGCCGCAGCTGCCGGCGGCGACGTGCAGGACGGCCAGGCTTCGACCCAGCCGGGCCTGCGCGGCGCTGTCCAACTGCGCCGCGAGCACCCCGGCGATCTCCGGGTCCGGCGATCTCACGGGATCGGCGGCGGGATGTCGGAACAAGCTACGGGCGAGATCGCGCAGCATCGCTAAAGCTCCAGGCCGGACACCGCGGGGCTGAACGACCCCACGATCAGCGGCAGGTCGCCCAAGGCGCCGCCGCTGCAGGCAGCGTCGATCAGCGGCCAATGCAGCCACCGAGGGTCACGGACGAAATTTGTCGCAACGGTCCCGGCGTCCAGGCGAAGCCAATGCCAGACGTCGCCGTGTGGTCCCTCGGCGACACCCAGGCCCTCGCCGCTCGCCATGGGCATGGGGGCGTTGACGGGACCGGGTGGCAGGGCGGCCAGCCAGCCGCGCAGCAACGTCTCGCTGTCCTGGATTTCGTGCAGGCGCATGCGCAGGCGGGCGTCAACGTCGCCAGCACAGGATGCGGGCGGCACGGCGGGCGGGCGGGCATAGGGTGGGTAGCCCGGCGCGAGCCTCGCGTCGCCGATCCGACCGGCGGACCGCCCCACCACGCCGCCCGGGGCGATCTGCGCGACAAGCTCCGGCCCGGTCACGCCCATGCCCGCCGTGCTGTCGGTCATGCCGTCCAGGGCGCGCAGCAAGCCCGGCCACTGCGCCGCGATCTGGTCCAGGGCTGCCAGCGCGGCGGCCTGGCCGCCCGGCGCGAGGTCCGCCGAGGTCCCACCGGGCAGGATGCAATCCAGCAGCAGGCGATGGCCGAACGCGGCCTGGCTGGCCCGCAGCACGACCTCCCGCAGCGCCCCGCATCGCGCGCCCGGCGGGCCGGGCAGCGCCGCGCCAAGGTCGGCAAGGTGGCTGGCGATCCGCTCCAGCTCCGCCATGACGCCACGAAGCGCCTGGCCGCGGGGCGGCGCATCGCTGTCCAGCGCGGCCTCGCACGCGCGGGCGAAGGCGACGGCGTGCGCCACCGTGCTGTCGGCGGCGATCCGGGCGGCGAGCGGCGCCGCGCTGCGCAGCGGCTTGCCGCGCATCAGCGCCAGGACGCCGCGATGGGCATAGCCCAGCCGTGCCTCCGTCCGCACGACCATCTCCCCCGCGGCGGTGACGCGCAGGTGCACGGGGTCCACGGTGCCGCTGGCGATGGGACCGACCGAGATTTGATGCTGGCCCGGCTGCACGGCGTTGGGACTCTGCGGCTCCGGCGGGGCAGCATTGGGTGCGGGACGCGGCGAGAGCGGGCGCAGCAGGGGCCAGCGCCCGTGATCCAGCAGCGGGCGCGAGTCGGTGCCGTGCGTGGCGACATGACCCCAAAGGTCGTGGACCATGCGCTCGAACAACGCCGCCGCGGGGCGGCCCGGCGAAAGCGCGTCATACGCCCCGCCCTCGGCTGGAACCGAGGCCATCAGCGGCGTGCTGCCCATGAACAAGGCGTGCACATGGGCGGTGTCCGCCCATAGCCCCAGCAGCGCCGGCTCGGGATCGCTGCGCAGCGCGTCCGCCATGGCCCGCCAGGCTCCGGGGCTGAGCAGGTGGCGGGGCCAGGGCCGCATGGGCAGCGCCTCCCCGGCGCCGATCAGCGCCGCGACCGTCATGGCGCGGCCGCAACGGCACGAAACCAGGCGGCGACCCCGGCCGGCATGGCAATTCCCAAACCCAGCAGCGCCGCCACAGGCAGCCAGACCCAGGCGCAAGCCATGCCGTTTGGCGCGGCAGCCAAGCCGGGGCGCTCTCGCCAGCGTACACCCAGCGCGCCGGCAAACCCCAGCAGGCCCAGGCCGAACGGCAGGGCCAGCCAGGGCAGATTGCGCACCGCTTCGGTCAGGATCAGCGCCTCGCTGCCGAACAGCGCAAAGGGCGGCAGGCCGGCAAGCGCGACCAGCAGGATGGCGAACGGCATGGCGGGAATACGGCGGCGCAGCGCCGCATGGGCCAAGCTGTGCGCCGTCAGGTGCAGCAGGCCGGCGAAGGTCGCGGCTGGGCTGCCCAACCCGAACGCGACGGCGGCGATCCCGTTATGGCCGAGGGCGCTGGCAGCGGCCAGCCGGCCCCGGCGCCAGATGCCGAGCGTACCCAGCAGCAGCGCGCCCATTCCAAGAGCCAGGAGCGGCGGACCCGGCGCGATGGCGTCGGCGTTGCCCGCCATGACGCCGCGCAGGCGCAGGATCGTGGAAAACGCGACCAGCGGCAGCAGAACGCCCGGCGCGCCGCCGCCTGGTCCCGCTTGGCGCGGCGCCAGCACGGCCACCGCGCCATAGCCGGCCAGCAGCAACAGGAAGCCCAGCCTCAGCAAGCTCCCTTGGCAAGCCGGTGCGGCGGCGGCGAGGCTGGTCCATCGCATGCCGGGCCAGTCGGGGTCGGGTGCCGGAGCCGCCGCGAGGTGCAGCAGCACGATGCCAAACAGCGCCAAAAGCGCCCCGGCGGCGGTGGGCAGCAGGCTCGGGCAAACCCGCCGGCCAGCCGTCAGCAGGGCCGCCGCGGCAAACGCCATCCAGCCCAGGCCGATGTCGTTCGACAGCAACGCGAGCTGGACGAGGCCCAGCAGAAGGAGCGGCATGGCCGGTCGGGGCGCGGCGTGAAGCTCGGCCAAGGCGGTGATCAGCCCGATGAGGCACGCGAGGATGGCAAGATGGGCCGCAAGCCCGTCGGTCAGCAACTCGTCGCCCGGCTCCGCCGTGACCCAGGGGAGGAAGGCCGCGCACCCTAGGGTCGCGGCCGCAGCGGCTCCGCCCACCCAAACGCCGCAACGAGAGGGTACCACGGTCAGCGCGGCACCAGCCAAGAGCGGGAGCGACACGGTCCCGGCGGCGGCGAGCGGCCAGGTCATGCCGGCCGTGTCCTGGCCGGCACCAGCTGCGCCGCGACAAGGCTGACGATGCCCAGGCTTGCGAGTGCCAGAGCGAGGACCACGGGCAGGCCAACCGCGCCAAACACGGCCAGGGCCACCCCGTTCTCAAGCGACAGCAGGCCCATAGCCCGCAGGGCGCGGCCATGCCGGGTCACGATCGTCAGCAGCCCTAGCAGGGTGATCGCGAGCGCCGGCGCCAAATTCTCGGGCGCGACGGCAGCCGCCAGCGTCGCCAACCCGGCGCCGAGCGCCAACGGCAGCCACCCGCCCGCGGCCAGGCACCCCTCGCGAAACGCCGGGCGCAAGAGCAAAGGCAGGCCCATGCCCTTGGTGCCGAACGTAACGAGAGCCGCCGCCGCCAGCGGCGGTGAGTCTTGCAGCCAAGCCTGCCAGCCCGCAGCGAGCGACAGCACCACCCCCTGTGCGGCATAGGCGCCCAGCACCACGCCGGGCCGCCGCGCCGCAAGCACGACGAGGGACAATGCCAGCGCCAGGCCCGCCAATCCATGCCCGACCTCGGACGCCGGCGGCACGGTCATGCCAGACCCTGGCTTGCAAACAGGAAAACGGCCGCCAAGAACGCCAGCACCGCAGCGACGCCCAGCATAGCCGGCACGCGGGCGACGGTCGGCCCGGCGATGACCGCGTCCAATGCTGCCACGGCCGCCCCCAGCGCGCCCACCTTGAAGATCCAAGCCGAGACGCCGACGCCCCAAGCAAGCGGTCCCGCCCCGCCCGGCGCCAGGCCGAACGGCAGGACCAGCGCCGCAACGAGGCCGATCCACACCAGCGCGCGCAGCTGCCCGGCGTAGAGGCTCACCGCAAGGGCCGGCCCGGAGTATTCAAGCGCCGCCGCGTCCTGCATGGAGGTGAGCGGCGGGCCGCCCTGCCCGCGCCCGACCGCGGCGAACCCGACGATGGCCAGCGCCGCCGCGGCCGGAAGCCATGCGACCGCCAGGCCCGGCGGCATGTCTTGCAGCGCCGCGCAGGCTGCGTCGAGGTTGCTGGTGCCGGCCAGGGTCGCCGGCAGCAGGACAAGCAGCGCCGTCGCGGGTGCGGCCCACACCGCGGTCAGCGTGATGCGGCTGGCGCCCATGCCGCCCAGCGCCGTGCCGGTCTCGTAGCCTGCAAGCGCCAGCGCGACGCGGTCCGACGCCAGCAGCCCGGCCAGCACGATCAGGTCGGAAAGCGGCGCCGTCGCCATGCCCAACGTGAAGGACGGCACCAGCAACGCGGCGACAAGGACGGCCGACAGGCACGCGAACGGCGCGCCCTCGAACAGCCAGGATGCCGGACCCGGCAGCACCGGCCGCTTGCGCGACAGGCGCACGAGGTCCCGCCATGGCTGCGCCAGCGGCGGCCCGGCCCGGCCCAGCAGGCGCGCGCGGACCCGCGCCTGTGCCCCCGCCAGCACCGGCGCCCCAGCCAGCATCAGCACCGCATGCAGCACCAGGCTCGCGATGCCGGTCATCGCGTGCCCCATAGCATCAGCCCAATCACCAGCAGCAGCAACAGGCTGGCAGAGCCGCCGGCGCCGGGGCGGTGCAACCGGCTGGCGACCTTGGCAACCCACCCTCTCATGTCTTGGAGCCGGGCACGACTCGGCTTACTGGCATAGCCGAGACTCTGCAGCAGCGCCTGGCTGGCCGATGCGGCGCTGTATTGGGAGGCCGGGTCGCCGAAGGGCAGCCAGGGCGGCGGCTCGTCAAGGCCGCCATCCCAGGGCGGCACCTGCTGCCCGCCCTGCCGCGTCATGCCTCGGGCCATCCGGGCCAGCAGCGCGCCGGACATCACCAGCAGCGCCGCGATCCCCGGCGCGGCGTAGCCCGGCCCGTCCGCCTGCGCCGGGATCACCAGCAGGTGCCCGACCATGTCAACCTCCAGCAGCCGCGCGACCACGGGCTGGATCAGGGCCAGGACCAAGGATGGCCATACCCCGAGCAGCACGCACAACCCGGCCAGCCCCGCAAACCCCAGCCAGACCCGGAGCGACGCCTCCTCGGCCGCCGCAGTCCGGGGCGTGCGCGGCCGGCCCAAGAAGCCGACGCCGACGAGCCGGACCGCCGCCGCCGCCGCAAGGGCGGTCCCCAGCGCCACGGCGGCCAGCACGGCCGCGAAGCCCGCCTGCTGCCAGATCCCGCCGATCTGAGGCAGCGCCAGCAAGGATTGCAGCACGAGCCACCGCCCGGCGAACCCTGCCGTCAGCGGCAGGCTTGCCAAGCTGGCCGCACCGACCAGGGCGCCCAAGGTGACGCCGGGCATGCTCCGGATCAGCCCGCCCAACCGGGACAGCGCCTGCGTTCCCGCGCCGCGCGCCACCGTGACGGCACACAACGCCAGCAGCGCGTCAGCCAGCGCGTAGCCCACCGCGTGCAGCAGCGCCCCGGCGAGCGCCAGGGCGGCCAAGGCCGGCGCATCGGCGTCGCGCGCGGCCAGCGCCGCGCCAAGCCCGACGACGACCAGCCCCGCCGCACCCATCCGGTTCGCGTCCAGGATCGCCAGAAGGTCATCCTCGGCATTAGCCCGCAGGCCGCCCAGCACGGTCGCCCCGGCGCCCAAAGCCAGCAAAACCGCTGCCCACCAGCCAGGAATCGTGGGGCCGCAAAGATCGAGCAGCACGCGGACGAGCACATACAACGCAACCGCCGCCATGCCGCCGGCCAGCAGCGCGCCGGCCGGCTCCGTCTGCGTGGCGGCCCGGGCGGGCCATGCCAGTTGCGACGCGGCGCCCAGCAACGCCAGGAGCAGTATGGCCACTGCCTGCATGCCCTCCCGCGACGCGCCGCGCACCGTGGCGAATCTCAGATCCAGCACAGCGCCCGGCGGCGCCAGCAGCGCCACCGTCGCGACCAGGCATAGGACGCCGCAGACGGCCTGCTCCATGCCTGCCCGGGTCCTCGGGTCCGCTCCCCGGGCCGCAACCAAGGCGAGGCCGAAGCACAGCACCAGGGTGAACCCGTCCGCCGCAAACGGCGTCAGGATCATGGCGCCGATTGCAACTGGCAGCAGCGGGTGCCTGCCGTCCAGCGCCGCCGCCGCCCCGATGGCGCACAGGACCAGCACAAACACCGCCGACAGCGCGTCGCACGCCCAGTGCAGGCCACCGGTCGGCCCAAGCGGCACGACGACGAGATCGGTCCACGTTCCGGCAAGCGCCAGCACCGCGAGGACGAGGCCAGCCACGCAGCTGGCCCAGCTTGCCGCAGGGATCAAACGGAAGGCGGGCGCGGCAGGTCGAAAACAGCCAAGCGCCTACTCGCCACCCGGCGCCGCAAGGGGCCAGACCGCAGGCGACGGCAACAGGTCGGCGGCGCGGGAGTGTCGGGCGAAGTGGGTCATGCTTCCTCCGGCCCCTGGCATCCGGGACTTGGAAAACGATAAAGCCACCCGTCCAGGGATGGCAACGCCTCCCGTGATATCCGGCGTTGACCGGGACCGCCGCGGGCTTGATGCTGCGGGGCAGCAATCAATCCCGAACGAAGGACTGGCCCATGCAACTCCGCACTTTCCTGCTGGCCGGCGCCGCGCTGCTGTACGCGGCCTCCGTCGAGGCCAAGACCCTCGTTTACTGCTCCGAAGGCTCGCCGGAGAACTTCAGCCCGATGCTGAACACCACCGGGACGACGTTCGACGCCAACCATCCCGTGTATGGCCGGCTGCTCGACTTCAAGCCCGGCGAGACCGCCATCCAGCCCGGCCTTGCGGAACGGTGGGACATCTCCGCCGACGGCAAGGTTTTCACCCTTCACCTGCGCCCGGGCGTGAAATGGCACAGCAACGCCCAGTTCAAGCCGACGCGCGACTTCAACGCCGACGACGTGCTGTTCACCTTCAACCGCATGGGCAAGGACGACCACCCGTTCCACAAGGTATCCGGCGGCAGCTACGACTATTGGGGCGACATGGGCCTGGCGAAGCTGATTGCGAGCATCGACAAGGTGGACCCCCTCACCGTCCGCTTCACCCTGACCGAGCCTTCGGCGCCGTTCCTGGCGGACCTCGCGATGGAGTTCGCCGCCATCCAGTCCGCCGAGTACGCCGACGTGCTGCTAAAGGCCGGGAAGCCCGAGCAGATCGACCAGGTTCCCATCGGCACGGGGCCGTTCAGCTTCCTCGCCTACCAGCGCGACGCCACCATCCGCTATCGCCGGTTCGACGAGTTCTGGGGGCCGAAGGCGAAGCTCGACGCGCTGGTGTTCTCCATCAACAAGGACCCGGCGGTGCGGCTGGCGAAGCTGCGCGCCAACGAGTGCCAGGTCTCGGCCTACCCGGCGCCGGCGGACCTGCCGGGCATCCGCGCCGACACGTCGCTGAAGCTCATGGACCAGCCGGGCCTCAACATCGGCTACCTCGCCTTCAACACGCAGAAGAAGCCGTTCGACGACAAGCGGATTCGACAGGCGCTGAACATGGCGCTGGACCGCAAGGCGATCCTGGATGCGGTGTTCCTGGGCGCCGGGCAGCCGGCCAAGGACCTGATCCCGCCCACGATGTGGTCGTACAACGATGCCGTGCAGCCCTGGCCGTTCGATCCCAACGCGGCCAAGAAGCTGCTGGCGGAGGCCGGCTATCCCGAGGGGTTCGAGACTGACCTGTGGGCCATGCCGGTGCAGCGGCCCTACAATCCCGACGCCCGCCGCATCGCCGAGCTGATGCAGTCCGACCTCGCGAAGATCGGCGTCAAGGCGCGGGTGGTCAGCTACGAATGGGGCGAGTACCGCAAGCGCATCCAGGCCGGCGAGCACATGACGGCGCTGTTCGGCTGGACCGGCGACAACGGCGATCCCGACAACTTCTTCGTGCCATTGGCGGGCTGCGCCGCCGCCCGGCCCGGCGGCGGCGGGGTTGCCAAGTGGTGCAACAAAGAGTTCGACGACCTGGTGAACAAAGCTGCCACGCTCACCGACCAATCCGAGCGTGCCAAGCTCTATGAACAGGCCCAGGTGGTCATGCGCGAGGAAGCGCCGTTCTTTCTGATTGCACACTCCATCGCCTATCAGCCGATGCGGAGCAACGTCACCGGCTTCGTGATGAGTCCGCTGGCCATCCACGACTTCGCGCCGGTCGATATCCAGTAGTCCTTGAACGCCATGCTCCGCCTACTGGCCCGGCGGCTGGCGCTGGTCGTTCCAACGTTCATCGGCGTCACGCTGCTGGGCTTCCTGCTGATCCACTCCATCCCCGGCGATGCCGTCGAGGCCCGCGTCGGCGAGCGCGGCATCTCTCCGGAGCGCCTCGCCTACTTCCGCCACGAGCTTGGCCTCGACCAGCCGCTGTGGAAGCAGTTCCTCGACTACCAGGGGCAGCTCCTGCACGGAAACCTAGGCCGCTCCGTCGTGACGCAGGAGAGCGTGTGGGCCGAGTTCAAGACGTTCTTCCCAGCGACGCTCGAACTCGGCCTTTGCGCGCTGCTGTTCGCCGTCGTGCTCGGCCTGCCGCTCGGCGTGATGGCGGCGGTGCGGCGCGGATCGGCGCTGGACTACGGGCTGATCGGGCTGTCCGTCACCGGGGCGTCGATGCCGATCTTCTGGTGGGGGCTGATGGCGGTGCTGATCTTCTCGGTCGCCCTCGGCTGGACGCCGGTGTCGGGGCGCATCGACGATCTCTATTACATCGAGCCGTGGTCCGGCTTCCTGCTGATCGACTCCTGGTTCAGCGACGACGCTGGGGCGTTCCGCTCCGCCCTGCGCCACCTGATCCTCCCCGCCATCGTGCTCGGCACCATTCCGCTCGCCACCATCGCCCGCATGACCCGCTCGGCGATGCTGGAGGTGCTGGGCGAGGACTACGTGCGGACCGCCCGCGCCAAGGGCCTGGCGCCCGGCCGCGTCGTTGTCGTGCACGCGCTGCGCAACGCGCTGATCCCCGTCGTCACCGTGCTCGGCTTGCAGGTGGGCGCGTTGCTGGGCGGCGCCATCCTGACCGAGACGGTGTTCGCCTGGCCCGGCGTTGGCCATTGGTTGGTCGAGAGCGTGCAGCGCCGCGACTACAACGTGCTGCAGGGCGGGACCTTGCTGATCGCCGTGCTGGTCATGTTTGTGAACCTCGGCGTCGATGTGCTGTACGGCGTGCTGAACCCGAGGCTGCGGCATTAGATGCCGCATCCGAGGCTCCGGCATTGAGCGCCACGCTTGCGGCCCCCCGCGCCGGGCTGTTCCGCCGGCTGCTGGAGAACCCGGGCGCGGTCGCCGGGCTGGCGGTCATGGCCGTGCTGATCGTCCTCGCCGTTCTCGCCCCCGTTGTCGCGCCGCATGGCCCGGCCGAGCAGTTCCGCGAACACTTCCTGGCCCCGCCGTTCCAGCAGGCGACGTTCCCGCTCGGCACCGACAGCCTGGGGCGGGACATCCTGACCCGGCTGATCTACGGCGCGCGGCTGTCGCTCTTGATCGGCGCGGTCGTCGTGGCGCTGTCGCTTTCGCTCGGCACCCTGCTGGGCCTTGTGGCGGCGTTCGCCGGGGGCGCGCTGGACGTGGCGATCATGCGGCTGATGGACGTGCTGCTGGTGTTTCCGAGCCTGCTGCTGGCCATCGTCGTGGTCGCGATCCTCGGGCCGGGCCTGACCAACGCGATGCTGGCGGTCGCGGTGGTGCTTCTGCCGGGCTACGTGCGGCTGGCGCGGGCGGCGGCGCAGGGGGAGCTGACGCGGGAGTACGTGGTGGCGACGCGCAGCGCCGGGGCCGGGGTGCTGCGGCTGATGCTGCTGGTGGTGCTGCCCAACTGCCTGGCGCCCTTGATCGTGCAGGCGACGCTCGGCTTTTCCGCCGCCATCCTGGACGCGGCGGCGCTCGGCTTCCTCGGCCTCGGGGCGCAGCCACCCACGCCGGAATGGGGCACCATGCTGGCCGACGCGCTGCAGTTCTACCAGCGTGCCTGGTGGCTGCTGGCCTTCCCGGGCATCGCCATCCTTGTCACCGTCATGGCGTTCAACCTGCTGGGCGACGGCCTGCGCGACGCGCTCGACCCGAAGCTGCGGCGATGAGCGCGCTGCTGGAGGTCCGCAACCTTTCCGTCGAGTTCGGGCCGTTCCACGCGGTGGAGGGCGTGGACCTGACGGTCGCGCCCGGCGAGGTGCTGTGCGTCGTGGGCGAGTCCGGCTCGGGCAAGAGCGTGTCCATGCTGGCCGTCATGGGCCTCTTGCCGCGCACCGGGCGGGTCGCGGCGGACCGGGTGGCGTTCCGCGGCGCCGACCTGCTGCACGCCACCCCGCGCGGCCGGCGCCGCCTGATCGGGCGGGAGATGGCGATGGTGTTCCAGGAACCCACGACCTCCTTGAACCCCTGCTACCCCATCGGCTGGCAGATCGGGGAAGCCATGCGCGCCCACCACGCGGCGCCGCGTGCCGAAATCCGCGGCCGGGTCGTGGCACTGCTGGGCCAGGTGGGCGTGCCCGCGCCGGAGCAGCGGATGCGCGCCTTCCCGCACCAGCTCTCCGGCGGGCTGAACCAGCGCGCCATGATCGCCATGGCCATCGCCTGCAACCCGGCGCTGCTGATCGCCGACGAGCCGACCACGGCGCTCGATGTCACCGTGCAGAAGGGCGTGCTGGACCTTCTGGTCGGCTTGCAGCGGGAGCGCGGCATGGGCCTCGTGCTCATCACCCACGACATGGGCGTGGTGGCGGAGACGGCGCAGCGCGTCCAGGTGATGTACGCCGGCCAGGTGATGGAGGAGCAGCCCGCCGCCCCCCTGTTCGCCCATCCGCGCCACCCCTACACCGCCGCCCTGCTGGACGCCCTGCCGGAGCGCGCCGAGGGCAAGCCGCGCCTGCCCACCATCCCCGGCGTCGTGCCCGGCGCCGACGACCGCCCGGCCGGCTGCCTGTTCGCGCCGCGCTGCCGCTTCCGCACGCCGCAGTGCGACGCCGAGCGCCCGGCGCTCCGCATGACATACGGCGCCCGCGTGCGCTGCCACTACCCGCTGGACGACGCGGGCCAGCCGACCGGGCGCCCGGCGTGACGGTGCTGGAGGCGGTCGGTGTCGTCCGGCACTACCCCGTGGGCCGGAAGCTGCTGCGCGCGGTGGACGGGGTGTCGTTCCGGTTGGCCGCCGGGCGCACGCTGGCGGTGGTGGGCGAGTCTGGCTGCGGCAAGTCCACCCTCGCCCGCATGGCCGCGCTGATGGAGCCGCCGACCGCGGGCCGGGTCCTGGTCACGGGCCAGCCTGCCGAGGGACCAGCACAGCGCACCCTGCAACTGCAAAATCAGATGGTGTTTCAGAACCCCTACGCCTCGCTCAACCCGCGCCTCACAATCGGCGAGGCGCTGATGGAGCCGCTGGTCATCAACCGCCGCGGCACCCGGCGCGAGCGCATCGCCGAAGCAAGGCGGATGCTCGACCGCGTGGGCTTGCGCCCGGAGGCGTTCGACCGCTACCCGCACCAGTTTTCCGGCGGCCAGCGCCAGCGCATCGCCATCGCCCGTGCCTTGATGCTGCGCCCGGCCGTTGTGACGGCGGACGAGCCGGTCTCGGCGCTGGACGTGTCGGTGCAGGCGCAGGTGCTGAACCTGATGCGGGATTTGCAGGACGAGCTGGGCATCGCCTACCTGTTCATCAGCCACGACATCTCCGTGGTGCGTCACATGGCGCAGGACGTGCTGGTGATGTATGCCGGGCGGCCGGCGGAGCAGGGCGACGCGGACGCGGTGCTGAACCGGCCGCGGCATCCCTACACGCGGCTGCTGCTGGCGTCCACGCCGTTCGTGGACCCGGCGCGGCGGGTGGTGGCGGTGGCGGTCCGGGGGGAGCCGCCTTCGCCGGTGGAGGTGGTGCCGGGGTGTGCGTTTGCCGGTCGGTGTGGGTATGCGACGGAGCGGTGTGGGGTGGAGCGGCCGGAGTTGAGGAGGGTGGAGGGGCGGATGGTGGCTTGTCACTATGCCGAAAGAGGCGCGCCGTAAGCACGGCTGTCCTGTGCAATCTTAGCTGACGGTTGATGCTGGCCAGGATTAACGGAGGTTAGCAGACCGTTGTCAGCGATACACAGGGCCATAAAGTCGGACTCACCGATAATCCGTATTGCGCTACCATCCTCGATTAAAGCCTCAGCCTTACGGTGCTTGGAGCTTTTTGTCTGACCTGCCGAAAGCTTTGCAATGTCCTGATCTCCTGTGACAAGAATCGACGTTTTCTCCGTAATGTAATCTGTAACGGTGCATCCAATCTGCGCAGCAAGTTCTGCTGCTTCTTTTCGGGTAATTTTTAATGCCCCGGTAAAAACAAGATTTTCTCCGAATAACGCGCCACTAGGATTGCCTTGATAACTTAAACGGCCAACTTTACCCCCTATTGGAAGCAAAGATCTCTTCACCCAGCCTTCGAGACTAATGCCACTCTCGGCAATTGCCCGCAACAAAACCAAGCCTGCTGCCCTCGCATCTTCAAGCGCGTGGTGTTGCTGAAATTCGATGTCGCATTTTGATGCAATCGAGTTCAGGCCATAACCTCGCTTTGCATAAGCCAACCAAGTTCGCCTAACGACCCTTGCCGAATCGAGCCATCGACACTCGATCCCTGGCAATCGGTGTCGAGCAATAGATTGGCAAAGTGCGCTGCGATCAAAGGGTGTATGAGAGACTACAATTTTACCTGCTAACCGGCTGACCAACTCAGGATAAATCTTCTCAAAATTAGGTGCGCCTAGTACATCTTCAGAATTTATTCCGTGGATCTCAATATTAATCCCAGAAAAGTAATCCTCAGGATCAATCAGCGACGTGAAATCATCAATGACCACACCGCTCCTAAACTCGACAATGCCGACCTGACATATGCTACTTAGGTTCGCGTTCGCTGTCTCGAAATCTAAAGTAGTGAAATTCAGATTAGACTCTATCTCGTTCTCATATCCATTGTCGTCTCGGTGCAGCACCTGACAAGCTTGGTCGATGAAGGGGCGACGTTCCTCTAAAGAAAGTTCAATCCAAGGTGTCTCTGAGTCGGACATCTCGTATAATTTGCGCGCAATCCTGATTTGCCGTGCGACTTCGGCCATACCTGTCACCGGATCACTATCCAACTTAGAACCCTCGATTATATCTTCTGAAACCAAAATATTGACGCGGACCGATCATAGCCGATGTGTTGGAATAACAGAAAGAATCGCAGCAGCGTCGGAATGGCGCGGATCGGTCAAGACCTCATTAAATTCCAACGGCTCAGGAATAATGCGGCCGTCCTCTATTAGTCCTTCAACATAGAGTGATAATGCCTCGGCCGCCATGCATCGAGCGTCCTTAAGGGTAACGCCCACAGTGATGCACCCCGGGAAATCGGGAAACTCCGCCCCAAAATCGCTGTCAGCTTGTTTGCGCAGCAACGCGACATATGCGGTCACAATCACGATGGAAGCACCCCAGCATTGCTTGCAGGTAAACACCTTACGTCATTACCATAACATATGTCTGCTAAGATCACCGCAAAGAACCAACTCACCTTGCCTAAGCGGGTTACCGACGCGCTCGGCAACCCCTCGCATTTCAAGGTGGAGATTGACGGCGACCGTCTCGTATTGATCCCATCACGTCCGGGGTCAGCCAATGCAATGCGTCGCAAGTTGCAGGCCCTTGATCTTCTGGAAAGCGACGTGGCGGACGCGGTTGCTTGGGCGAGAAGCAAAGAGGAGTAGCTTCCGACCTAATCCTTCAAACCGCCGCCCCCATCGTCATCTCCCCCAAGTAAGCCTGCCGGATATCCTCGTTCCGCCGCAATTCCTCCGCCGTCCCCGACAGCACCACCACCCCGGTTTGCAGCACATACGCCCGGTGTGCGATCTGCAGCGCCATCGCCGCGTTCTGCTCCACCATGAAGATCGTCGTCCCCTGGCGGTTGATCGCCTGGATGATGTCGAACACCTGCTCCACGAACAGCGGCGACAGGCCCATCGACGGCTCGTCCATGCAGATCAGCCGGGGCCGGGCCATCAGGGCGCGGCCGATGGCCACCATCTGCTGCTCGCCCCCCGACAGCGTGCCGGCAAGCTGCGCGCGCCGCTCCTTCACCCGGGGGAACAGCCCGTACACCCGCTCCAGGTCCTCCTCGAACCCGGCGCCGCGCGGCTGCGTGTAGGCGCCCATCTCCAGGTTCTCGAACACCGTCATGCGCGGGAACAGGCGCCGGGCTTCCAGCACCGGGGCGATGCCGCGGGCGACCCGGGCGCTGGTGGACAGCCGCTCGATGGGCTTGCCCTCGAACAGCACCGAGCCGGTGGTCGGCCGCACCACCCCCATGATGGTCTTCATCGTGGTCGACTTGCCGCAGGCGTTGCCGCCCAGCAGCGACACGATCTCGCCCTTCATGATCGTGTAGTTCACGTCCTTCAGCACATGCAGGTCGCCGTAATGCGTGTTCACGCCCCGGAACTGCAACAAGGGCGCGGGATCAAGCGACACGGTCGGCCTCCATCACAGCCCTCCGGGCGGCGCGGCCCAGGTAGGCGGTCAGCACCTGCTCGTTCCGGCGCACCTCTTCCGGACGGCCCTCGGCGATCTTCACCCCGTGGTCCAGCACCACCACCGTGTCGGCCAGCGCCGTCACCACGTCGAGCTTGTGCTCGATGATCAGGATCGTCAGCCCCATCACGTGCAGCGACTTGATCTGCTCGGCCAATTCCAGCGTTTCCGCCGGGTTCATCCCCGCGGTCGGCTCGTCCAGCAGCAGGATGTGCGGGCGGGACGCGAGCGCGCGGGCGATCTCCACCCGGCGGCGGTTGGCGTAGGACAGCCCGCTCACCACCTGCCCCACCCGCGGCGCCAGGCGGTTGCCGAACATCGCGATCAGGTCCAGCACCGAGGCCTGCGCCGCCCGCTCCTCCGCCCGGTTGCCGGGCGTGTGCAGCACGGAGGCGACGGCCCCGCTGCGCAGCCGCGCGTGACGGCCGACCATGACGTTCTCCAGCACCGTCAAGTTCGGGAACAGCCGGATATTTTGAAAAGTCCGCGCCACCCCGGCCGCCAGCACCTGATGCGGCGCCAGGCCCAGCAGCTCCTGCCCGCGGAACGTGATCGACCCGGCAGAGGCCGGCACCAGCCCGGTGATCACGTTGAACAGCGTCGATTTGCCGGACCCGTTCGGCCCGATCACCGCGACCACGCCGCCTGCCGGCACGGTGATGTCGATGCCGTCCAGCGCCAGGAGGCCGCCGAACCGCACGGTGACGCCGCGGATCTCCAGCGCCCCCTGCCCCGGCTCCCAGCGCGGGATGCGGTCCAGATGGAGGAAGCCGCCGCGCGTCACCTCCGCGTGCTGGGCGGCGAAGTTGAGCGGCGGGGCCTTGCGCGTCGCGGGGATCAGCCCGTTGCGCCGGTACAGCATCATGCCGATCAGGATCAGGCCGAAGAACAACTGCGTCCATTGCACGAGGTCGATGGTGGTGAGCCACTGGCTGCCTACCGCCTCCCCCAGATCATGCAGCCATCCCGTGAGCTGCGGCAGCAGCCAGGTCTGCATCAGTTGCAGCAGCACGGCGCCGACAACGACGCCCCACACGCTGCCCATGCCGCCCAGCACCACCATGACCAGCAGCATCGAGGACACGTTGAAGTTGAACATCTCCGGCGTCGCGGTCTGCAGCTTGGCGACGAAGAACACGCCGGTCATGCCGGCGAACGCGGCGCCGATGGCAAACGCCAGCAGCTTGAACCGCACCGGGTTCACCCCCATCGCGCCCGCCGCGGTCTCGTCCTCGCGGATCGCCATCCAGGCCCGCCCGACCCGGCTGTCGCGCAGCCGGGTGGAAAGGAAGATCAGCAGCGCCACCAGGCCTAGGCCCACGTAGTAATACGGCGTCGAGTCCACGCCGAAGCTATGGCCCAGCAGGCGCGGTGCCTGGATGCCGTTCAGCCCGGCGGCGCCGTTGGTCACGCCGTCCATGTTGCGCGCCACGATGGGCACGATCTCGCCGAAGCCCAGCGTCACGATGGCCAGGTAGTCGCCACGCAGCCGCAAGGTAGGCGCGCCGAAGCACACGCCGAACGCCGCGCTGACCAACGCCGCCGTCGGAAGCGCCAGCCAGAACGACAGGGTGAAGTGCACCAGGTCGGGGCCGCCCTGGTTCATCTTTTCAACAAGACCGAGGAACGCCAGCGGCGCCCAGGCCTCGCTCCAGGCCGGCATCACCTGGAAGCTGCTGAGAATGCCGTAATAATAAGCACCGATGGCGAAGAACGCGGCGTAACCGAGGTCCAGCAGCCCGGCGAACCCCACCACCACGTTCAGCCCGAGCGCCAGGGTCGCATACGACATCGCATTGGCGATGCTGTCGATCGTGGCGTCGTCGTCATACACCAGCGGCAGGAGCAGCAGCGCCAGGCCGAGCGCCACCAGCCCCAATGCCCGCCGCCGCTCCAGCGTCAGGCCGGCCAGCGGGCGGGACACATAGGCGAGTGCGGCCGAGACCATGCGCGATGCCCTTTCAGGACTTGTTCGGGGCCAGGCGGCCCATCAGCCCCGCGGGCCGCACGATCAGCACCAGCACCAAAAGGCCAAAGATGATCACGTCGGCCCAGGCGGTGCCGACGGTCTGCCCGCTCACCGCCTCGATCAGCCCGATCAGCACGCCGCCCAGCATGGCGCCGGGCACGTTGCCGATGCCGCCCAGCACCGCGGCGGTGAAGGCGCGCAGGCCGGCGGCAAAGCCGATATCGACCTTGGCCAAGTTGTAGTACAGCCCGAAGATCACGCCGCAAGCGCCTGCCAAGGCTGAACTCAGGAAGAACGCGGTCATCACCACGCGGTCCACCTCGACGCCCATCATCCGCGCCGCCTCCGGGTCCTGCGCGGTGGCGCGCATCGCCTTGCCCATCCGGGTGTATCGCACGAAATAGGTCAATCCGGCCATTAGCGCCACGGCGATGATCCAGATCAGCACCTCCCGAAGCCGCAGCACCGCGCCCCCGATATGCCAGGCGACGGGCGGCAGTGGGTTGGGGAAGTTCTTCGCGTCGGAGCCGAGCGTCAGCAGCACGACGTTGAACAGCACGTAGGAGACGCCGATGGTCGTGATCATCGCTGCCGGCCCCTTCACGCCGCGCAAGGGACGCAACAGGAACCGCTCGATCCCGACCCCGATCCCGCCGCACACCAGCATCGCGACGGCGAACCCCGCCAGCAGCGTGCCGACCAGCGGCAGGCCGGTCAGGATGGTTTCCTGGCCGACCAGCCCGAACCGCTGCAGCGTGAGCATGGAAACCATCGCGCCGACCATGAACACGTTGAAATGCGCGAAGTTGATCAGCTCGGCGATGCCATAGACCAACGTGAAGCCGAGCGCCAGGAGCGAGTACATCGCCCCCAGGCTCAGCCCGTTGATCACCTGCTGCAGCAGCAGGTCGCCCGATGTCACGGTCTATGCGACCGGTGCGACACCCACGTATTTGTATTGCGCCGTCGGATCGTCGAGCGGCTGGGCCGCATTCTTGCGGATCTGGAACACGCTGATGACCTTGTTGCGCAGATCGCCGTTCTCATCGAACTCGATGGGACCGAGCATGCTGTTCGGCAGCTTCACGCTTTGGATGGCATCGCGCACCACGTCCCGCGTCACCGGCTTTCCAGACCCGGCAACCCGTTTGACCGCCTCGATGATCACCAGGGCGCCGGTGTAGCAGGTGATCGTGTAGTCGTCCGGATGCTGCTTGAAGCGGGCGAAGTAGCGGTCGCTGAACTTGGCGGCGACAGGATCCTCGATCACGTGCGGGGAGGCAACCGTGGCGTACCAGCCCTCGACCGCCGGGAAGCCGGCGCCCTTCAGCAGGTCCACCGTCTGCATGCCGTCGCCGCCCGCCTTGATGACGTCCGGGATGATCTCGTATGCCTGCTTCGCCAGCTTGACGCCGGCCTGGCTGACCCCGCCGTAGTACAGCCCCTGCGGACCCAGCGACTTGATCTTGGTCAGGATCGGCGCGTAGTCGGCCGCCTTGGGGTCCAGCCGGTCGCGCCCGAGCACCTTGATGCCCCGCTTCTCCGCCTGCGCCTGAAATGCGTCCGCCAGGCCCACCCCATAGGCGCCGGAGTCGTCGAGCACGAAGATAGTTTTCACTTTAAGAGTGTCGGCCATGTAGTTGGCCATGTTCGGTCCCTGGAACGCATCGGTCGCCACGGTACGGAAGTAGATCGCCTTGCCGGCCGGCCGGTACTGCTGGGCGTATTTCGGGTCGGTCAGGTCGGGGTTGGTCGAGGCCGGCGTGATGATCGCGAGGTTGCCCTGGCTCAGGATCGGCGCCATCGCCTTGCCCGCGCCCGACATCTGCGGCCCGAGCGCCGCGACGTAGGCCTTGTCCGACACCATGGTGCGCGCGTTGGTCGCGGCCTGCGCCGGGTCGTATTGCCCGGCCGTCGCCGTCGCGTCGTCAAGCTTCACAAGCTGGAACGTGTAGCCGGGCACCGCCTTGGCGGCGTTCGCCTCCTCGAACGCGATGACCGCGCCGTTGCCGATGCGCGCGGCGTTCTCGGCATCGGCGCCGGTAAAGGACAGGTTGACGCCGATTTTGATCACCTTGTCGGCAGCCCGCGCGCCTCGCGAACCCGCCGCCGCGGTTGCGGCGAGAGCGGCCGCAGTCTGAATGGCAATACGGCGTGAGATCATGTCGTCTCGCTCTCCTGCTGGGTCTTGCGTGAAGCTCGCCGCAGCCGGCGGCGTCTCATTAAGAGCACCCAATGCAAGGGAGGGGCCAGAACTTTCGTCTGGCCCGCCCCTTGCGCGAACCGGGCCACGACGGGATGGCGGCGTGGGCGAGCAAACAAGCCCTGGGCCAGGTGCGGCGGCCGGTCGTCAAGGACGCGCAACTCACCCTTGAGCAGCCCGATGCTTCCGGCAAAACGCACGTCGGTCGTTCTAAAGCCCCCGCATCGTGCCGGCTCGCGCCCGGCCGCGCCGGGTCGGCGCGGGCATCGGCGGCACGGCGGCGAACGACTCCCGCAGCCGCTCGCTCGCGAACTCCACCGCAGCCTTGCCCTCCGGCACCACGGCGCCGGTGCCGAAGAACTCATGCGTCACGCCGGGGTAAAGCCGCGTTTCCGTCGGCACGCCGGCGGCCCGCAGGCGATCTCCCAGCATCTCGCCGCCGGACCGGAGCGGGTCGATCTGCGCCAAGATGATCGTCGTGGGCGGCAGGCCCCGCAGATCGGACGCGCCCAGGAGATTGAGGCGCGTGTCCATCGTGTCCTGCGGCCCGCGGCCATAGTACTTGATGAACCACTCCAGCGCGGCCCGGCTGAGCGGCTTCGCGCGCGCGTTCTCCTGCACGCTCGGCGCCGTCAGGTCCGTGCCGGCGACGGGATAGACCAGCAGCTCATGCACGGGCATCGGCAGCCTCTGGTCCCGGGCGGCCAGCGCCACGTTGAACGCCATGTTGCCGCCCGCGCTTTCCCCGGCCACCGCGATGTGCCGCTCGTCGCCGCCCAGCGGCGCCGCGTGCTGCAGCAGGAAGCGATAGGCTGCGATGGCGTCGTCATGCGCGCCGGGGAACCGGTTCTCCGGCCCCTTCCGGTACTCCACCGACACCACGATCGCCCCGGCGCCGTTCGCCAGCGCCCGGGCCGAGCTGTCGTAGGTGTCGATGGTCGAGATCACCCAGCCGCCGCCATGGAAATACAAGATGATCGGCAGCGGACCCGGCGTCGCCGCAGCGGGCCGGTATACCCGGGCTGGAAGCAGCCCGGCCGCGCCCTGCACCTGGATGTCCTCAACCCGCGCCGGCATGGGCGCCGTGCTCATGCCGCGCTGCTGCTCCACCCTCATCACCGAGTCGGCGATGGACGGGTTCATCCGTGCCTGCGCCGGCGTCAGGTCGTCTATCGGCTTGGCGCCAAGATCGGCTTGCGCGGCGAGCACGGCCGCCATGTCGGCCGTCGGCTGATTGGGGGTCGCGCCCTGGGGCGGCGCAGCGCATCCCGACAGCAAGATGGCCGTGAGGCCGGCAATGCCTATGGGACGAAAACGTGGGAGCATGACAACCCTTTGATAATTACGGTGGCATCTTGATGCACCACCCATGTTTGCCGGGATGCGGACATCGCCGTTTCTTGATGCCGCGCTCGTTCAGTCGATGAGCGCGCCTTCTATAACGGAGCGCCGCTGCCTGTGCAGCCCATTGTTCGCAAGCCGCCCCGAAGTACAATGCGCCGAAGCGGACGGGCATGAAGGGAAGCGGCGGATGGACAAAGGGTTGCGCAAGGGTCTCACGAGCTATGGCGACGCCGGGTTCTCGCTGTTCCTGCGCAAGGCGTTCATCAAGGCGATGGGCTACTCCGACGACGCGCTCGACCGGCCCATCGTCGGCATCACCAACACGGGCAGCGACTACAACCCCTGCCACGGCAACGCCGCCGCGCTGATCGAGGCGGCGAAGCGCGGCGTCATGCTGGCCGGCGCGATGCCGATGGTGTTCCCGACCATCTCGATCCACGAGAGTTTCGCCCACCCCACCTCGATGTTCCTGCGCAACCTGATGGCGATGGACACGGAGGAGATGATCCGCGCCCAGCCGATGGACGCGGTGGTCGTGATCGGCGGCTGCGACAAGACGCTGCCGGCGCAGATCATGGCGGCGGCCAGCGTGGACCTGCCGACGGTCGTGGTCCCCGTCGGCCCCATGGTGGTCGGCCACCACAAGGGGGAGGCGCTCGGCGCTTGCACCGACTGCCGCCGGCTGTGGAGCGCCCACCGCGCCGGCACGGTCGATGCGGCGGAGATCGAGGTCATCGAGGGCCGGCTCGCCCCCTCCGTCGGCACCTGCATGGTGATGGGCACGGCGAGCACCATGGCCTGCATCGCCGAGGCGCTCGGCCTCGCGCTGCCGATGGCCGCCACCATTCCGGCGCCGCATGCCGAGCGCGTGCGCCTCGCCGAGGCGAGCGGGCGGCGCGCAGCCGAGATGGCGGTCGCCGGCGGGCCACGCCCGAGCGACCTGCTCACGCCGCCCGCGTTCCGCAATGCGCAGGTGGTGCTGCAGGCCATCGGCGGCTCGACCAACGGCCTGATCCACTTGACCGCGATGGCGAACCGGACGCCGCACCGGATCAACCTCGACGGCTTCGACGCGCTCGGGCGCGAGGTCCCGGTGCTCGTGGACCTGAAGCCGTCGGGCGACCACTACATGGAGCATTTCCACCACGCCGGCGGCGTGCCGCGGCTGCTGGTGGAACTGGGCGAACTGATCGACGGGGACGCCCGCACCGTTGGCGGCGGGACTCTGCGCGACGTTGCGGCTGCGGCCGAGCTTGTGCCGGGGCAGACCGTCATCCGGCCGCGGCACGACCCGATCAAGCCCATCGGCGCGATGGCAGTGCTGCGCGGCAACCTGGCGCCGCGCGGGGCGGTGATCAAGCATTCCGCCGCGACGCCGCGCCTGCTGCAGCACACCGGGCGCGCGGTGGTGTTCGACTCCATTCCCGACATGGCCGCGCGGATCGACGACCCGGCGCTCCATGTCGGGCCGGACGACGTGCTGGTGCTGCGCAACGCCGGCCCCAAAGGAGCGCCAGGCATGCCGGAGGCCGGCTACCTGCCGATCCCGAAGCAGCTTGGCCGCCAGGGCGTGAAGGACATGGTGCGCATCTCGGACGCCCGGATGAGCGGCACCGCGTTCGGCACGATTGTGCTGCACATCACGCCGGAATCAGCCGTGGGCGGACCGTTGGCCTTGGTGCGGTCAGGCGACCTGATCCGGCTCGACGTAGCTGGCCGCCGGATCGACCTGCTGGTGGACGCCGAAGAGCTGGCCCGGCGGCAGGCCCTGCTCGCGCCGCCAGCCCGGCCGGATTGGGCGCGGCGCGGCTACGCTGCGCTGTTCCACGACACGGTGCTGCAAGCCGACGAGGGCTGCGATTTCGATTTCATGCAACGAGTGCCTCCGCCGGGCTGAAGCCACTCCACGACCCAACTTCACGAGCCGCTCGCGTCCGCCACGCCAAACAAACCTCGGCGCGAGGCAAGCCGAATTTTTCCCAGGGCTCTTGCCCAAAGTGCGGTGTCCAATGTCAGACGCGAGGGCCAGGCTTGAGCACGCCGTTGCCGAGTTCCGGGCTTGGGCGGCCTCCTGTCCCGAGGCTGAACGCTCCGCCGAGTGGGAGATCGATTACGATTACTGGCCGGACCTGTGGAGCGCCGCCGCCTTCTTTCTGGACTCCTCCGAGCCGCAGCGGTGGGATCGGTCCATCGTCGAACTGCTCCTCTACGTCCTCGCCCGCGACAACGAGACTGAGGACCTAAAGCGTGAGCTTGCCGGGCGGCCGGAACACCTTTTGGCGCTTGCCAGGGCTGGCACAGGCTCGGCGGAGCGGGACGCACGCTGGCAGCTCGCCGCCGCCCCCGGTTGCGTCGAGGCCGACGAGGATGAGGTCGTGCCCTTGCTGGAAACCTATGCCGCCGACGGTGACGAGTATGTCAACCGCAGGGCGCTCATTGCACTCGGCCAAAGAAAGGCGCCGATTGCGGAAAGTCTGGCTCAACACGCCTGGGACACAGGAGACGAGTACCAGCGCATGGCCGCCTTGGGCATTTTCCATGCCCTCGGATCGTCGTTACTGCCATCTCATCTCAAGTTGGCGGAGCAGGATGGGCGTCAGTACCTCGCCGGATTTGCCAAGGAGCTACGCTGATGGCACAGCGGTCGAAAACGGGCCTACATCGTCGCGCCGATCACCCATGGCGCGAACTCCGCCCCGCCCGCGTCGAACGACTCGCTCTTGGTGCGCTCCCCGCCTGCCGTCCGGATCATCATCTCGAAGATGCGCCGCCCGCACTCCTGCACGGTCTCTTCCCCGTCCAGGATGGTGCCGCAGTTGATGTCCATGTCGTCCTCCATGCGCTGGAACATCGGCGTGTTGGTCGCGAGCTTGATGGACGGCGACGGCTTGCAGCCGAACACGCTGCCGCGCCCGGTCGTGAAGCACACGAGGTTGGCACCCCCCGCCACCTGGCCCGTCGCCGCCACCGGGTCGTAGCCCGGCGTGTCCATGAACACGAAGCCGCGCGCCGTCACCGGCTCGGCGTAGCGCAC